>NZ_JAQFJM010000013.1:0-48696 GCF_030440125.1 Streptococcus sp. SS4 | reverse complement strand
TCGAATTCGAAGGTAAGACATACGAATTGGTACCAGCAGGTAACTACAAAGTAGGTCAAGTCGACGAACAAGGTCACTGGACAGGTGATGACGCTACAACAGGTAAAGTTATCGAAGGCGATAAGAACGTAACTTACGTCTACAAACTTAAAGAAGATCCAACGAAACCTAAAGAAGGTGACGTAATCATCACTTACGTAGACGAAAAAGGTAAAGAAATCAAGAAACCTCGTCAAGACACACCAAACTCACCATATGATACTCCATATAACACAACTGAGGAAGGTGAAAAACCTAAGACAATCAAGACTCCAGACGGTAAGACATACAAGATCGTACCGAAAGGTGACTATCCAGTAGGTAAAGTTGATGGCGATGGACACCTTGAATCATCTGACCCAACTAAAGGTAAAGTTGAAAAACCACGTTCAATCATCACTTACGTTTACAAAGAAGTGAAAGGTGACGTTCACGTTCACTATAAAGATACTGAAGGTAAGACAATCAAGACTTCAGTTGTTGATGAAAAAGATCAGCCAGTCGATAAAGACTACGATACAGTAGTAGACAATCGTCCTAAGACTATCACAACAACTGATGGTAAAGTTTACGAATTGGTACCAGCAGGTAACTACACTGTAGGTAAAGTTGATGGACAAGGTCACCTTGAGTCATCAGACGCTACAACAGGTAAAGTTATCGAAGGACGTAAAGATGTTACTTACATCTACAAACTTAAAGAACAACCAGCACAACCTAAGGGTAATGTTTACGTTCACTATGTGGATGAAAATGGTAACACTATCAAACAATCTGTAACAGATGAATTTGGTCAACCAGTAGGTAAAGATTACGATACAGTAATTGATAACCGTCCTAAGACAATTGTTACTGCTGATGGTAAAGTTTACGAATTGGTACCACAAGGTAACTACCCAGTAGGTTCTGTAGATGGTGATGGTCACTTGACTACAACTGACCCAGTAACTGGTAAAGTTATCGAAGGCGATAAGAACGTAACTTACGTTTACAAACTTGTCGATACAACTCCAGAAAAACCAGTAACGCCAACTCCAGGTAAACCTGAACAACCAACTCCAGGTAAACCAGTTGATCCAGCTCCTAAAGCTCCAGCTAAGGCTACTCCAGTTAAACCTGCACAAGAAATGGCACAATTGCCAAATACTGGTGAAGAGTCTAACGTAGCAGCTACAGCAGCTCTTGGATTGCTTGCAACTGCATCTGGATTGGCACTTGCGGCAAAACGCAAAAAAACTGAGGAATAATATTCCTTCGACTTACCCCTAAAACTTATGAGTGACTAGTCCTAATAAAAACTAACTACTCTTAAGTAAGAATAAGCCGATTAGCTTCGTTCTAAAAAAGACACATTCCGATATGGGATGTGTCTTTTTGTCGTGTTTGAAAATGAGAGAGGGTGTCTTAAACGTTAGTCTAAGTCTCATTTAGGCTTAGTATTAGAGAGTGAAGGCTTAGTTTAGTAAGCTAAAATCTTAGATGTGGAAGAAGTATACTTTGAATTTTAAGACAACTTTAAGTTTTATTTTACAAAATGTAAGGTGGGTGAAAATTCTATGAAAAAAGTATTTTCAGTATTTATACAGCATAAAGCGTTTGCAATTTTTTTGAGGGAAATAAGAGTTTGTATTAGAGCTTACAAGAATTTTATGATAAAATTTATCGGTAAGTTTTAATTCATAAAACAAGAATGGAGTAGATATGTTTTTTAGAAGGAACGAAGGGGAATATCGCGAAACTGATCGCGTGACTCGTTTTAAATTGATTAAATCAGGTAAGCAATGGCTTCGTGCTGCGACATCCAACTTTGGACTTTTCAAGGTTGTTAAAGGTGGGGCAGACGCACCATCAGTTTCAGCACAGAGTGTCGAGGAGAAAACACCGCTTCTCTCAGGGCAATCTCTCCTTAAAGGAATTGCAACAGCGGGTGCAGTGGCTGGAGGAGCAGTAGCTACTTACACTGCTCAAGCGGAAGAAACGACAACACCAGCTTTGGAAAGCCAAGTAACTGCTAATCAAGATGTGGCGGTCAACTCTGAGTCAGTGGTATTGAGTGCAGCACCAGCTTCTGAAACTTCAGCAGTAGCATCAACAAGCCAAGAGTCTACAAGCTCTTCAGTTGATGCTCAAGCAAGCACAGAAGCATCAGTTTCAGTATCACAATCTGTGTCTCAATCAATTTCTGCTGAATTGTCACAAGCTATCTCTGAATCTGCATCACTCAGCAAGGAGTACTCAACTTCTGATAGCCAATCACAAACTGAAAGTACAAGTGGTTCAAACTCAGAATCAGCTTCTGATTCAGCAACTTCAACAAGCTCAGTTGCTTCAGAAACTGCAAGTCAAGATGATGAAAAATCTGTTTTGGACCAAAACGTTTCAGAAGCAGAATTGCTTGTTAATATTGCTAAAAACTACCAAGCAAAATTGACAGACACAGCTGCTAAGGCTGAAATTCAAACGGCTATTACAACCGTTCAAGAAGAAGTTACTAAGTCAACGACATTGATCGCAGCATCAGCAACAAACGCAGCTTACGCGGAACAGCGTGAGCGTCTTGGTAATGCCGTCGATAACATGATGACCAAGCTGACAAATGCTGGTTTCAATGGAAACTCTACAGTGAATGGCACACCAGCTATCACTTCAAACCTTAACCTAGCGACTGGTGAAACTAAGGTTTATACAGGAACTGGAACAGACTCAAACTATAATGTTCCAATTTACTATACATTGAAAGTGACAAATGACGGCTCAAACCTTACTTTTGTCTACACTACCTCATATGATAATCCAGCAACGTCAACTGTTGAGAAACCATCAGCCTTGTCTTCTGGGTATGCTATCTATAATACTGGAACAACATTCCAAAAGATGTTTACTCTAGGTACAGGACTTACTCCTCCGACAAGTGTAACAACTTATATTACTAATTCAGACGGTACTCAAAGAACTACACCTTCACCTTATACAACACCAGTAACAACGGATAATGGCGGTTACAGTTGGGGACAAAATTTCCAAATGAATGGTTTTCAGGCCAAGAATGGTTATGGCTTAACATCGACTTGGACTGCTAAAATCACTGGTGATGACACATCCTTCACATTCTCACCTTTTGCAGCTAAGACTGATAAGACTAGCGTTAATTTCTTTAATGGTAGTCAGGTTATCGAGTCAGAGTCTGAAGCAGATACAACGAGTGCATCTTTAAGTACATCTCAAAGCATCGTAGAAAGTACTTCAACAGTAGAGTCTCAATCTGTATCAACAAGTAAGGTAGAATCTGCATCAGTTTCAGCATCTGAGTCAGAGGTTGTCTCATCTTCTCTTTCTCAATCAGAGGAAGCATCAGCATCCCTTTCAGAGAGTGTTTCAGAAAGTCTTTTTGAAAGTGCCTCAACAAGTGCATCAGTGAGCGCATCACAGTTAGAGTCAAATTCAGTCTCAGCTTCAGAAAGTGCGTCGACATCAGCTTCACAATCAGAATCAAACTCAGTTTCAACTTCAGAAAGTGAATCGACATCAGCGTCACAATCCGAATCAAACTCAGTTTCAACTTCAGAAAGTGAATCGACATCAGCTTCACAATCTGAGTCAAACTCAGAGTCAGCCTCAGAGAGTGCCTCAATTTCAGCATCACAATCTGAGTCAAACTCAGTTTCAACTTCAGAAAGTGAATCAACATCATCATCACAATCCGAGTCAAACTCAGTTTCGACTTCAGAGAGTGAGTCAACATCAGCTTCACAATCTGAGTCAAACTCAGTTTCTACTTCAGAAAGTGAATCAACATCAGCATCACAATCCGAGTCAAACTCAGTTTCTACTTCAGAAAGTGAATCAACATCGACATCACAATCCGAGTCAAACTCAGTTTCTACTTCAGAAAGTGAATCAACGTCAGCGTCACAATCCGAATCGAATTCAGTTTCTACCTCAGAGAGTGAGTCGACATCAATGTCACAATCCGAGTCAAACTCAGTTTCAACTTCAGAAAGTGAATCAACGTCAGCGTCACAATCCGAGTCAAATTCAGTTTCAGCTTCAGAAAGTGCATCAACGTCAGCTTCACAATCCGAATCAAACTCAGTTTCTACTTCAGAAAGTGAATCAACATCGACATCACAATCCGAGTCAAATTCAGTTTCTACTTCAGAGAGTGAGTCAACGTCAGCTTCACAATCCGAGTCAAACTCAGTTTCAGCGTCAGAAAGTGCATCAGTAAGCACATCACAGCTGGAATCAAATTCAGTTTCAGCTTCAGAAAGTGAATCGACGTCGGCATCGCAATCCGAGTCAAACTCAGTTTCTACTTCAGAAAGTGAATCAACGTCAACATCACAATCCGAGTCGAACTCAGTTTCAACTTCAGAGAGTGAATCAACATCAGCTTCACAATCCGAGTCGAACTCAGTTTCAACTTCAGAGAGTGAATCGACATCAGCGTCACAATCCGAATCAAACTCAGTTTCAACCTCTGAGAGCGAATCAACGTCAGCGTCACAATCCGAGTCAAATTCAGTTTCAGCTTCAGAAAGTGAATCAGTAAGCGAATCACAATCAGTGTCTAATTCCGAGTCAGCATCAACAAGTGCGTCTGTCTCAGAATCACAGTCTGTATCAAACTCAGAATCAGCGTCAGAGAGTGCATCAGTTTCTGAATCACAGTCTGTATCAAACTCAGCATCAGCGTCAGTAAGTGAATCAATTTCTGAATCACAGTCTGTATCAAACTCAGCATCAGCGTCAGTAAGTGAATCAATTTCAGAATCACAATCAGTATCAAACTCAGAATCAGCCTCAGAAAGTACTTCTGTATCAGAATCACAATCCGCTTCAACTTTAGAATCAGCGTCAGTAAGTGAATCAATTTCTGAATCACAGTCTGTATCAAACTCAGAGTCAGCGTCAGAAAGTGCGTCAGTAAGTGAATCACAATCAGTGTCTAACTCAGAATCAGCATCAGAGAGTGCGTCAGTTTCTGAATCACAGTCTGTATCAAACTCAGAATCAGCGTCAGTAAGTGAATCAATTTCTGAATCACAGTCTGTATCAAACTCAGCATCAGCGTCAGCAAGCACATCAGTTTCAGAATCACAATCAGTGTCTAATTCAGAGTTAGCATCAGTAAGTGAATCAGTTTCAGAATCACAATCAGTGTCTAACTCAGAATCAGCTTTAGAAAGTGCTTCAGTTTCAGAATCACAGTCTGTCTCAAATTCAGAGTCAGCGTCAGTAAGTGCGTCAGTTTCAGAATCACAATCAGTGTCTAATTCCGAGTCAGCATCAGAGAGTGCATCAGTTTCAGAATCACAGTCTGTATCAAACTCAGAGTCAGCGTCAGTAAGTGCGTCAGTTTCAGAATCACAATCAGTGTCTAATTCAGAGTCAGCATCAGAGAGTGCATCAGTTTCAGAATCACAATCAGTGTCTAATTCAGAGTCAGCATCAGAGAGTGCATCAGTTTCAGAATCACAATCAGTGTCAAACTCAGAATCAGCGTCAGTAAGTGCTTCAATTTCAGCTAGTGAGTCAGCATCATTGAGTGAATCTCGAAGTACAAGTGCGTCAGTTTCGGCTTCTGAATCAGAATCATTAAGTACATCAAGCTCTTTGAGTGCTTCCGTATTTGAAAGTCAGTCTCAAGCCTTCAGTGCTTCAATTTCTGCAATCATTTCAACTGTTGAGTCTATTTCGAACTCTGCTTCAAGCTTCATTTCAACAAGTGAATCGATTTCAACATCTAACTCAGCATCATTGAGTGAGTCAGCGTCATTAAGTTCATCTGTTTCAGGCTCACAATCAGTATCTAGTTCTGAAAGTACATCTGTAAGTGCTTCAATCAGTGAATCACAATCAGTTTCAAATTCTGAGTCTGCATCAACAAGTACCTCTATCTCAGAATCACAGTCTGTTTCAAACTCAGTCTCTGCATCAGTCTCTGAGTCAGTCTCAGCAAGTACATCCGCTTCAGTCTCTGTCTCAGAATCAGTAAGCGCATCTGAATCTGCATCAGCATCAGCGTCAGCAAGCACATCAGTTTCTGTATCAGAGTCAGAATCATCAAGCGTCTCTGCATCAGTCTCTGCGTCAGCCTCAGCGAGTGTCTCTGCATCAGAATCAGCGAGCACATCAGTTTCTGTATCAGAGTCAGAATCATCAAGCGTCTCTGCATCAGTCTCTGCGTCAGCGTCAGCAAGCACATCTGCATCAGCATCTGCGTCAGCGTTAGCAAGCACATCCGCATCAGTCTCTGCGTCAGAATCAACAAGCACATCTGCATCAGCATCTGCGTCAGTCTCAGTAAGCACATCAGCATCTGCGTCAGCGTCAGCAAGCACATCCGCTTCAGTCTCTGTCTCAGAATCAGCAAGCGCATCTGAATCTGCATCAGCATCAGCGTCAGCAAGCACATCAGTTTCTGTATCAGAGTCAGAATCATCAAGCGTCTCTGCATCAGAGTCAGCGTCAGCGAGCGCATCCGCTTCAGTCTCTGCGTCAGCCTCAGTAAGCGTATCTGAATCTGAGTCAGCGTCAGCAAGCACATCCGCTTCAGTCTCTGCCTCAGCATCAGTAAGCACATCAGTTTCTGTATCAGAGTCAGCGTCAGCAAGTGCCTCCGCTTCACTCTCTGCGTCAGAATCAGCAAGTGCCTCCGCTTCACTCTCTGCGTCAGAATCAGCAAGTACATCCGCTTCAGTCTCAGTCTCAGAATCAGCAAGCGCATCTGAATCTGCATTAGCATCAGCGTCAGCGAGCGCATCCGCTTCAGTCTCTGCCTCAGCATCAGTAAGCACATCAGTTTCTGTATCAGAGTCAGCTTCTACATCAGCAAGTCTTTCAACCTCAGCAAGTGTATCTGAGTCATTGTCTGCATCAGCTTCAACTTCAGTAAGCGCATCTGTTTCAGTGTCAGCGTCAGCAAGAACATCAGTTTCTGTATCAGAGTCAGCATCATTGAGTGAATCACAATCAGCCTCAGTAAGTGCTTCGATTTCTGCAAGTGAGTCTGTATCGTTGAGTGAATCACAAAGTGCAAGTGTGTCTGCATCAGCCTCAGCAAGCACATCTGCATCAGAGTCAGCGTCAGCGAGCGCATCAGTTTCTGTATCAGAGTCAGCGTCAGCAAGCGCATCAGTTTCTGTATCAGAGTCAGCTTCTACATCAGCATTCTTGAGTGCCTCTGAAAGTACAAGTGCTTCAACCTCATTGAGTGCTTCAGCAAGTCTTTCAACCTCTGCCTCAACAAGTGCTTCAGTGTCTGCCTCATTGAGTGCCTCAGAATCAACTTCTGAAGTGAAAGATCCTAAGCACAAACGTGGTAGCCAAGCGCTTCCTAAGACTGGTGAGGAAGACTCATCATTAGGTATGGTCTTGGGTGCTTTAGCAACTGCAACAGGTCTCGCCTTTCTTGCTAAACGTAAGAAAGATGAAGAAGAAAGTGAAGACTTCTAAGTCTTAGTAAGTTTAATCATTATCTTCTAGCGAGATAAGCAAATATCCCCTATCGATTAGAGTGATTTCCTAATTGGTAGGGGATTTTTTTAGTCTGATATTCTAAAAATACAAATAGTTTTAATAAGTCTTAGGGTTACCATTATTATCGTATTTTTAGTGGGACGAAAGAAGTGATTAATCGCTAGAAAGCAATCTCGAAATGAGATTTTTTGCTTAATTTTATGATAAAATTTAAAGGAGTGTCTTAATTAAAAATAAATGGAGTATATATGTTTTTTAGAAGGAATGAAGGTCAATATCGTGAAACCGAACGTGTGACACGCTTTAAATTGGTTAAGTCAGGGAAGCACTGGCTTCGTGCGGCGACGTCGAATTTTGGTCTTTTCAGGGTGCTTAGAGGGGGTGTGGATACACCGTCTGTTGCTGGCCATCAGGTAGAGGTGGATGCACCTGCTTTTTCAGGTCAGACACTTCTTAAGGGAGTGCTTGCAACGGGGGCCTTGCTTGGTGGTTCTGTTGCGACTCAAGTGACTCATGCGGATGAAATGACTGATCAGCCGATCTTGGAAAGTGAAGCAGGAGCCAAGACTGATCTCTTAGCTGCATCTGATTCCGTTGTTCTTGGAAATACGGAGTCTGTGTCCAGTGTTCAAGATAGCCAAGTAAATAGTCAAGAGTCATCTGAAGCTGCGTTAAGTCAGACTTCGGAGGCTTCTTTGAGTGAGTCTTTATCACGCAGCCAATCGGTGTCTGCTTCTGAATTAGCTTCTAAATCGACATCCTTGTCATTGAGTACCTCGCTTTCTGCTTCCTTGTCCGCTTCATTAGCTTCTAAATCGGAATCAGTAAGTCAGACGGATTCTTCTGCTCACAGTCAGTCTGAGAGTGTGCTTGGAAAAACTTCAGAGCATAGCGCAAATGCCTCTGTTCAGTCAGTTAGCAAGAGTGATAGCAGTAGCAACTCTAAAGTGGGGATGACTCTTGTCAGCTCGGAGTCTGCTTTGTTAAACTCTTCTTTGACATCCGAAGTTCAAACTAATCGCCAATTGTCAGATACAGCGACGGGTCTGTTAGCTGCATCGGTTGTGGCTGATGCTGAGCGTTTAGAACAAGAAAAGCGTCTCAAAGATTTAGCCTTAGACATTTATACCTATAAAGCTCAAGCTGTCGATTTGCCAAATACGGATGCTGCTATTCTCAAGGGAGATAAAGCCCTGAATGCCATTCGTGTCAGTCTGGCTGAGCGTGACAGTGATGTGGCTTCTACGATTACTCAGGCTCGTCAGGCTAGAAATAGTCTTGCCAATGCAGTTCTTCGTGCGACATCTGGTCAGCGTGATCCTCGTAATGGTTCTCGCATTGATGCTAATAGCAATCTCCGCGCACCCCAGTATAATTTAGGGCTAGCTAACAATGCCTTGATTTCTGTTTATAACTCTGACTATATCAATCAGGCTTATAATGTTGTTGAAACCGTTCCTACACGAAATAGTATTAAAAGCATTGGCTACGCTTCTGGTAGTGATCGTGTGAATGGGATTAACGTGCCTCAGACCTCTGCATTGAAAAATAGTGCAGTGGCCTTTAATATTGTGGGGACTGTTGGGCAGACAGAGGTCGTAACGCCTGGGAAAATTTATAATGTTTCTTTTGTAGTGACTAATACGGCTAAGCAGTCAGTGACACGCACGCTTCGTATTCAGGTTTTGCCGCAAAATGATGGTATTCGTAATCCGATTACGGCGGTGACAACGAGTACTTTTGTTAATGACACAAGTAGTCTCGCTCAGGCTGAAAAAGATAAGGTTTGGGAGGCTTTTAAGACTGCTAACCCAAATATTGCCACTTCAAAGGACTTTAAATCTTATTCCGTTTCATCATCTGGTGTGGTAACCATTACTTATAAAGATAACACCACTAATGATGTCACTGCTCCAGTGAAGCGCCTACCAGCACCAACCGTTGAAACGAGATTATTGGATAAGGGTTATACACAGACGCCTGTAACGGTGACAGGGGCTGAGCCAGGATCAACGGTTGTTCTATACAATAATGACGACGAAGTTGGGACAGCAGTGGCAGATGCTTCGGGTCAAGCGATTGTGACGCCGACTGTTAAGTTACAAACAGGTGGTGTAACAGCCAAAGCTCGCATCATGTATGGTGATTATGCGGTGTATTCAGATGCTAGCAATTCCGTGGCTGTAACGGACGGAACGCGTCCTGAAGTGATGGCCAAGTTGACTGTTGATGGTGTGGAACCTAAGTCAACGCCTCTCGAAGGTGGTGGGAAAAACTATACCCTCTATGCTGGTGATGATGCTGTTTTGACTTTCACGGCTACAGATGACAGTGGCAAGCTTAAAGAAATGAAAGTCGTTGCAAGAGCCGATTTGAATGACAATGCCTTGAACGGCAATTTCTTTGGTAGTAGCCAGTACGGAACTGGTAATATTGCACCGATTACGGGAGATATCACAGCTACGACTGATAATCCTGCAACCATCACAACGACCATTCATTTGAAGGATGATCTTTATCATTCATACCGCAACACATGGCAACGTAATGTTGCTGCTATTGACAATGCATCAAATATGAACCGTCCAAATGGCTTGGGTGAAATTCGTATTACTCAGGGGCGCTTGGCAGATCGTACACCGGGTGTGGCGCCGACAAGCACTATTCAGGTGACCAGCCTGACTGCCCTAACAGACGCAGATAAGAGTAAGATTATTGCGGCCGTGTCTGCCTTGAATCCAGAGGTCGCCAACCGTATTAAGTCTTATACGGTTAATAGTGATGGTACGGTAACGATTACTTATAAAGACAGTACGACCAATGTTGTGACGGTGAAATTGTCGGATAGTGATTACAGCCAGTCAGTGTCGCAAAGTGCCAGTCAGTCTAAGCAGGAATCGATTTCTCAAAGTCGAAGTGAGTCTGCTAAGCAGTCTGCATCGACTAGCCTTTCATTGAGTACGGTAGCCTCAAAAAGTGTCTCAAGTTCTTTGAGTGAATCTTTGAAGACCAGCCAATCTCGAAGTCAATCCGCTTCAACGAGTGCATCTTTGAGTGCCGTGAAATCAGCGAGTGTCTCAAGTTCCTTGAGTGAGTCCTTGAAGACAAGCCTCTCACAAAGTCAATCCGCATCAACAAGTGCGTCTTTGAGTACCGTGAAATCTGAGAGCGTTTCAAGTTCCTTGAGTGAGTCCTTGAAGACAAGCCTCTCACAAAGTCAATCCGCATCAACAAGTGCATCTTTGAGTGCTGAGAAATCGGCGAGCGTTTCAAGTTCATTAAGTGAGTCCTTGAAGACCAGCGTATCACAAAGTGAATCCGCTTCAACAAGTGCGTCTTTGAGTACTGTGAAGTCAGCGAGTATCTCAAGTTCCTTGAGTGAGTCCTTGAAGACCAGCGTTTCACAAAGTGAATCCGCTTCAACAAGTGCGTCTTTGAGTACTGTGAAGTCAGCGAGTGTCTCAAGTTCCTTGAGTGAGTCTTTGAAGACTAGCGTTTCTCAAAGTCAGTCAGCCTCAACGAGTGCTTCTTTGAGTACCGAGAAATCAGCGAGTGTTTCAAGTTCCTTGAGTGAGTCCTTGAAGACAAGTGTCTCACAAAGTGAGTCCGCTTCAACGAGTGTGTCTTTGAGTACCGTTAAGTCAGCGAGTGTTTCAAGTTCCTTGAGTGAGTCCGCTTCAACAAGCTCGTCTGTGTCAGAATCACAATCTGTATCTAATTCAGAATCAGCGTCAGAGAGTGCATCAGTAAGCGAATCACAATCTGTATCAAATTTCGAGTCAGCGTCAGAAAGTGCGTCAGTTTCAGAATCACAGTCTGTTTCAAACTCAGAGTCAGCCTCAGAAAGTGCGTCAGTTTCAGAATCGCAATCAGTCTCAAACTCCGAATCAGCCTCAGAAAGTGCATCAGTAAGCGAATCACAATCAGTGTCTAATTCAGAGTCTGCATCAACAAGTGCGTCTGTCTCAGACTCACAGTCTGTTTCAAACTCAGAATCAGCGTCAGTAAGTGAGTCAACATCGGCATCGCAATCTGTCTCAAATTCCGAATCAGCGTCAGAAAGTGCGTCAGTTTCTGAATCACAGTCTGCTTCAACCTCAGAGTCAGCGTCAGTAAGTGAGTCAGTTTCAGAATCACAATCAGTCTCAAATTCCGAATCAGCTTCAGAAAGTGCATCAGTTTCAGAATCACAGTCAGTCTCAAACTCCGAGTCAGCATCAGTAAGTGCATCAGTAAGCGAATCACAATCAGTGTCTAATTCAGAATCAGCATCAGAGAGTGCATCAGTTTCTGAATCACAGTCTGCTTCAACCTCAGAATCAGCGTCAGAGAGTGCATCAGTAAGCGAATCACAATCTGCTTCAACGTCAGAGTCAGTGTCAGTAAGTGAATCAATCTCAGAATCACAGTCTGTATCTAATTCCAAATCCGCTTCAGAAAGTGCATTAGTGTCTGAGTCACAGTCAGTCTCAAACTCCGAGTCAGCGTCAGTAAGTGAGTCAATTTCAGCATCACAATCGGTTTCTAACTCTGAAAGTGCCTCAGTAAGTGCTTCAATCTCAGAGTCACAGTCTGTGTCTAATTCAGAATCAGCATCAGAAAGTGAATCAGTTTCTGAATCACAATCAGTATCCAATTCCGAGTCATCTTCCGAGAGTGCGTCAGTTTCTGAATCACAATCAGTATCCAATTCCGAATCAGCTTCATTAAGTGCGTCAATTTCTGAGTCACAATCAGTTTCTAACTCAGAATCAGCGTCAGTAAGTGCGTCAATTTCAGAATCACAATCAGTATCTAACTCCGAGTCAGCCTCAGAGAGCGAGTCGACATCAGCTTCACAATCCGAATCAAATTCAGTCTCTGCTTCAGAAAGTGCATCAGTTTCAGAATCGCAGTCTACTTCAACGTCAGAGTCAGCGTCAGTAAGTGAATCAATCTCAGAATCACAGTCTGTCTCAAACTCAGAATCAGCGTCAGAAAGTGCATCAGTTTCAGAATCACAATCAGTATCTAATTCAGAATCAGCGTCAGAAAGTGCGTCAGTTTCAGAATCACAATCAGTGTCTAACTCCGAATCAGCATCTTCAAGTGCGTCAGTGTCTGAGTCGCAGTCTGTATCTAATTCAGAATCAGCATCAGAGAGTGCGTCTGTGTCTGAATCACAATCAGTGTCTAATTCCGAGTCAGCGTCAGAAAGTGCGTCAGTTTCAGAATCACAGTCTGTTTCAACCTCAGAGTCAGCGTCAGTAAGTGCGTCAATTTCAGAATCACAATCAGTATCTAACTCCGAGTCAGCCTCAGAGAGCGAGTCGACATCAGCTTCACAATCCGAATCAAATTCAGTCTCTGCTTCAGTAAGTGCTTCCGTTTCAGAATCACAGTCAGTGTCTAATTCAGGGTCAGCTTCAGAGAGTGAATCAACGTCGACATCACAATCGGTTTCAAATTCCGAATCCGCTTCAGAGAGTGCATCAGTGTCTGAGTCACAGTCAGTGTCTAACTCAGAATCAGCGTCAGTAAGTGAATCAATTTCAGAATCACAATCCGCTTCAACGTCCGAGTCAGCGTCAGTAAGTGAATCAACATCGGTATCACAGTCTGAATCAAATTCCGAGTCAGTATCTGTAAGTGAATCAGTCTCAGAATCACAATCAGTCTCAAATTCCGAATCCGCTTCATTAAGTGCGTCAATTTCTGAGTCGCAGTCTGTATCAAATTCCGAATCCGCTTCAGAAAGTGCATCAGTTTCTGAGTCGCAGTCAGTGTCAAACTCCGAATCCGCTTCAGAAAGTGCATCAGTGTCTGAGTCGCAGTCAGTGTCAAACTCCGAGTCAGCATCAGTAAGTGAATCAGTCTCTGAATCACAGTCTGTATCAAATTCCGAATCCGCTTCAGAAAGTGCATCAGTGTCTGAGTCACAGTCTGTATCAAATTCCGAATCCGCTTCAGAAAGTGCATCAGTGTCTGAGTCACAGTCAGTGTCAAACTCCGAATCCGCTTCAGATAGTGCGTTAGTTTCAGAATCACAGTCTGCTTCAAACTCCGAATCAGCGTCAGTAAGTGAATCCATTTCAGTTAGTGAGTCTGCATCATTGAGTGAATCACAGAGCACAAGTTCCTCAATCTCGACTTCAGAGTCAGAATCATTGAGTACGTCAAGCTCATTGAGTGCTTCTGCATTTGAAAGCCAGTCTCAAGCCTTTAGTGCTTCAATTTCTGCGATTATTTCAACTGTTGAATCTATTTCGAACTCAGCTTCAAGCTTCATTTCAGCTAGTGAGTCGCTTTCGACATCTAACTCAGCATCATTGAGTGAGTCGGCGTCATTGAGTACATCTGTTTCAGGATCACAATCAGTTTCTAATTCCGAGTCAGCGTCAGAGATTGCATCGGTGTCTGAATCACAGTCTGTCTCAAACTCCGAGTCAGCGTCAGTAAGTGCTTCAATCTCAGAATCACAATCAGTCTCTAATTCCGAGTCAGCCTCAGAGAGTGCATCGGTGTCTGAATCACAGTCTGTCTCAAACTCCGAGAAAGCGTCAGTAAGTGCTTCAATCTCAGAATCACAATCAGTCTCTAATTCCGAGTCTGCATCAACAAGTGCGTCTGTATCAGAATCCGTTAGCACATCAGTTTCTGAATCTGTGTCGGAATCAGCAAGCACATCCGCATCAGTCTCTGCGTCAGCCTCAGTGTCAGAATCAGTCAGCGCATCAGAGTCGGTGTCATTGAGCGCTTCAGTTTCAGTGTCACAATCAGTTTCTAATTCTGAAAGTGCATCAGTAAGTGCTTCAATCAGTGAATCACAATTAGTCTCTAATTCCGAGTCAGCATCATCAAGTGCCTCAGTCTCAGAATCACAGTCTGGATCAAACTCAGTCTCTGCGTCAGCCTCAGCAAGTGCATCTGCCTCAGAAACTGCTTCATCAAGCGTTTCAGTATCCGAGTCAGCTTCTACATCAGCATCCTTGAGTGCCTCTGAAAGCACAAGTATTTCAACTTTGTTGAGTACCTCAGCAAGTCTTTCAGCATCAACAAGTGTGTCTGAGTCATTATCTGCGTCCGCTTCAGCATTAGCCTCAGAGTCAACTTCTGTAAGTACCTCAATTTCAGACTCTGCATCAACAAGTGCGTCTGTATTAGAATCACAGTCTGTTTCAACCTCAGTTTCTGCGTCAGTCTCATCCAGCGTCTCAGCCTCAGCGAGTGCATCCGCATCAGTCTCTGCCTCAGTATCGACTTCAGTAAGTGTCTCAATTTCCGAGTCGCAATCAGTATCGAACTCAGAATCAGTTTCAGCGAGTGCATCAGTGTCTGAATCAGAATCTGTTTCAAACTCAGTATCACTGAGTGAGTCACTTTCAGAAA
Organism: Streptococcus sp. SS4; assembly: GCF_030440125.1. Taxonomy (NCBI): domain Bacteria; kingdom Bacillati; phylum Bacillota; class Bacilli; order Lactobacillales; family Streptococcaceae; genus Streptococcus; species Streptococcus sp. SS4. Next base: position 33,807 of record NZ_JAQFJM010000013.1, on the reverse strand, counting down.
GTTCTTCAATTTCTACAAGTGAGTCTGTATCGTTGAGCGAATCGCAGAGTGCAAGTGCATCTGCCTCAGAATCCGCTTCATCAAGCGTTTCAGTCTCAACAAGTGTATCTGAGTCACTGTCAGCGTTAGAGTCAGAATCAGTCAGCGTATCCGAGTCAGCCTCATTGAGCGCTTCAGTTTCAAATTCTGAAAGTGCATCAGTAAGTGCTTCAATCAGTGAGTCACAATCAGTATCGAACTCAGTGTCAGTTTCAGCGAGTGCGTCTATGTCTGAATCACAATCAGCCTCAGTAAGTTCTTTGATTTCTACAAGTGAGTCTGTATCGTTGAGCGAATCGCAAAGTGCAAGTGCATCATTGTCTGCCTCAGAAACTGCTTCATCAAGCGTTTCAGTATCAGAGTCAGTCTCTACATCGGCATTCTTGAGTGCCTCTGAAAGCACAAGTATTTCAACAAGTATTTCAACAAGTGTTTCAGAATCAACTTCTGAAGTGAAGGATCCTATGCACAAACATGGTAGCCAAGCGCTTCCTAAGACTGGTGAGGAAGACTCATCATTAGGTATGGCCTTGGGTGCCTTGGCAACTGCAACTGGTCTTGGATTTCTTGCCAAACGTAGGAAAAATGAAGAATAGGACGAAGACTATTCGTATTTCAGGATTGTAAAAGTCTTTACAATGCTCAGATAAGCACAATAAAAAACACCTTCATGTTAGATAACCATTCTAGCTAGGAGGTGTTTTTTGATTTGGAGATGTTGTCGTAGTTTCAAAATGGAACTGACCTTTTGAAATACTAATGACTACATAAAAATACGAGACCACTTGAACATGTTCCCTTATTTGTTGTCTTGCTCATTATCTTGTTTATACATGACTGTTCCCACTGTTACGAGAATAGTTAACAGAATCGGTACAACTCGAAAAACTCCCCAGTCAGGGTCATAGGCCAAAAAAATTGAAACTAGGTAAAAAATAATACTGGTGTATAGAAAGTTTTTATTCCCTTTTTTACGTCCTATTCCTGTTAAGATAGTTGCGATGATAAAACTAATCAAATTAGGTGCTAGGAAAATTATTATAAGCATTCCCCAAGGATTTGACAGGCCTAAGAGCAAAAATAAGGCAAGATAAACGATAGCTAAATAAAAGGCGACTGCAAGGAAAATAGAAGCAAGACTGTTGTCTGGAGACTTCTTCTTAATGAGCTCTTGATTATTGACCTCTTGACCAGTCTTACCCTTATCTTGGCTTGTGTTGAAGTTTGTATGTTGTACTGACATCTTTCTCACCGACCCCTCTATTTGTTGCTAAATAGTTTAACTCTTTTCACCTTTATTATACTCCGTTTTCCTTGTTTTCAGCAGGGTAGATAGGCATTTGAGGCATTTTTTTATGATGAATTATCTGGTTTTTGTTCCCTTTGTTTTTGATGGGAAAGAGTATTTTTAATTAGCACTAGAGTAACCAAACTTGACCCTCTGACACCTCAGTAAGTAATGAATAGCTTAGATAGTTAGAATTTAGTTTTTGTATGAGAAGATAGTCTAAAAAAAATACTATCCTAACAGACCTAATGGTTTGGTAAGGATAGTATTTTTGGTCGCTTTGAGAGAAGTGCTTTAAGGATTTTGTGAATTTTCATTAGATTTCCTTGTAATCCCATTAAAAGGAGGTCTTATCAATAATCATTCTAAATAGCCATAGAGTGTCAGTTATCTGTTTCTCAACGAACTAAAATGAGCATGTTTATAATTCTAAACACTCATTTAAAACTAATGTTATTAAAGCAATAAAAGGACTTTTCTAAAAATTATGAAAATTTATCGAATCTTATTGAAAAAAAGCTTTCAATGATTTAGAATGAAGCTATAAATGGGAAAAAGGAGTCTTTTTATTATGGACAAAAAAGTACATTATAAAATGCACAAAGTTAAGAAACAATGGGTAACCATCGCAGTTACAGGGATGTCACTCGGTGCAGTCTCAGCGGTTTCTTTAGGAACTAACGACGGTGTCGTTCAGGCCGACGAACACACGGATGCTACTGTAGCCATCCCCGATATTACTGTTGATACGGGTACTGTATCTAACGATACAACGGCTGCTCAGGATCCAACTACAGCAGTTGCAGCGACAAACGATGTCGCAACTGATCAAGCCGCTCCAACAGCAACTTTCGATTTGACAACTGATACAACAAATACAGTTGCAGCGAATGCTGTTGATACGGCAGCGACAGTCGGTACTGATCGTGCGGCAACTACAACAGATACAACAGCAACCAATGATACAGCTGTTGATACAACAAATAACAACACTACAACTGACACAACAACAGTTACTGATCGCGCAGCGACACGTGAACGTCGTGCGACTGGTGCTCGACGTGGTCCTACAGGAGGCCGTCGTGCTACCCCAGTTAACGGCAATACTAACAATGCCAACAATACTGTCACAGTAGTAAACAACGACCTTCCAGCAACTAACAATGTCGTAACTGATGGTCCAAGTCACATCAAAACAATTGATGGAAAACAATACTACGTTGAAGATGACGGCACTATTCGTAAGAACTATGTCCTTGAACGTAACGGCGGAAGCCAATACTTCAACGCTGAAACTGGTGAATTGTCTAATCAAAAAGAATACCGTTTCGACAAGAACGGTGGAACAGGTTCATCAGCTGATAGCACAAACACAAACGTTACTGTAAATGGTGACAAGAATGCCTTTTATGGTACAACTGATAAAGATATCGAACTTGTTGATGGTTACTTCACTGCCAACACATGGTACCGTCCAAAAGAAATCTTGAAAGATGGTAAAGAGTGGACTGCTTCAACTGAAAATGACAAACGTCCATTGCTTACAGTTTGGTGGCCAAGCAAGGCTATCCAAGCGAGCTACCTCAACTACATGAAGGAGCAAGGTCTCGGTACCAATCAGACCTATACGTCATTCAGCTCACAAACTCAGATGGACCAAGCAGCGCTTGAAGTTCAAAAGCGTATTGAAGAACGTATTGCGCGTGAAGGTAACACTGACTGGTTGCGTACAACTATCAAAAATTTCGTGAAGACCCAACCAGGTTGGAATTCAACTTCTGAAAATCTTGATAATAGTGACCACTTGCAAGGTGGTGCCCTTCTCTATAACAACGATAGTCGTACAAGCCATGCTAACTCTGACTATCGTCTCTTGAACCGCACACCAACTAGCCAAACAGGTAAACGCAATCCTAAGTATACTAAGGATACAAGTAACGGTGGTTTTGAATTCTTGTTGGCAAATGATATTGACAACTCAAATCCAGCGGTTCAGGCTGAGCAGTTGAACTGGCTCCACTACATCATGAACATCGGTACTATCACTGGTGGTTCTGAAGATGAAAACTTTGATGGTGTTCGTGTCGATGCCGTGGATAATGTCAATGCTGACCTTCTCCAAATTGCTTCAGATTACTTCAAAGCTAAGTATGGTTCTGATCAAAGCCAAGAACAAGCTATTAAGCACTTGTCTATCTTGGAAGCATGGTCTCACAACGATGCCTACTACAATGAAGACACCAAAGGTGCTCAATTGCCAATGGATGACCCTATGCACTTGGCATTGGTATATTCACTCTTGCGTCCAATTGGTAACCGTTCAGGAGTTGAACCACTCATTTCAAATAGTTTAAATGACCGTTCTGAAAGTGGTAAAAACTCTAAACGTATGGCTAACTACTCATTTGTTCGTGCCCACGATTCAGAGGTACAATCAATCATTGGTCAAATCATCAAAAATGAAATCAACCCTCAATCAACAGGGAATACCTTCACTCTTGATGAAATGAAGAAAGCCTTTGAAATCTACAACAGAGACATGCGTAGTGCTAACAAGCAATACACACAATATAATATCCCATCAGCATATGCCTTGATGCTTACGCATAAGGACACTGTGCCACGTGTTTACTATGGAGACATGTACACAGATGATGGTCAATATATGGCTCAAAAATCACCATATTACGATGCTATTGAAACCCTCTTGAAAGGCCGTATCCGCTATGCAGCTGGTGGTCAAGATATGAAGGTTAACTACATCGGTTATGGTAATACTAATGGTTGGGATGCTGCAGGTGTCTTGACTTCTGTACGTTATGGTACAGGGGCTAACAGTGCTTCTGATGCTGGTACAGCAGAAACACGTAACCAAGGTATGGCAGTTATCGTTTCAAACCAACCTGCCCTTCGTTTGACAAGTAACTTGACTATTAACATGGGTGCGGCTCACCGTAACCAAGCTTATCGCCCATTGCTTTTGACAACAAAGGATGGTGTGGCTACTTACTTGAATGACAGCGATGCTAACGGTATTGTCAAATACACTGATGGTAACGGTAATTTGACATTTAATGCAAGCGAAATCCGTGGTATTCGTAACCCTCAAGTTGATGGTTACCTTGCGGTTTGGGTACCAGTAGGTGCTTCTGAAACTCAAGACGTGCGTGTGGCACCAAGTAAAGAAAAGAACAGCAGTGGTTTGGTTTACGAATCAAATGCTGCCCTTGATTCACAAGTTATCTACGAAGGTTTCTCTAACTTCCAAGACTTCGTCCAAGATTCATCACAATACACTAATAAGAAGATTGCTGAAAATGCAAACCTCTTCAAATCATGGGGTATCACATCATTCGAATTTGCCCCACAATACGTTTCAAGTGATGACGGTAGCTTCCTTGACTCAGTCATCCAAAATGGTTATGCCTTTACAGACCGTTATGATATTGGTATGAGTAAGGACAACAAGTACGGTTCATTGGCTGACTTGAAAGCAGCTCTTAAATCGCTCCACGCTGTAGGTATCTCAGCGATTGCTGACTGGGTTCCAGACCAAATCTACAACCTTCCGGGTGATGAAGTAGTCACTGCAACTCGTGTTAATAACTATGGTGAAACTAAAGACGGCGCAATCATCAATCATAGCCTCTATGCTGCTAAGACACGTACTTTTGGTAACGACTATCAAGGTAAATATGGTGGTGCCTTCCTTGATGAATTGAAACGTCTTTATCCACAAATCTTTGACCGTGTTCAAATCTCTACTGGTAAACGTATGACTACTGACGAGAAAATTACACAGTGGTCTGCGAAGTACATGAATGGTACTAACATTCTTGACCGTGGTTCAGAGTACGTGCTTAAGAATGGTCTAAGTGGTTACTATGGTACAAATGGTGGTAAAGTTAGCCTTCCAAAAGTAGTCGGAAGCAACCAATCAACTAACAACAACCAAAACGGTGATGGTAGTGGTAAGTTCGAGAAGAGCTGGGGCAGTGTTTACTATCGTTATAACGATGGCAAACGTGCTAAGAATGCCTTCATCAAAGATAACGACGGAAATGTTTACTACTTTGATAACTCAGGTCGCATGGCAATCGGTGAAAAGACTATCGATGGTAAACAATACTTCTTCCTCGCTAATGGGGTGCAATTGCGTGATGGTTACCGTCAAAACCGTAGAGGTCAAGTCTTCTACTATGATGAAAACGGTGTCTTGAATGCTAACGGCAAACAAGATCCAAAACCAGATAACAACAATAACAACAATACATCAGGTCGCAATCAATTTGTTCAAATTGGTAACAATGTTTGGGCTTACTATGATGGTAATGGTAGACGTGTAACAGGCCACCAAAACATTAATGGTCAAGAGCTCTTCTTCGATAACAATGGTGTCCAAGTTAAAGGGCGTACTGTTAACGAGAATGGAACAATCCGTTACTATGATGCAAACTCAGGTGAAATGGCTCGCAACCGTTTTGCTGAAATTGAACCAGGTGTTTGGGCTTACTTCAATAATGATGGAGCAGCCGTAAAAGGTTCACAAAATATCAATGGTCAAAACCTCTACTTTGATCAAAATGGTCGTCAAGTGAAAGGTGCTTTGGCTAATGTTGATGGCAACCTTCGTTACTATGATGTAAACTCAGGTGAGCTTTACCGTAATCAATTCCATGAAATCGATGGTAGCTGGTATTACTTCGATGGTAATGGTAATGCTGTCAAAGGCATGGTTACTATCAATGGTCAAAACCTCCTCTTTGATAACAATGGTAAGCAAATCAAAGGTCATTTGGTTCGTGTGAACGGCGTTGTTCGTTACTATGATCCAAATTCAGGTGAGATGGCTGTTAACCGTTGGGTTGAAGTGAGTCCAGGATGGTGGGTTTACTTTGACGCTCAAGGCCGAGGACAAATCTAATCGTTTCCAAACTGTATGAACCGAGACAGTAGTCTCGGTTTTTATGGCATGTTCGGATTTCGTTAAGGATTTAATGATGGCTGAACAAGTGATTTTAAAACCATCTTGAGTTAGTCATGATAGTCTGATAGTAATCATTACATCTGTAGTTCCATGAAAAAGTAATCATGCTAAAAAAGCTATTAGTTATTTATAACTTAATACGAGAAACTTGAGAAACTGGGGAATTTCATTAAATGGTTCCAATCTATTGACGAAGCGTAAAAGTCAATCTATACTAAAAGTAATGCTAGTTATTCATTGGCATTCCATAGTCGAGGACTAGGCACAGACCTTCTCTGTGCCATTCTCTTAGGTTGTTCCCTTACAACTGAGGTAAGGTTCTAGTCTTTCAAAGATGAGAAGTAGTTGTGATAGTTTATAGTCTATTTCTTATGAGAGTGTCTTTAGGGAGAGAAAACTCCATTAAAGACTCATCATTTAAGTTGTCGGGCTAATCTCATTTTGATGTCACTTTCATAAACTACTTGATAGATATTGCACATTAAAGCGCTATTTTTTCACTTAGGGGTTAAAATGATTAAAGTTCTTACACCTTACTTGTAAAAATTCGATTCTCGTATTATAGTATATATAAGAGATATCAAAAATTTTAATCTTTGATAAGAACTTGTTATCTTCTCCGAGGGAAAATGAAATCTTAATAGAAAAGATTTCCATGAGAACTTAGCAAGTATAGGATTTTATTTCTCATAAAAAGAAGAAAGGGGGAGTATTTTTGAGAGCCTATAGGGAAGATGCGACTGAAGCAGCAGCAAGAACTGCCGAAGAGCATATTGCACATAAATCAGCGGACTCTGATTTAGTTGATACTATAGATCTTTCTAAATTATTGACTAACCCAAAAAGTCGCTCTGACCACAGTGCCCCCTCTCCATTAGATTTTGCTAGAGCTGACGAAGCCCTCTTTGATAATCATGCCCAATCGGAAACCGTGAGGATTCCATCTAAGCAAGAGATTATTTTTCAAGGAGCAGATTCTAAAACTCCAGACCCTGAAGTCATGGAAAACCATGTCTTTACAGGAACTAGAGATAGGAAGACTGGCTTAATCGAATGGGACAAGGACAGTTATACCTATCCTAAGATATCGGTACCAGTTGTCCAGGGCTATTTCGCTGACCAAAAGGAAGCGGGTTTTAACGTTGTCACACCCTATGTGCCAACGGTAACGGAACATGTGACCTATAGGAAATTGGGACGCATTATCCCTGTGACAGAAGATGGGGAATATATTCCAGGTGCTTTGACTAAGCAGTATAACAATAACAAAAAAGATCCACGAAAGGCGGGTGAGACAGCAACACCAGCTGTTCAAGATTATATGACAGATATTAAAAGTGTAGTACCGAACAAACCAGGAGGGGATACTCCGGTTGTGTATCGTAAAATTTTCAAGAAAGCCAGCATCACTTATATTGATGAAACTACCGGTGCTTACTTGGTTAGTGACCAGTTGACCGGTGAATTGGGTGAAGCGATTGAATACGGAACAGCAACACGTATCAAGACTTTCAAGGACATGGGATATGACTTGATTCAGGACGAATTCCCTAAAGATGCCATTTTTGATGACAAGGATATTGATGATCAAGAGTGGTTTGTCCTCTTGCAACACGATGTTGCCAAGGTAGGGCCTGACCATGAACAAGTCCCAGATACTCCAATCAATCCTAATAATCCAGATGGACCTAAGTGGCCATCTAAGTATGCTTACGAGAAAGAAGTAAGCTTCACAGTCTTTTACAAGAGTACAGACGGCAATGCGGATTTACCGGATGCCGATGTGCAAAAGGCTTATTGGGTCCGTACCCTTACCTTTGACAAGGTCACAGGTGAGCTTGTTGATGAGACAGAATGGTCACCAAACAAGACCAAGTATTATGACATCTATGCACCAGTTGTTTTAGGCTATTTTGCTGATAGAGTAGAAGTAAAAGGTAGAGAGGTTACTGAAGATAACATCGAAGAAACCATTACCTACGTTCCACTTGGTAAGATTATTCCTATTGATGCGAATGGACGCTTGATTCCAAACGTTCCAACGCCAACCTTCAACAACGATGTCAATAACCCAACTAAGGTTAGTGAGACACTTGTTCCTCACATTCCGGGTTATCGTCCAATGCAACAAAGTGTCATGCCTGAGAGCTTGACAGACGATATTCTTGTTGAGTACGCTCCAATCCTTGAAGATGTAACGCAACCAACCTTGCAAACGGTCTTCTTCAAAGGAGCTGGCGAAGCAACACCGTCTGTTAATATCCAGTCTGACTTTACTTTCACTGGTAAGTACAATCAAGCAGAAGACACTTACACTTGGGATCAAGACAGCTATACCTTTGCTAAGGTTAATGTCCCAGTTATCGAAGGTTACTATGCGGACAAGGCAGTGGCTGGTATGCAGGTTGTTACACCTGATAAACCAGAAGCTACAGACAGTGTTGTCTATAAAGAACTCGGTAAGATTATCCCTGTTGATACCTTTGGTAATCCAATCGCGGATGCAGAACCAGTTCATTATGCTAATGATCCTCAAGATGCTACGCAAGTTATTGAAACACCAGCACCACAAGTTGCTGGCTACCAAGCTGAAAGTGAATTGGTATTGCCAATTGACCTCAGCCTGGATCAAACCTTGGTTTACGAACCAATCTTGGATGATATCACACAAGATACGAAACAAACGGTTACCTTCCAAGGTGCAGGCTACAAAGATCCAGTTATCAACATTCAAGATAGCTTCAGCTTCCACGGTAAATTTAACCAAGTGGAACAAACAAGCACATGGGATCAAGAAAGCTTCACTTATGATGTCGTAGAAGTTCCAGTTGTAGATGGCTTCTATGCGGATAAACGTCAAGCTGGTGGACTTGAAGTTCGCCCAGACCTTCCAGAAGTGGAAGATACAGTTACTTACACAGAGCTTGGTAAGATTATTCCAGTAGATGAGTATGGTACACCTATTGAAAATGCACCTACTCCAAGCTACAACAACGATCCTGAAGATCCAACCATGGCTATGGAAACAGTCGTTCCAGATGTTCTTGGTTACATTTCTGAAAAGGCCTTTATTACTCCAGAACACTCAGGTCAAGATACCAACGTGGTTTATGCTAAGGATGAGCAAAAAGCTATTATCCTTTACATGAATGAGCTTGATAAGTCAGAATTGACTCGTGATGTTGTCGTTGGAAGCTCAGGTGAGAAGATTGACTACTCTACTGATGAACAAATCGCAAACTTGCTCAAACAAGGTTATGAACTTGTTAACGATGGTTATGCGGCAGCCTTTGACCACACTTACAATGGTGACTCTGACTTTGATCAAGTCTTCGAAGTTGTTCTTCGTGAACGTTTGGTTCTTATTGACCCAGATATGCCAGCACCAGTTGCAGGTGAAGTCGTAGATCCAAACGATGTTAATAGTCCAGTTTGGCCAAATAGCGTAGAGATGCTTGAAAACCGTGCCGATGTGACACGTACCATCCAGTATGTCTTCGAAGAAGGTGGATTGGCTAGCGACGACTACGTTGAAGTTCTTGATTTCAAACGTTTGACTAACGTTAACCTTGTGACAGGCGCTATCAATTATGAAGCATGGTCAAGTACTCAAGCTGGCTTCTCAGCTGTTCCTTCTCCAGAGGTTGTTGGATTTACACCAGACCGTATGGAAGTAGCTGAAATGACAGATGTTTCTGTAGAAACACCTGAAATCATGGAAGTAGTAACTTACCTTAAGGATGCTCAGAAAGCTACAGTTACTTATGTTGATGGCACAACTCGTAAGAAACTTGAAGTGGTTGACTTGCTTGGTAAATCAGGCGAGGTTATCGATTACTCAACAATCGAGCGCATCAAGTACTACAGTGATCGTGGTTATACCCTCCTTGCGGATGGTTTCACAAACGGTGTTATCTTTGATGGTGATTCACATGTTGACCAAAACTTCATGGTTACCCTTCGTCATGGTACCGTTCAAGTAGGTCCAGATAACATCCAAGAAGCTGGTACACCAATCAACCCAGCAAATCCTGATGGTGCTAAATGGCCAGAACGTGAAAGCTATATCAAAGATGTAACCTTCACAGTTCTCTACACATCTAGCGATGGACAAGCAGAACTTCCTGCCAATAACATCCAAACTGCTCAATGGACACGTAGCTTGACTATTGATAAGGTTACAGGTGAAGAGCTTGGTTCAAGCTACTGGACTTCAAATAAAGGTCAGTTTGAAACAGTCATCACACCAGAAGTAGAAGGCTACAGCGCTGATAAGGACAAGGTTGAAGGTAAGACAGTAGGTCAACGTAACCTTGAAGAAACCGTTGTTTATATCCCGCTTACAGGCGATATCAATGGTAAACCTAAAGAAAACAAGGTAGACGATATCGTTGTTGAAGAGGTTCAAGACCTAGAAGTTCTCGACCAAGTCGAAGAACAAGTGGAATCTCATGAGGGACCAGTCACTTATGGACCAGGCGACGACTTTGAAGCACCTGTTTCAGGTCAAGCTGAGGGTAAAGGCTCTAAACACAAGATGCCAATTAATCTCTCAAATGAGGAAGAAGCAAGCAAAGGTAAGATTGAAGAAACCATCAATATCGCAGGCTTCACCGTATCGGTAACAGGTCTAGGACTTGGCCGCAACGGACGTAAGAAGAAAAATAAAAAAGATCACAAAGATCAAAAAGACAAATAATATAAAGACCTGAATGACTCAGGCATGCCCAGACAGAAAGAAAATCTCAAGTTGCATAGAGCACTTGGGATTTTTTTGTGGATTGTTTCTTATCTAAAATAAGATGTTTAAAGACTATCTCAGAACATTTTTTTATTAAAAATATGTAAAACTATTAACTCTGATTTTTTTCCGAAAAGATATTGATAAACTACAATTATAGTGAAAGGTACCTTCACTATAACAAGATATTCTCCAGATTGGGTTTCAGATTTTAAAACTTCCCCTTTTAATGCATATGCATGGGTGGAGTTTGATAATAAGCCTATTGGTGAAAGCATTAATTTATGAAATTTCAAAAGGTTCTATTCGTCAAAGGAAAACAAAATGATTAATATTACTAATTTAAATAAAACATACGATGACAAAGTTGTATTATCAAATATAACTTTTCAAGCTAATAAAGGTGAAATTACTGGTTTGATCGGACCTAATGGTTCTGGGAAATCAACCCTAATAAAAATACTATTAGGGTTGGAGTCAGCTGATAGTGGAAAGGCAACTATTTTAGGAACAACATATAGTGAGTTAGGAGTTGAGCCAATCTCAATAGTAGGAACTTTTTTAGATAGTTATCAACCTTATCCAAGTAGAACTGGTTATGAGCAATTAAGATGGATTGCACTTTCTTGTGGACTAAGTAAGCAACGTTGTACTGAATGTTTAGAAATTGTTGGATTAAAAGATGTTGGTAAGAAGAAAATCAAAGATTATTCTTTAGGAATGAAGCAAAGATTAGGCTTGGCAACAGCAATACTTGCAGACCCAGATATTTTGATTTTAGACGAACCTATTAATGGGTTGGACCCAGAGGGAATCCGTTGGTTAAGAGAGTTTCTCAAAGACTTTGTGAAACAAGGAAAAACAGTACTATTAACTAGCCATTATATGAGCGAACTTGAATTAACCGTAGATAGAGTTGTAGGTATTTCAAATGGTCATGTTGTTTTAAATGACAAACGTGAGCAAGTATTGAATCAATATGATAGTTTTGAAAATGCCTATTTTAGCTCTGTATACGAAAGGAGTAGTGTAAAATGTTAAGTCAAGTTATAAAGGGGTATTTATATAAATATAGCCATCTAACTTTATTTAAAATGGGATTTTTTATCTTAGTTGTAGTTAGTTTGTTTTTTTCATATCAAAATATTCAAGTCATTAATGCACTACACACCGGTGCTGCCAACTCAGTAAATATTGATCCAAATATAATTGAAACTCCCTATAGAACGGTGAGAGATGCTATTTTATCATCTCCTTATCAGGCAACCGTGTTATTTTTGCCTATATTATCAGCATTAATTCTAGCAACTGATTATCAATTTGGTGAGGATGAGTTTTCATCACTAATTTGTGCTAACTGGAAAATAAGGTTGTTTTCACAGATATTTAGTATAATTGTTATTTCAATAATGACGACCTTTACGTTGTTTTTATTAAATGCATTACTTCTAAAATTCATGTTAGTTAGTAAGTTACAAAGTATTCTGTCTATGGGCTTAATGCTTGATGTTTTCACTAGAATAGGAGCTTTTACAATTACACTTAATTTACTCTCTCTATTACTTGTAAAAATAACAAAAAGATCAATTCCTTCTTTGATTGTGATAGTTTTATTGTTAGTTTTTTCTTTATCAGGCATACTTAAGGCAATTTCACCTATTTTAGACAATTTATTACCTTTAATTGGGGCTAAGTCTTTTGCTTTTGGTAGGATCGAAGCCGGTCAGACAACTCAATTATATGGAGCGATTCTTCTATTATTTGAAACTTTCCTTACTATGATTTGTTTATTTTATTTAGAAAAAATAAAATGGGGGAAGAAGAATGAAAAGCCAATTGCATAGCTTATTTTATAAAAAATATAGTTTATTACCTATACAGGTTTATTTATTATTTCAGTTAGTATTTGTTATTATAATAAGTTTATTAAGATATCTAAAATTCGAAGTTAATGGAGATTCTCTCACTTTTAACAGTTCTGTTTTATTAACTATAATATCGTTCTCTTTTTTAGGGAATGGAGTTTTAAATGCAAGTGTAGAATTGAGGACACAAAGTTATAAGCAAGTTTACCTGAACAACGGAAGTAGGGTGAAGGCAACATTATACATATTATTAATAGATCTACTAGAATGTTTAACACAGTCAGTATTAGCAGGTTTAATAGTAATGATGTTTAGTCAGGGTATTCATAGTGAAGTAAATTTTTATTATTACTTGTTTGGTTCAGTTGTATACTTTTTAGCGGGTTACTCTTTTTCCTTTTTATTCGGTAATTCAATGATTGCACTTGCAATTTTGCTATTATTTCCTATACTCGTGTTGCCTTTTATAGATAGGGTTTTACCAATAGCTTCAAGTATAATAATATATGATTTAGTTTTTCAGCTAATACATACAAACTATTCTATAATGCGTTTTATTGTATTTATAATTTGGCTTTTTGGATTATTCTTTACGAGTTATTGCCTTATTAGAAAGGAATTTTTAAAGTAAGCCAAATAAAGATTGTTTTTTAGATGAGACAACATCGAATTTAGATAGATTGACTGAAAAATAGATACAAGACTTTGGAGCACATATTCTGTTACTTAAAAATGAGCATTATTGAGATTTGGTAGAAACTCAATTTATTGAATTATCAATTATATGCTAATTTTGAAATGTATTTTCGATTTTTAATTATGTTACAATATATTCAAAACGTACGAGGGAAAAAATGGTAAAGTCAAAAATTCTAGTTATTGACGATGATTTAAAAATTTTAAGATTGATTAAGAATATTCTGGAGAAAAACTCCTATGTAGTTGAAACTAGAAATTCTGTTGAAGATATTAACCTATGTGACTTCATAGGATTTGATTTGATTTTACTGGATATAATGATGCCAGTGAGTGGTATTGATATTTGTAGTAGTATCAGAAGTCAGATTCAAACACCCATAATTTTTATAACTGCTAAAAACCTTGAAGAAGATATTGTTGAAGCTATTGGAATAGGTGCAGATGATTTTATTACCAAACCATTCGGTATGAAGGAGTTGGTTGCAAGAGTCAAAATGCATATTAGAAGAGATAAAAGGCTACTTTCTGTCGGAGATACTGAGACTAGTGGTTTACTTCAATTTGATAGGGTAGGAAAGGAATTAATAGTAGACGGTAATAGTATTTCTCTTTCGAGAAGGGAATTCGATTTATTATATTTATTGTTTACCTATCAAACTAAAATCTTTAGTGTAGAGGAGCTTTATGAATATTTGTACCCTCAAAGTTCAGAAGTTCAGTACCGAAGTATTACAGAGTATATCTATCAGATTCGACAAAAATTGAAACCTTATGGTATTGATCCAATCAAAACTCTTTGGGGTGGGGGATATAAATGGCAAAATCAATAACATTAAAGCAGTTGATAAGAGCAACTTATTTGAAAATTATTTTTCAATTTTTGTTATGCATTTGTTTTTTCTACATTATTCCTGCCCTATTTACAGCGGTTGAAGGAATTAATGCTAACAATGTGAATAGCTTTACTATGTTTTTTAGTGTTAGCTCGTGGATTTATCTTTGTGTCATTTTAGTTGTTATAATTGTAAGAAATGTACAAAAACTTCTATATGAAATTCAGAGAGAGATGAAGACAGTATATGAACAAAGCTTATATTCAGACAATAACAAATACTCTAAGCCACTAAGGTTATTTGAATTTATTGAGACAAAAGAACATATTATGAAGATGCAGGATAAAATTCAAAAGATGCTTGAAAAAGAGAAAAAACAAAAGCAAGAGCTAATGTTCAGAGTGTCTTCCGCAGCACATGATTTAAAGACACCTCTAACAATAATTTCAGGTAATGCTGAGTATCTTCAAACATTTGATGTGTCTCCTGAGTTAACTCAATGCTTGTTAGATATCGAATCTTCAAGTCAACAACTAGATAATTATTTTAATCAATTTATTCAATATTCAAAAACATTTTATAAAGATAATATCAATAAAGAGCATATTACTTCGGAGCAGCTTGCGTTATGTTTGATTAGAGAATTAACTCCTCTGACAACTGGGACTTGTGTTTTAAATGTATTGAATGAAACCCCATCTGATACTACTATTCATATTGACTTAGTATTATTCTTAAGAGCAATTACTAATCTAGTGAATAATGCAATGTCCTATAGTCAATCAATGATGCCAAAGATAGTTATAAAATTATCATCTGAGCAAAATAAGATTGTTTTATCGGTTTGGAATGATGGCTCAAGGTTCTCAGCTAATATGATTGATAATGTAGGATCGCTCTTTTACCAAGATAATCAGTCAGGAAACGACTCTCAAAATCACCATTTTGGAATAGGGTTATCTTTTGTAAAAAGAGTCGTAGAACTTCATGATTGGGAACTGAAACTTTCTAATGAAAATAATGGAGCTATGGTTACAATTTATATTTAGTAATATTTTTTAAGTTGAGATATTTAGCTAGTTTATATCTGTTCTCTTGTGGTAACATCACTTCTATACTACAATATAGGAAAACAACCACAAAAGGAGTATGCCATGCCGACAGAATATGAAAAAATGATTGCGGGTGAGTTTTATAAACCGAGTGATCTTGAGTTACGTGCTCTAGCAGCCAGCTCAAGAGAAAAACAATGGGCCTTCAATGCCGAAACTGACCGTCTCAAGAGAGCTGAAATTGTCAAATCTTGGTTTGGTTCGACTGGTGAAAATCTTGCCATGAATCCTCAGTTCGTTACGGATTACGGTGTTAATATCCATATCGGTGAAAATTTTTATTCTAACTGGAACTTGACTATGCTAGACGTCTGTCCTATCACGATTGGTGACAATGCTATGATTGGTCCGAATTGTCAGTTTCTAACACCTCTTCATCCGCTTGATCCAACCGAGCGTAATTCAGGCCTTGAATATGGGGCTCCAATTACTATCGGTGATAACTTCTGGGCTGGTGGAGGCGTGACCATCCTTCCAGGCGTTACTTTGGGGAATAATGTAGTGGCTGGGGCAGGCGCTGTTGTGACTAAGTCTTTCGGTGACAATGTGGTGCTAGGTGGAAACCCTGCGCGTGTTATTAAGGAAATTCCTGTAAAGAAAGACTAAATGAAGCAACTCAAGGATTTAAGTCCTTGAGTTTTTTTGAAATCTATTGAAAGTTGAGTGGAAATCTCTTGAAAAGTTATTGACATTACCTTCTAAAACTCTTATACTAAACAACGTTAGTTAGCTAACAATATAGTTAAGGAGTCATGTTTTGGACCATTTTGGACGCTTGTTGAAGCAAGCCAATAACAATATGATGCGCCACTTTGATCAGTTTGCTAGGCAATATGATTTGACTGGAAATCAGATGGCCATTATCGATTTTATAACCAATCATGCTAATCATGAGGTATTTCAACGTGACATTGAGCACGAATTTGAGATTCAGCGTTCGACAACGACAGTTCTCTTACAGCGGATGGAGAAAAAAGGCCTTATCGAACGACATATCTCAGCGAAAGACGCTAGGCAAAAAGCGGTTGTTTTAACGGATAAGGCGGTAAAAATCGCGTCTGCCTGTCAATCCTATCTTCGTAAAGAAGAGGAAGAGTTTGCCCAGCAATTTTCAGCTAAAGAGAGAGAAATCTTTCTCAAAATATTACAACACTATCGTAATCTTTAAGTTTATCTAGGAGGAACAAATACTCATGTCAGAAGAAAAAATCTCCACCAAGATCCTGTGTGCCATCTTTGCGACAGGAATCCTTTCTTTTTGTGGAGTGGCTGGTGAAACAGCTATGAATATCACCTTTCCTGTATTGATGAAGGCATTTTCGGTTAATACGTCAACAGTACAGTGGGTTACAACCATCTACCTATTAGTCGTTGCTTGCGTGGTGCCCTTATCTGCCTATCTCAAGCGCTCGTTTAAGATGAAAACCATCTTTCTGGTCGCAAACCTTTTGTCTATTTTAGGTGTTCTCATTGACTTTATAGCGCCTAGTTTTAGCTTTGTTGTTTTGGGACGATTGGTTCAAGGGATGGGTGTTGGTTTTGCTCTACCTCTCATGTTTAACATCATTTTGGAGCAGGTGCCAAGTCGTAAGATTGGTCTCATGATGGGAGTTGGGACACTGATTACAGCAGTTGCACCGGCGATTGGACCAACTGTTGGTGGACTTTTGACAGCGCATTTTGGTTGGCGTTCTATCTTCCTCATTCAGTTTCCTATTCTCTTGGCTTCACTGATTGCAGGGCTTCGATCGATTGAGCAAAAGAGTGAGGTTAAACGTGAATCTTTAGATATCCTCAGTCTAGTGGCTACCATCTTTCTTTTCTTGGGCCTGATTTTAGGTCTTCATGGGGTTGCTGAACATGCCTTCTTCAGCTTCTCAGTCTTAGGTTGGCTTTTGATTGGAATCTTAGGTCTTGCCATTTTGATTTGGCGTTCTACAACATTAGAAAATCCCATCATCAACCTCTCTATTTTGAAAAATCGTAAACTGACAGGTCATATCATCGCTTTCTTTTCTTTCCAATTGGGTTCCCTTGCGATGAGTTTCCTCTTGCCAAACTATGTGCAGTTGGTTAACCACTCTAATACCACTCTTGCAGCCTTGATGCTCCTCCCAGGAGCTATCATTGGTGCAGGATTTGCTCCGTTTTCGGGTATCATTTTAGATAAGATGGGAGCTCGTAAACCAATTCTGATTGGAGCAAGCCTTATTGTTCTTGCTCAGTTGCTATTTAGCTTGTTTGGCCTCTCCCTTTCAAATACTTTGATTCTCGCCTTTTACATGATTTTCATGACGGGACTTGGGGTTGCCTTTGGTAATGTCATGACCAATGGACAGAAACAACTGTCGCTTGATCAACGAGCCGACGCTAATGCCATCTTTAACACGCTCCAACAATTTGCAGGAGCAGTGGGAACAATACTAGCATCTCTAATTGTTGCTATGAGTCAAGCTAACCACAAGATTGACTTTGCACGAGCAACGGCTCAAGGTAGTCGAAATGGCTTTGTGGTCCTATTTGTTTTGGCTATTTTCCAACTCCTTGTCTTAGTTAGTGTTGTTAAAAAGAATGATTAATAACAAGTTTGAAGCAAAGGAAACATGCTTTCCCTTGCTTTTTCTTTCCTTAAATGAAATACTAATCTTATTGCAAATTTTAGTATTATGTTAAGGTTTATGACTTATAATAAACTTAAAGAATAAACCAGTCTTCGATCAAGAGGATAGAAGAAAGGAAAGACCAATGTCTTTACTCAAGAAAATTCGTCCCGAACAACCACTAAAGAATCTGAGGTGGTTTGATATCGGTATTGTTACGCTCATTATGTTTGGACAGTTTATTGTCCGTTCAACACAAATATATTTGGCAAGTTTGGCTCCAAGCGTTTCCACAGCAATCAGTGAGACTTCAACAAATACAGCCAGTGAAGGAGCAGGCTATTCAAGTAATTTCACCTTGCAGATTATTCTCCTAACCTTAGCGATTATATATCTCTGGATACGTCATTTTGACTTTAAACAATTACCTATACGCCTAAAGTGGTCTGTTCTCTTTTGGGTACCCTTTATTTTCGCTATCTCAGGTCTATTTGCCGATATGGTTAGCACCTTGTCAGGACAGTATAATTATTTTAGTCCTCAAGTTTTAGCCTATATTAATCCTATGGCTGTTATTGATAAGTTTATGGCTTTGTCACCTATGGCCATTGCTTACGGACTGCTTAATGGTTTCTACGAGGAATTTTTCTTCTTAGGGCTCTTGACCTCAGTAAAGGACAAGTATAAATGGTGGGTCTTACTCTTTTCAACCATTGTCCGTGTGTCCTTCCATACCTATCAGGGCATGCTATGGGCTCTGGTTATCGGTGTGGTCTTTGGTCTACTTTATTATTTCCTTTATAAATACAAGGTCAAAAACTTGCTTCCATTCTTCCTCATGCATGCCTTGGCGGATATGTTTGGCTCGAGTCTCATTTATCTCTTGGTAAACTGGAATTATTAGTAAAACAACTCCCTTCGTTTAAGTACGAGGGGAGTTTCCTTTTATTGTTAGATGTATCTTAATTAGCTTAGTATTATCGCTTTTAATTTAATAGTTCTTGGAAGAAGTTTTCTACCTCAGGATGAAGATTAGTTTCCTTAAGTGTAAGTAGTGAAACATAAAGCGACATGCGTTCCTCTTTAACCATTGGGATAGAAATTAAATCTTTGTCTTCCTTTGTTATAGCGATTTCAGAAAGAAGACTGATACCAATTTTTTTACGAAGGAGTTGCTTAAGCAAATTAATATCATCTGTTTGAAAGAATGGTGTTGCAGCATGATGATATTGATTATTCAAATGTTGAAAAGCTTTTAGATGAACAAAATGTTCGTCTAAAATAATAAAATTTTCATTTAGAACATCAGAGAAAGCGATAGCTTCCTTATCTGCCAATGAGTGGCCTGAAGGTAGAATATAATAAAGATCACTTGTCATAAGAGTTTTAACTGAAAATCGTTTATCGATAATCGGTTCTAAGCTTCCAATAAAACTGGCATCTAGTTCTCCCTTAGACAAGAGGTTTAGAAGTTCAATAGAACCTTCTTGTATAGGGTGAATATTTCGAAGTGCTGAGGCATTTTCAATAAAAGCAGGCTCTTTACGAACAAGATAGTCAATAATAAGAGGCGGAAACCCAATTGTATCATAGGGAGAAATGCTTCGAAGTATTTCTTTTTGGGCACCTTGTATTTCTGGAAGAGCTTTCTTTACATGTCGTAACAATATATCACCTTGTGGAGTTAGCTTAAATGTCCTATGTGAAGGATCATGCACAAGTAATTGGCAATGAAACTCCTTTTCTAAACGTTTAATGGCATAAGAAATAGATGGTTGACTCACCCCGTTTTTTCGAGCTACTTCAGTGAAAGATTGCAGGTTGCTTAGGTCATAAAAATAGTATAAGTCTTTAAGATTCATAAAATCACACTTTCAAAAAATTGTTAAAAAGAGTTACATAGACAAGGCTAGGTGAGACGATAAGTAAATATTATCCGTAGTGGTGTGTTTGACTATAACTTTTTTATTGAGTTAGAATATGATGATGAGTCAGGAGATGATTATAGGTTATCAAGAATATCTTCAAAAATAGCTAGGATTTTCTCCCTTTTATCAACAGGAACTTGTTTCAGCTTCATGTTAACTCTTTTCAATGAGAGATTATCGGTTTGGTCAGTGGTGGGCTCGAGGCTATTGAAATTGAAAAAGTCCTCTGGTGTCAAGTTTAAGGCGACAATCACTTTTTCTAGACTGTGAATGGTCAGATTCACATTTTGGTTTTCTAATTGATTGATATACTTGAGTCCGAGTCCTGCCTGTTCCGAAAGTTCCTCCTGGCTCATTTTGTTTTGTTTACGAAAATATTTCACTTTTTGTGAAATATATTTTTGTAGATAATTATTAGTTGTCATATAAACAGAATACAAGTTTTAAATGACAAAAATAACTTTTTAAACAATACAAAGTATACTATAAAATCCATATTATTGTTTATTAGTTCAATATGCTAGTCTCTATTAGTACCATCATAATTGTTGCTACTATACAGCCTGTAAAACAAATGTGTTATACGGTTAGGCACAGATAAAGTGGTTGTCCATTTGTATCTGGAGGAAAGATGATAACTGGTTGTATAGTTGATTCTGTCATAATTCTTTTTGCCCATTATAACATAAAAGAAATGAGTGGACACTATAAAGTACATTGTTCTTTAAAACAACTATTTAAGTAGTATAATATAAGTAAAAAGGAGGTTGCACTATGACTGCACATGATATTTTAAACAACCCTTTCCTAAATAAAGGTACTGCCTTTACCTTAGAGGAGCGAAAGGAACTAGGCCTTATTGGTTTACTGCCACCGTATGTTCAAACGATTGAAGAGCAAGCGGCACAAACTTATGCACAAATGCAAACAAAAGCCAATGATTTGGGAAAACGTCTTTTCCTAATGGAAATTTTTAATACCAACCGGACTCTTTTCTATTACCTCTTTTCTCAACATTTGGAGGAATTCAATCCAATTGTATACGATCCAACCATTGCAGATACCATTGAAGGCTATAGTGACCTCTTTGTAGATCCACAATATGCGGGATATCTTGATATCAATCATCCTGAAAATATTGAAGCCACTTTGAAAAATGCTGCTGGGGATCGCGAGATTCGTCTCATTGTTGTAACAGATGCAGAAGGAATCCTTGGAATCGGTGACTGGGGAACAAATGGTGTCGATATTTCTGTCGGGAAATTGATGGTCTACACGGGTGCTGCTGGAATCGATCCTTCTATGGTCCTTCCTTTAGTTATTGATGCAGGGACTAACCGTGAAGAACTTCGTAACAATCCTAATTACTTAGGAAATCGTCACGAACGGGTTCGCGGAGATCGTTACTACGACTTCATTGACCAATTTGTTCAAACAGCAGAACGTCTTTTTCCTAAACTCTACCTTCACTGGGAAGACTTCGGCCGCTTGAATGCAGCCAATATTCTTGAAAAATACCGGAAACAAATTCCAACTTTTAATGATGATATTCAAGGTACAGGAATCGTTACCTTAGGTGGTATCTTTGGTTCACTGGATATTAGTGGTGAAAAATTAACAGATCAAGTTTATCTCTGCTATGGTGGTGGTACTGCGGGTGCAGGAATTGCCTCTCGTGTTCTTCGTGAAATGGTAAGTGAAGGTCTTTCTGAAGAAGAAGCCTATAAACGTTTCTTTATGGTTGATAAACAAGGTCTTCTCTTTGATGACATGGATGACCTAACTCCTGAACAAAAACCGTTTGCTAAGAAACGTGCTGACTTTAGTAACGCAGACAAATTGACTGACCTGCTTGAAGTAGTGAAGACTGTGAAGCCAACCATTCTTGTAGGAACTTCAACTCAACCTAATACCTTCACCAAAGAAATAGTAGAAGCTATGTGTGAAAACACAGAACGTCCGATGATCTTCCCTTTGTCAAATCCAACCAAACTAGCAGAAGCTAGTGCCAAAGATTTGATTGAATGGTCAGATGGCAAAGCTTTTGTCGCAACAGGAATTCCTGCTGATACAGTTTTTTATAAAGGTGTCGACTATGTGATTGGTCAAGCCAATAATGCCTTGATTTACCCAGGTCTTGGTCTAGGTATGCTGGCTTCTGAAGCAAGTCTTTTGACTGATGAAATGATTGGAGCAGCAGCTCATTCATTGAGTGGTATTGTCAATCCAGGCCAACCAGGAGCTCCTGTCTTGCCACCATTCAAGTATGTAGCAGATGTTTCTATTAAAGTAGCAGAAGCAGTCGCTAAAAAAGCACAAGAGCAAGGTCTTGCGCGTGCTAAGGAAACAGATATGGCCAAAGCAGTTCGTGATTTGAAATGGTACCCAGAATATAAATAAGTAAATTTAATTGGGGTGTACGAGTGCGACTGGATGCCTCGTACGCCTTTTGCTGTATGTCCTATTATATAGAAGGGGAGACTATGGAAATCTTTATAACGTCAATTCAGAGTATTGTACCCATTATCGTCATCATCATTCTTGGTTATTTCTTGCAAGTCCGCGGTTGGTTCCAAGAGAGTTTCGGAAATGACTTGTCTAAACTTATTATGAATGTGGCCATGCCCGTTGCAATTTTCACCTCTGTTCTTAAATATTTAACTTTAGATAAGCTGATTAGCTTGTCTGGCGGTTTGCTCTATACGTTTATCGCCTTCATTCTTGGTTACCTAGCGGCCTTTATCGCGGTGAAAGTTTTTAGAGTGCGCCCAGGACGCCGAGGAACCATGATTAATACCTTTGTCAATGCCAATACCATATTTATTGGTTTGCCTTTAAATATCGCTCTGTTTGGAAATCAAGCCCTTCCTTATTTCTTAGTGTATTATATTACAAATACAGTATCTACTTGGACATTAGGTGTCTATCTGATGACGTCTGATAGCAAAGAAGGGGCTTCAAAACAGGCTCAAAAATTTAATTGGAAGAAGCTCTTCCCTGCTCCTTTATTAGGATTTCTCGTAGCCCTCGCCTTTTTAGTGCTCCGTCTTCCTGTTCCAAGTTTTGCGGAAAGTACCTTGACCTATATTGGTAGTTTAACAACGCCATTATCACTTGTCTATATTGGTATCGTTCTAGCGAAGGCAGGACTTAAGACGATTCGCTTTGATAAGGATACCATTATCACACTGGTTGGTCGTTTTATCCTTGCACCGGTCATCATGCTCCTAGTTTTGAAATTCTTCTCTCCAAATATGGTAGCACCAGAATTTAGGACCTTTATGATCCAATCAGCAACACCTGCTCTAGCGGTTCTTCCTATTCTTGCCAATCAAGGAAAAGGTGATGTTGAGTTTTCAACGAATGTGGTCACTCTCAGTACGGTTTTATTTGTGATTGTGATTCCGATTTTACAGACATTATTAGGATAAAAGGAGTAGAGTTTGCAAATGTTTTTAAATTGGGTTAAAAAATGGCAAACACTTATCAAACTCGTCTTATTTATATCTATTACTAGTCTAGTTATTGTAGAGATAACTAGACTTTTTAAAACAATTTCGTTTGATAAGATTGAAGAAATATTGGGGGAACTGTCTCCACTAAATGTCATCTGTTTGGCACTGTTTGGTTTTATGGCCGTTGCGCCAATGATCTTCTATGATAGTATCTTAAATAAAGAGCTAAATCAGAAACAAACATTTTCTTACTTACTAGAAACTAGCTGGACAATTAATAGCTTGAATAATATGATAGGCTTTGCCGGCTTGATAGATATTGGTTTACGATATTCTTTCTATGGAGATGAAGAACGACCTGAAAAAAGTATGCAGGGAATTTCTCGTGTTATTCCTTATTTCATGAGTGGATTTTCACTGTTTGCCCTGATAAGCTTGGTTTTGACAGGTTTATTCCCTTTATCAATTGGGATTAAGCAGTATTGGCCAGTCCTGTTAGGAGCTAGTCTCTATCTCCCAATTGTTTTATTTGTTTCAAATAGGAAAAATTGGGCCTATTTTGGCCAGCTTGGTGGAAAGACGATGTTATCTTTAGTATTAGCTTCTGCCCTTGATTGGGCTTGCGTACTAAATTTTTTCCTTTTGGTTGGGTATATTTTGGGCTATAATTTACCAATTTATGATGTAATCCCCCTCTTTATGATTGCTATTACAATTGGGATTATGTCAATGATTCCAGGTAGTCTAGGTAGTTTTGATTTAATTATGGTATCTGGTTTAGTTGGTCTTGGGCTTGATAAAGCTCAGGCACTAAGTTGGTTACTTGTATTTCGATTATTCTATTATATTCTCCCTTTCTGTTTAGGAGTTGTTTTATTCTTAAAAAATATGGGTGGACGACTAAATGAGAAATATTTAGGAATTCCCCAAAAGGTCATTGAGGCCTTATCTAGTATAGTATTGGTTTGGGGGTTGCGACTCTTTGGTTTCTTTCTTATCGTTTCAGCCATAGTTCCTCAAGAATTAGGACATCTTCCTTTGCTTAAAGAACTTTCACCGAGCACTGGACAGTTTGTTTTTCAACTTCCTAGTATTGTTTTTGGTGTTCAATTCTTTCTGCTAGCAAGATTAGTTAAACGACGTTTAAAATTTACATTACCATTAGCTACTGTACTAGGTCTGGTAAGCCTTGTTTATTTGAATATTGGTAGTCTTTCATTAGCAAGTAGTTTTTTCCTAATTATTATTTTGTCTCTCATTTGGTGGACTAGAAATACATTTGTTCGCAGTAATTATATTTATGCTTGGGAAGATTGTTGTAAGGATATATCGTATATTGGTGGAAGTTTCTTCTTGACCCTTGTTTTGTTAGGACATTTAAACTCTCATCATGTATTTGAAGTGAAACATCTTCCTCTTTTGATTACACACTGGATTCATCTTTTTGGCTTGTCTCTGATATTGGTGATTTCGTATGTTTTGGTACTTCGTGAGAGTAATCAAACCAAAGAGAATTTTGGAGAAGTTTTTGATAAGGAGCGTTACCAAGATTTTATTGCAACAATACCAAATATAAATTTAGATGCTGCCTTGGCTTATTTAGATGACAAATACCTTTATTGGTACCAAGAGGATGGTCAAGACAAGGTTGTTTTCCAATTTGCAATTGAAAATAATAAATGTGTCGTTATGTCGGATCCACTGGCACAGTCAGGGTACTTAGAAAAAGGCTTGTCACAGTTTTTAGCGGATGCGGAGGACACAAATGTCTCAGTTATCTTCTACGAAATTAATCAAGAAACCACCCTATTACTCCATGAATATGGGTATGACTTTATGAAGTTCGGGGAGACTGCTCGGGTATTACTCGATAGATTTACAACCGAAGGAAAACAAGGAAAGAAATTTAGAACAGTTGTTAATAGGTTAGAAAACAAGGGGTATCAATTCCAAGTATTACAACCACCTTTTGATAAGAAGTTGCTTACCACCCTTAAAGAAATATCGGATAATTGGTTAGATGGTCGCCAAGAAAAAGGGTTTTCACTTGGATTTTTTGATGAGAAGTACATTCAATTAGCACCAATAGCTCTTGTAATGGATAAGGAAGATAAGGTTCAGGCTTTTGTTACCTTTTTAGCTAGTAATGGACTTGAAGAAGCTAGCATCGATTTGATGCGCTACCACTTAAGGACAGCACCTAATGGTATTATGGATTATCTTTTTGTGAAATTATTACTTCATTTTAAAGAAGAAGGAGTTAACATCTTTGAATTAGGTATGGCACCGTTGTCAAATGTAGGAACTGAGAAACATAGTTTTCTACAAGAAAAAGTAGCCTATCTCATCTATGCCTTCACTAATCGTTTCTATTCCTTTAGTGGTCTTAGACAATATAAACAAAAGTTTAATCCAATCTGGTCACCACGATATGTCGCTTATCCCCGTGATACATGGCTTATACTAGATATGTTAGCCATTTATAGAGTTGATAATCGCAAAGTAAAGAGATTATCGTAATAACTATTAGTTTTAAACAGCATATGATGACTTTCGAGCTTTTGTATGACTGTCATAGTTAGTTTAAGTAAAGGGTTTAGTTCTGTGTAAAACGGAGCTAAATCCTTTTTATGTTGTAAAATCAGTACTATTAGAAAGTAATAAATACATTTAATTAGGGAATGATTTGATTTTTATTAAAAATATGAGATAATAGATTTGGACTAAGTTTAAACAGCAATTTTAGAGGGAGACAATGATGTCAAAACGACTATTTTCGGATGAGCCGAATGCCCCCAAACCCCTTAAGGAGCTTTTCTGGGAAAATGCAGAAAAAGCTCGAATGGGGGAATTTTGGAAAGACAAGAAGAGTTACAAAGAGCTTTCAGAAGCTACGGGGATTCCGTCAGGAAGCCTTCGGATGCTTTTCATGAACAAGCCCAAGGGAAATATTCCAAAGATTGTAACCATTACTAACGGTCTGGCCAAGGTGACTGGGAAAAACATTACACTTGGGAAGCTCTTAGCTCGAGATAATCAGCATGAGGGTTTTGAGTTTCCAAGAAATCCTGATCAGGTCACCCAGAACTTGTGGCACAACATTCGTAAGGAGCTGGAAATCACGGAAGATATGGCTGAGGGGGAAGTCAGAGAACGTATGACAGCCTTTGTAGTCTCATCGGGTATGGCTCAAACCAACTATAACCTGATCAATCAAACAGGAACAGTATCGCTTGATACTTTGGAAAAATTCTCCAAAAGACTTATAGTCGAGCCTTATGAATTGTTGGCAACTATAAGACGAAGGGAGATTGTTGATAGGAATGACTTCCCTGTTCCTAAGGAAAATGTTAGCGACTCCCACATTGATATTGGCAAGCTTAATACTTTCATTAAATCACAACCTTACTCGCCCAATGGTCAAGAGGTGGCATCTGTAGACTTAAGCCCACAGAATCTCTATCATTATTATGCCAAGGGAAATGTCGGAGATATGCCCATAAAAACAGCCTATAAGTTTAAAAAACTTGTCGAGATTTATGAGGCAGAATTTGGTATTCTTGAACCTTCAAGCAGAGTTTTAGATGTCAAGGAATTGGAAAAATTCCTTTATAGTGGTATGATTACCGGTTATGCCATTTCTAAGACAGGGTTGATGAATGCGACCAATGGAAATCTCTATATCAAGGGCAAACGTCCTATCGAATCTATGCAATTGGATCGTGCCTTCGGTCTCTATAAACACCTAAAAAGACTGAAAAAGGACTAATAAATTCTTTACCTAACAAAAAGCCCAAATCAATAGTTTGATTTGGACTTTTTGTTTGTTTTTTTGTTTGTATGACTAGTAAGAATAATTTTAGTCGATTTTCTTACATTACTTACAATTGCTTCGCACGTCCATTTTCATCAAAATGATAAGTCACACCATTGATGGTAGGTGTTTGGTTGGTGACGAGAAATATCTTGACTACTCTTAGTGTTTTTTTCATGGTTAAGTAGGACACATCATTAAGAAATAGCACGTTTTATTAATCAAAAATTTTATAAATTAGGTATATTTTAATTTATTGCAAATAATATAAATTTATTATAAATTATAATGTATTATTAATTTTTAATCTTCATAACCATGTTGGATATGTGTTGTTAAAATATGAAAATAAGATGATTGTTTGTTGTAATCTTTGTTTCATTATGTTAAACGACATATATACTGTATCGTTATAAAAATCGTACTAGTGTAAAAAAAACAGAAAATTTTATTGACAGTTAAATTATAAAGGGGTAGAATACGGTTGCAGCATAAATGTTAAGCAACAGCAATTGAATCATAATTCAATTGGGAGGAATTTATGAAATGAAAGATTTTTTTAATCGACGCCAACGTTTTTCTTTGAGAAAATATTCAATCGGCGTTTGCTCAGTGCTTTTGGGAACGGCACTGTTTGCAGCACATGGTGCACAAGCTGATGAGCTTGCCAGTACCGACACACCGGTAACACCAGAGGAATCTGTTACCGGCGATGATTCGAGTAGTTTAGTAACTACTTCAACAACGGCACAACAGACAGATCCTACGTCTGTTGTTTCAGCATCTACTGAACCATCTGCAACACTTGATTTAACTCCAAGTGTAACAACTTCTGCGGATGCATCAACAGGAGAAACAACAAATACACAGGCTGAGACAGCAAAAGAATCTAATGAGTCTGTTTCAGAATCATATGTTGAGAATCATTCAGATAAAGTGAGTCAAACTGATAGTCACGAAAATTCATCTGATAAAACTCAAAAGTTATCTAATTCGGATGATTCTAATCGTTCTAGTCGTACGCGTCGTGATACGAGTGCAGCAGCATCAGCTTCATCAACAGTAGCAGTAGATGCTCAGAAAGAAGTATCTAGTTGGAGTGAATTTGTTGCAGCACTTCAAGACAGTAGCATTAAAGAAATTACCGTTAAAGGTAATATTGTAGCAGCAGGTGATAATGGTAATACGGATAATGGACGTTCAGGATCTGTTGACCGTAAAATCACTATTAATACTCAAGCACGTCCACTTACAATCAAAGGTGAAAATCAAAATGCTAGTCTAGATCTTTTGTCAAATACCTTAGAATTAACTGGTGCAGCTTGGGAGCTTAACTTCAAAAACCTTAAATTGGCATCAGCTAACTCAAAGGGACCTGTTGATTTATCTAAGACAAGTGGTCCAAATACTGTTACTTTTGACAATGTAACCAGTGTTGGTTCATCACTTTATGGTGGTGGTGGAAACACCAATGTTGTTATTAAAGGAAATACAACATCAACTGTTAGTGATAGCTATCAATCTGGAAATGGACAAACTCAGTATGTTCAACGTAACGTGGGACAAGCTGGTAGATCAGATAAACGTCGTGAATCAAACATTCATGATGCTAAAGCTGTCATTGTTTCTGAGGGGGCTAGTCTAACACTTAACCGTTCTTCTCAAGGGGATGCAATCACTCTTGAAAGTGGCGCTAAAGTTAGTGTTCAAGATAGAGCTAACCTAACCATTAATATGAACACTGACAATGCTACAGATACTGCTCGATATCATAATGCTGGTATCTTTATGGCAGATGGTGGTACAGTAGAAACAGGTAAAGAGTCAAAACTTGTACTTAACACTAGTATCGGACAAGGTATTTCGCTTGGTATCAATCGACCTGGAGATGGTGTAACAGATAGAGATCGTTTCGGTGGTTATGGTGCTGGAAATAGCAATCGTAAGAATGGTCCAAGTAAAGTTATTATCGGTGACGGTGCGACCTTTGAATTAAATGGTCGTGATGGTGTGATGGCCGGTAATAATGCTGAGTTTACAACGGGTGCAACTTCTAAAGTTCGTTTTGAAAATAAAGGCCGTGGTGTTGCGATTGACCTTGGTAATAATTCGAAAGTTAATTTTGGTAAAAATTCTACCAATACATTCCACTCATTAGGTAAAGGTCCTAAGAGTGGTGGAGGCCCTTCAGGAAGCTATGACGGTTATAACTATATTGGTCTAAATGAAAATGGTCGCATTGTCGTAGATGATTATGCAACATTCCGTGTACAAATGGATGATCGCGGTGATAATGCTTGGGACGATGTTATTTCACTTGGTTCTGAGAATGGACGCAAGGATCAACCGTTATTCCAGGCTAATAAGGGTTCTATTGTAGACATTCGAGATGATAATACTAACTACTATGCTGAATTGATTTCAGTAGCGTTGGGAAATAGTTCTAATACCTTTTTCCAATTTAACAATCCGCTTTATGTCTCATTACTACGTTATACTAGATCAGATGGTCTTTCAGCCGGAGAGGTGACAGGTAAATTGCCAGCATCTACTCCTCAAGGTAATAATCCTGAAGATATTGGTCATGGTAATATTCTTTATATTTCAAATAAATCAGCTAGTTCAGGTAACCGAGTAGAATTTAACGGTCCAACAGGAACACTCGTTAATCCAGGTCTTGGAACATATACTGTTTATTCGTTGAATAAAGATGGTAGAGATGCACAAAGTCGTAATAAGCAAAGCTCTGTTTGGACTAATATCCAAGGTGGAGCATTGAGTATTGCAGGTTTCCAAAGTAACCATGCTGATATTAATCCTGCAAATGCACAATCAGTTCCAACAGGTTCATCTACAGGTGGTATATCAGCAACTGACAGAACATATGGTATCGACCCTGTTGGTGATAACCGTCAAAACATTTGGATTTCGAACGGCTCAACAATCAATCCTACAGCTATCCATAAAAATGTTATCAAATACGTTTATGAAGATGGCACACCAGTTAAAGATGACGTCATTCAATCATCTGATTGGAATCGTACTCTTGAGGTTGCCATTGATCAGGACCAATTTAAAGATGTTTTGAAGAATTCAACTGTAAGTAATGGTGATGAATTCTTGACTGCTTACAGTAAAGCAAAATACAATGTTGGTGATATCGATGGCGATGGTAAAGCTGATACAGGATGGAGAGTAGCAGGAACGACAAACAATGAGACTGTCAACTATACTGCTGTAACTTCTCCTAAGCTAAGTGGCTATAAGGCAGAAATTTTATCAACTAATGTTCCTGGTCTAAAAGCAGGAGACAATGCAGATAGTGTAGCTGCTTCTTATACTTACAATCCTTCTACTGCGCCAGCAGATACTATCATTGAAACTAGTGCAGGTCGCAGAACAATTTCTGACACTTATTGGCGTAATATTGTAGCTAAATCTGATTTAGGAAGCTATGAAACTGTAGTTGTTTATAAGAAAGAGAAACAGAAAGCTACAATTCACTATGTTGATGTGTCAGCTAATAATAAAGAATTAGCTAGTGATTCTGTTGAAGGTGATTCAGGAGCTAATATTGATTACTCAACTGCTAACAAGATTCAAGAGTTTGTTAATAAAGGCTACAAACTAGTAGAAGATGGATTTACTAAAGCTACAGCAGATGAGAAGAAATATGATAATGATGCTTCTGTAGATCAAGAATTTACTGTTAAGTTAGAACATGATAAAGTTCCAGTAGGACCAAATGATCCACATAATCCAACAGATCCAATCAATCCAAATGATCCAAACAGTCCAAAATACCCAGCGACAGATCAATGGAAGAAAGATGTAACATCAACTGTTCATTATGTAGGTGCAGGAAGTCAGACCCCAAATGACAATGTACAAAATGCACAATGGACACGTACATTGGAACTTGATAAAGTTACAGGTGAAATTCTTAATCCAAATGAACCATGGGTAGCTAATAAGACGGATTATGCGTCAGTGCCAACACCAAATGTCACTGGCTACTATGCGGATAAGGCAAGCGTTCCAACTAAGACGGTTACCCAAGATAATCTTGAAGAAACGGTTACTTATAAACCGCTTGGAAGCTTGGTTCCAAAACCAGAAACACCAAACGATCCAAACTTCCCATCAACACCAGGTGTTAAATATCCGAACGATCCAACAGATCCAACGAAACCAGGTCAACCGGTCGTTCCAGATGTTCCAGGTTATGAACCCCACCTTCCAGATCCAAATGATCCAACGAAACCAGGTCAACCAATCCAACCAGGAACACCTGTAACACCTGATAAACCAGGTGAAGATACACCAATCATCTATGTACCAAAAACAACTGAAGTAACAAAACCAACTAAACAAACGGTAACGTTTGAAGGAGCAGGCGATAATACTCCAGCTGCTAAAGTTCAAAATGACTTCACCTTTACTGGTAAACAAAAAAATGGTACAACAACATGGGATCAACCTAATCACACTTATGGTAAAGAAACAGTTCCAGTTGTTGAACATTACTATGCCGATAAGAAGGAAGCTGGATCTAAGACAGTTACTCCAGACCAACCAGAAGTTACGGATAAGGTTACTTATAAACCACTTGGTAAGATCATCCCAGTTGATGAAACCAATACACCAATTCCAAGTGCACCAACTCCACAGTACAACAATGATCCACAAGATCCAACTAAGGGTGGTGAGACTCCAACTCCAGTTATCCCAGGTTATGTGACAGACACTCCAAGTGTAACACCTAATGACCCAGGATCTGATACACCTGTTGTCTACCGTAAGGCAGAACAAAAAGCTGTTATCAAGTACGTAGATCAAAATACTGGTACAACACTTGAAAATGATCAAGTTTCTGGTAAATCAGGTGAGGCCATCAACTACTCAACTGCGGACAAGATTAAGTACTATGAAGATCGTGGTTATGTTCTCGTAAGCGATGAATTCCCAGCAGGAGCTACTTATGACACAGATGCATCCGTTGATCAAATTTGGACAGTAACCTTGAAACATGGTGAAACACCAGTTGGACCAAATGATCCACATAATCCAACAGATCCAATCAATCCAAATGATCCAAACAGTCCTAAGTACCCAGCGACAGATCAATGGAAGAAAGATGTCACATCAACGGTTAAGTATGTGGTATCAGACGGTAAGGCAACAGCCCCAGCTGACAATGTTCAAAATGCACAATGGACACGTACCTTAAATCTTGATAAGGTGACAGGTAAAGTTCTTAACCCTGATGCACCATGGACAGCGAATAAGACTAACTATGATGCAGTTCCAACACCAGGATTAGAAGGTTACTATGCTGATAAAGGAAGTGTTGCTTCTAAGACAGTCACTCAAGAAAATCTTGAAGAAACTGTAACCTACAAACCACTTGGAAACTTGGTTCCAAAACCAGAAACACCAAACGATCCAAACTTCCCATCAACACCAGGTGTTAAATATCCGAACGATCCAACAGATCCAACGAAACCAGGTCAACCGGTCGTTCCAGATGTTCCAGGTTATGAACCACACCTTCCAGATCCAAATGATCCAACGAAACCAGGTCAACCAATCCAACCAGGAACACCTGTAACACCTGATAAACCAGGTGAAGATACACCAATCATCTATGTACCAAAAACAACTGAAGTAACAAAACCAACTAAACAAACTGTTAAGTACACAAGTACAGATGGTAAAGCTCAGGTGCCTTCAGATAAGATTCAAAATGACTATACTTTCACAGGTAAGAAGAATCAAGCTGATGGTACAACAACATGGACTGAAAACAGTCATACTTACGGTAGGGAAAGTGTTCCAGTAGTTTCTGGTTACTACGCTGACAAGTCTGAAGCAGGTAGTAAAACAGTCACTCCAACCAATCCTAATGCTGAAGATGTTGTAACTTATAAACCACTTGGTAAGATTATTCAGGTAGATGAAGATGGAAATGTTATTCCTAATTCAAGTTCTGTAACATACAACAATAATCCATCAAATCCTAGAGAAGCAGCAGAAACTAAAATTCCAGATGCACCAACAGGATATGTGATTAAGGAAGAACAACCACAAGCATGGGGTTACAATATTGTTGATAAAACTATTGAACCAAATGATGAAAGTGATCCAGATCGAATTTCACAAGATACGAAGATTGTTTATGTTAAAGCAGATCAAAAAGCTGTCATCAAGTACGTCGATCAAACAACAGGTCAAACCCTTGCCAATGATCAAGTTGGTGGTAAATCAGGTGAAGCTATCAACTACTCAACTGCGGACAAGATTAAGTACTATGAAGATCGTGGTTATGTTCTCGTAAGCGATGAATTCCCAGCAGGAGCTCACTTCGATAACGATGCTTCAGTAGACCAAACATGGACAGTAACCTTGAAACATGGTGAAACACCAGTAGGACCAAATGATCCACA
>NZ_JAQFJM010000012.1:0-84759 GCF_030440125.1 Streptococcus sp. SS4 | reverse complement strand
TGTGCAACTTTTTGCCGGACTAGATTGGAGATTTGGCAGTTTTTCTCAACGATTGATGTCTTAGCTACCGTGACTCTCCTACAATTTTTACACTGGAAGCGACGTTTCTTCAGACGTAGTAGTGTTGAAGTTCCTGCTTGCTCAAGGAGAGGAATTTTAGAAGATTTTTGAAAGTCATATTTGATCATCTTTCCTTGGCAATGAGGGCATGGTGGTGCTAGACTACAAGGAAACAGAGCTAAAGAAAATCAAGAAATTCTTCGAAGGAACGACGGATACAGCTGAGAACTATATCAAATCTGCCCTTAAGATGTTGGTGAAATAGAAAATATATGCCGAAACGTTGTGGTTGGGTAAAAATGAATAACCCTTTATATGTAGCCTATCATGATGAAGGGTGGGGCCAACCCCTTCATGATGACCGTGCTCTTTTTGAGTTACTTTGTTTGGAAACTTATCAGGCCGGTCTTTCTTGGGCAACGGTTCTCAACAAGCACCAAGCTTTCAGAGAATCATTTTACAACTACCAAGTCCAAGGTGTTTCGGAGATGACGGATGCAGAGTTGGAGGACTTGTTAGACAATCCAGCCATCATTCGAAATCGATCCAAGATTTTTGCTACGCGTGCCAATTCTCAAGCATTTCTACAAGTCCAGAAAACCTACGGTTCCTTTGATGCCTACCTCTGGTCTTTTGTCGAGGGAAAAACTATCGTGAATGATGTCCCTGACTATCGCCAGGCACCTGCTAAAACACCTTTGTCTGAAAAGTTATCTCAAGATCTCAAAAAACGAGGCTTCAAGTTTACAGGTCCAGTCGCAGTTTTAGCTTTTCTACAGGCGGCAGGCCTAGTTGATGACCATGAGAATGATTGTGAATGAAAAAGCGGAAGTTAATGAGTGCAGCGTTTAATTATCTGAGAATAGAGAAAAAGCTGAGAAACTCATCTCAGCTTTTTATACATACTATTAGATTTGTTAAAATGAAGTCAAAAAAGTGATTCCACCTAAAATAACACCAGCTGAATTTGGAATGATTAGTACCCAATCCTTTTTAGGTTCTTTTGTCCATCCATAAATAACCCAGATTAAGCAAGATATAGCAGCTGATAAAGGTTGAAATGGTTGAGCTTTATATCCCTGTAAATTGGCGATAATTTGAGGAATGTAGGCAACAAATACTATAATTCCAATAAAAGCACCAATGGAACCTACAATTCGATTAATTTTTTGTTTTGTCATATCATATTCACCTCTGATTGTAGAGTATCAAAATAATTGTAAATAGGCAAGGAATATAGTCATTTGTTGTTATTTTCTGTACAAAATAGATTAAAATGTCTATATTTATATTTTTCAGGGGGTAGTATGCAATAAGTTGTGTAAACACAAAAAGGAATAAATCCGTTATAGTAGAGTTGCAACACATTACTAGAAAGAGATTTATTCCCATTCGTGCTGAAAATTTAGAAATGGCAGTGCAAGCTTTAGAGGACTTTATCGCCGAATGGAAACCAAAGTATAGTAAAGTCATGGAAAATCTGGAGAATACGGATAATCTTTTAACTTTTTATCAGTTTCCCTATCAGATTTGGCACAGCCTTTATTCGACAAACCTCATTGAGTCTCTCAACAAAGAAATCAAACGTCAAACGAAAAAGAAGGGGGGGTCCTAACGAGGATGCTCTGGAACGTTACTTAGTTACTTTGTTTGAAGATTATAATTTCAACCAAAGTCAACGAATCCATAAAGAGTTTGGCCAATGTTCTGACACACTTGAAAGCTTATTTGATTAAAACTCCGTAACTCTACTTGAGTATTTACACAAAATTATTGACAGTATCCAATTCGATTACATGACAATTGTTTAATCTATCATTAAGATAGTAAAAAACTCATTAAAATAAGATCTATCAAGTTTGTTTGGCGCTAAAAAATGATATAATAAATGAGTCTTTAAGGTGTAGATTTTAAGACAAAAAATATATTGGGGAAAAATTGAATATGGAAAATAAAGTACGCTATAAACTGCACAAAGTGAAGAAGCAGTGGGTTACTTTGGCTGTTGCTTTAGCAGCTTTGGCTACCATTGTTGGTGGTAGTGTTACCACAACTTCACTCGCTTCTGCAGAAGAAACAAATAACTCTAACGGATCACCTTCAACAACTACAGTGGGGGAAAATACAAATCCTGTGGTTGAAAAAGAGGTAGGAGCAACAACTGAAGTGGCAAATACTTCAAATGCCACAACAACAGACCGAGCAGCAGTTACTGCTGATAAACCAGCTGAAACGACAGTTCAACCAAATTCAGGAGCAACTAGTGATAGAGCTGCAGCAGTAGAGGTTGAAGCCAAACCTGAAACGACTGCTAAGCCAGAAGTAGCCGCTAAACCAGAAACAGCTACAACATCTGAAGTAGCTGCAAATGCTGGAGTAGCCGCTCCAACGACTGAGAAGTCTAAAGAGCTTTCTGAAGCTGAAATTAAAGCTGCAGTCTCACTCGATAATATTAAAAAAGAAAAAGATGGTAAATATTACTATCTTTTAGAAGATGGATCACATAAGAAAAACTTTGCCATTACTGTAAATGGTCAGGTCCTTTATTTTGATGAGAATGGTGTCCTTTCAAGCACATCAACGTATTCATTCACACAAGAAACAACAAATCTTGTCACTGATTTTACTAAAAACAATGCTGCCTACGATTCAACAAAAGCAAGCTTTGAACTTGTTGATGGTTATTTGACAGCTGATAGTTGGTACCGTCCAAAAGAAATCCTTGAAGCAGGAACAACTTGGAAAGCGTCAACTGAAAAAGATTTTCGCCCACTTTTGATGTCTTGGTGGCCTGATAAGGATACTCAAGTAGCTTACTTGAACTACATGACTAAGGCTCTTAGCAATGGTGAAGAAACAAAAGATGTCTTTACGATTGAAAATTCTCAAGCTAGCTTGAATGCCGCTGCTCAAATCATTCAACGTAAGATTGAGGTTAAGATTGCTGCTAATAAGTCAACAGACTGGTTGCGTCAGTCAATCGAGGCCTTTGTTAAAGACCAAGATAAATGGGACATTAACTCTGAATCTCCAGGTAAAGAACACTTCCAAAAAGGGGCTCTCCTCTTTGTTAATAGTGATTTAACGAAGTGGGCTAACTCAGACTACCGTAAACTTGACCAAACGGCAACAAGTCGTTTGGCAAACGATAAGATCAAGAGTGGTAGTGATGCTGGTTATGAGTTCTTGCTTTCAAGCGATATCGACAACTCAAACCCAATTGTGCAAGCTGAAATGCTTAACCAATTGTATTACTTCATGAACTGGGGACAAATCGTCTTTGGTGACAAGGACAAAGATGCTCACTTTGATGGTATCCGTGTTGATGCTGTGGACAATGTCAGCATCGATATGCTTCAATTAGTGTCTTCATACATGAAGGCTGCTTACAAGGTCAATGAGTCTGAAGCACGTGCCCTTGCTAATATCTCAATTCTTGAAGCTTGGTCTCAAAACGACCCATATTATGTGGACGAACATAATACAGCTGCCCTTTCTATGGATAATGGTCTCCGTTTGTCTATTGTTCATGGATTGACTCGTCCAGTAACTAATAAAGGTACAGGTGCTCGTAATGCATCAATGAAGGACCTTATTAACGGTGGTTATTTCGGTCTTTCAAACCGTGCGGAAGTTACATCATATGATCAACTTGGTTTTGCAACCTATCTCTTTGTTCGTGCACACGACTCAGAAGTTCAAACGGTTATCGCAGACATTATCAGCAAAAAAATTGATCCTACAACAGATGGATTTACTTTTACATTAGATCAATTGAAACAAGCTTTTGACATTTATAATGCTGATATGTTGAAAGTGGATAAGGAATATACGCATTCAAATATTCCTGGAGCTTATGCTTTGATGCTTCAAACAATGGGTGCAGCAACACGTGTTTATTATGGAGACTTGTATACTGATAATGGTCAGTACATGGCTAAGAAATCACCATACTTTGATCAAATCACAACTCTTCTTAAAGCGCGTCCTAAATATGTAGCTGGTGGACAAACATCTTATATCCACAATCTTGCTGGAGATGGCGTATCGTCTGCTAAAGACAATAAAGAAGTTTTGGTTTCTGTCCGTTATGGTCAAGATTTGATGTCTAAGACTGATACAGAAGGTGGAAAATACGGTCGTAATTCTGGTATGTTGACCCTCATTGCTAATAACCCAGATTTGAAATTAGCAGATGGTGAAACAATTACTGTAAATATGGGTGCAGCCCACAAGAACCAAGCCTACCGTCCACTCTTGCTTGGTACGGATAAAGGTATCGTGTCCTCATTGAATGATTCAGATACTAAGATTGTTAAATACACAGATGCACAAGGAAATCTTGTCTTCACAGCTGATGAAATCAAAGGCTTTAAGACTGTTGATATGAGTGGTTACCTTTCAGTTTGGGTACCAGTAGGTGCGACTGACGATCAAAACGTTCTTGCCAAACCATCAACAAAAGCCTACAAAGAAGGGGATAAGGTTTATAGCTCTTCTGCAGCACTTGAAGCACAAGTGATTTACGAAGGTTTCTCAAACTTCCAAGACTTTGTCAAAGAGGATAGTCAATATACTAACAAATTGATTGCAGCTAACGCAGACCTCTTCAAGTCATGGGGTATTACGTCATTTGAGATTGCACCTCAATATGTCTCATCTAAGGATGGCACTTTCCTTGATTCTATTATTGAAAATGGTTATGCCTTCACAGACCGTTACGACTTTGCCATGAGCAAAAACAATAAATATGGTTCAAAAGAAGATCTTCGTGATGCCCTCAAGGCTCTTCACAAACAAGGTATTCAAGTCATTGCTGACTGGGTTCCAGACCAATTGTATACTCTCCCAGGTAAAGAAGTAGTGACAGCTACTCGTACAGATACGCATGGTAAGGTGCTTGATGATACTAGCTTGGTTAATAAGCTCTATGTGACAAATACCAAGTCATCAGGAAATGATTTCCAAGCACAGTATGGTGGGGCCTTCCTCGACAAACTTCAAAAACTTTATCCAGAAATCTTCAAAGAAGTTATGGAAGCGTCAGGTAAGACAATTGATCCATCTGTGAAGATTAAACAATGGGAAGCTAAGTACTTTAACGGTACAAACATCCAAAAACGTGGTTCAGACTACGTTCTCAGCGATGGTAAATTGTACTTCACCGTTAACGATAAAGGTACCTTCCTTCCAGCTGCCTTGACTGGTGATACAAAAGCTAAAACTGGATTTGCTTATGATGGTACAGGGGTAACTTATTATACAACATCTGGTACTCAAGCTAAGAGTCAATTTGTGACATATAATGGCAAACAGTACTACTTTAACGATAAGGGTTACCTTGTAACTGGTGAACAAGCTATCGACGGTTCAAACTATTTCTTCTTGCCAAATGGTGTTATGTTTACTGATGGTGTTATTAAAAATGCCAAAGGTCAATCATTGGTTTATGGTAAGTCAGGTAAATTGACGACTCAAACTGGTTGGAAAGAAGTTACTGTTAAAGATGATAGTGGTAAGGAAGAGAAATTCTACCAATACTTCTTCAAAGGTGGCATCATGGCTACTGGTTTGACTGAAGTAGAAGGTAAGGAAAAATACTTCTATGACAATGGTTACCAAGCTAAAGGCATCTTCATTCCTACAAAAGACGGCCACTTGATGTTCTTCTGTGGCGATTCAGGTGAACGTAAGTA
Organism: Streptococcus sp. SS4; assembly: GCF_030440125.1. Taxonomy (NCBI): domain Bacteria; kingdom Bacillati; phylum Bacillota; class Bacilli; order Lactobacillales; family Streptococcaceae; genus Streptococcus; species Streptococcus sp. SS4. The sequence goes on along the minus strand of NZ_JAQFJM010000012.1, from coordinate 79,003 downwards.
CTCAGGCTTCTTTGAACAAGATGGTAACTGGTACTACGCTAATGATAAGGGCTATGTTGCCACTGGATTTACTAAGGTAGGTAAACAAAACCTTTACTTCAATGAAAAAGGTGTTCAAGTTAAGAATCGCTTCTTCCAAGTTGGTGATGCCACTTACTATGCAAATAACGAAGGTGATGTTCTTCGTGGTGCGCAAACCATCAATGGTGACGAGCTCTACTTTGATGAGTCAGGTAAACAAGTTAAAGGTGAGTTTGTGAACAATCCTGATGGTACGACTTCATACTACGATGCCATTACAGGTGTGAAACTTGTGGATACATCACTAGTAGTTAATGGTCAAACCTTTAATATCGATGCTAAGGGTGTTGTGACTAAGGCACATACACCAGGCTTCTATACTACTGGGGACAACAACTGGTTCTATGCAGACTCACATGGACGTAATGTCACAGGTGCTCAGGTCATCAATGGTCAACACCTCTACTTTGATGCAAATGGTCGTCAAGTTAAGGGTGGCTTCGTAACGAACACTGACGGTAGTCGTTCATTCTACCATTGGAATACTGGTGATAAATTGGTATCAACCTTCTTCACTACCGGTCATGATAGATGGTATTATGCTGATGATAAGGGAAATGTCGTTACAGGAGCTCAAGTGATTAACGGTCAAAAACTCTTCTTTGCTACTGATGGTAAACAGGTTAAAGGTGACTTCGCAACAAATGCAAATGGCAGTCGCTCATACTACCATGGAGCTACTGGTAATAAGTTAGTCTCAACCTTCTTCACTACTGGAGACAACAACTGGTATTATGCTGATGCCAAGGGTGAACTTGTTGTTGGCGAACAGACGATCAACGGCCAAAACCTTTACTTTGACCAAACTGGTAAGCAAGTGAAAGGTGCAACAGCTGCGAATCCTGATGGCTCAATCTCTTACTATGATGTTCATACAGGGGAAAAGGCTATTAATCGTTGGGTTAAAATTCCTTCAGGGCAATGGGTATACTTCAACGCTCAAGGAAAAGGCTACGTGTCAAATTAAGATTAATGAATGAAAGAAGTCAATCACTTTTGTGGTTGCTTTTTTCATAAAAAATTGTCTAACTTTTATACATTCAGGTCATTTGTCTGGCCAAAAAAGTGGTATAATAACTCTTGCTAAATCTTTATTTTGGAGTACACATGGCTAAGTCAAAAAATACTATTGAAAGTCGGATAGATTACTCGATTCTCCTGCCAGTTCTCATATTACTACTGGTTGGCCTGGTTTCGATATTTATCGCGACAAGTTTTGATTACCCAAAGAATCTTGTGCAAGTCATGTCTCAGCAAGTACTATGGATTTTTCTAGGTTCAGTACTTGCTTTTGTTGTCATGTTATTTAATACAGAGTTTCTTTGGAAGGTAACCCCCTGGCTCTATATTTTCGGTCTGGGGCTTATGGTTCTACCTCTCGTTTTCTATTCCCCTGCTTTGGTAGCCTCGACGGGAGCGAAAAACTGGGTAAGCATTGGATCAGTCACCCTTTTTCAACCATCTGAATTTATGAAGATATCCTACATCCTTTTTCTATCGAGAATAGGTGTTTGGGCTAAACAAGGTAAGGAAGTGACCAACCTTCAGGATGACTGGTTACTGCTCTTCCAATATGTTGCAGTCACACTCCCTGTTTTAGGTTTACTAGTTCTTCAAGGAGATATGGGGACTGCCTTAGTCTTTCTGGCTATTTTAGCCGGTATCGTAGTGGTTTCGGGGATATCTTGGCGGATTATCTTGCCGGTAGTTCTAGCTTTTGCAACAGGATTAGCCTTGTTTGTAATGGTATTTACTACAGATTGGGGTAAGGAAGCCATGCTCAAGATGGGAGTGCAAACCTACCAGATTAACCGTATCTCAGCTTGGTTGGATCCCTTCACTTATGCAGACGGTATCGCCTTTCAACAGACACAAGGGATGATTTCGATTGGTACCGGAGGAATCTATGGTAAAGGCTTTAATCATCTGGAGTTGAACGTACCGGTTCGTGAGAGTGATATGATTTTCACAGTCATTGCGGAAGATTTTGGTTTGGTAGGTGGTGGATTGGTTCTTCTAACCTATCTCTTCCTTATTTACCGCATGTTGCGAGTGACGTTTAAATCTAACAACCGTTTCTATACCTTTATTTCGACAGGCTTTATCATGATGATTGTCTTCCATATTTTTGAAAATATTGGGGCAGCAGTCGGAATTCTTCCTTTGACAGGTATTCCTTTGCCCTTTATTTCTCAAGGGGGATCATCACTCATCTCTAACTTGATTGGTGTTGGTTTGGTGCTTTCAATGGCTTATCAGACTAACCTCAACGAGGAAAATAAAATTCTCCTGGCTATGTCTCGTCGTATGCGTACGTCTGGAACTAGTCAAGTGAAACCTGTTTCTAAGAGCAAGTCTAAGAAAAACAAGCCTTCGAAGAGTGTTACCAAGGCCTCTCAAGAATTGGTCAAGGCTAAAGATAAGGTTGATAAGGCCACTGAGAAAATGCGTCAAACCATTTCTCAAAATACGCCAAGCATTCATCAAGGGAAGCGTCGTAAGGGTTCGAAAAAGAAACCGACACGTAAACATTAAGAGAAAGCAAGTTGGTTAATCCAACTTGTTTTTCTTTGAAAAAAATTAAGGTCTGTGACCTTTTCTTTGCCCCTGCCTGTGGTATAATAGAAGTCAACTATTTCGAAAAGGGGTTTGCTATGATAGAGACAGCCAAACAGCAAGAACGTGCTATTTTAGTAGGTGTTGAATTGCAAGAAACAGAGCACTTTGACATGTCAATGGAGGAACTTGCCAGTCTTGCCAAAACTGCAGGAGCAGAGGTTGTAGCTAGCTATACCCAAAAGCGTGAACGCTATGATAGTAAGTCTTTCGTAGGTTCAGGAAAATTAGAAGAAATCAAGGCCATGGTGGATGCGGATGAGATTAGCACTGTCATCGTCAATAACCGTTTAACGCCTCGTCAAAATACCAATCTTGAAGCAGCATTTGGCGTAAAAGTTATTGATCGTATGCAATTAATTTTAGATATCTTCGCCATGAGGGCTAGAAGCCATGAAGGGAAACTTCAGGTTCACTTAGCTCAGCTTAAATACATGTTGCCCCGTTTAGCTGGTCAAGGGATTATGCTCAGCCGTCAAGCAGGGGGCATTGGTAGCCGTGGACCTGGTGAGAGTCAGTTGGAGCTCAATCGTCGTTCGATTCGTAACCAGATTGCTGATATTGAACGCCAGTTAAAGGTTGTTGAGAAGAACCGAGAAACCATTCGCGAAAAGCGTGTTGATTCAACTACCTTTAAAATTGGTTTGATTGGTTATACCAATGCTGGGAAATCAACGATCATGAACCTTATGACGGATGATAAGCAATATGAGGCTAATGAACTTTTCGCGACCTTGGATGCAACGACTAAGAAAATTTACTTAAAGGATCAGTTTCAAGTGACCTTGACAGATACGGTTGGTTTTATCCAGGACTTGCCAACAGAATTGGTTGCTGCCTTTAAGTCAACACTTGAAGAAAGTCGTAATGTGGACCTTCTTTTACATGTCATTGATGCGAGTGATCCTAATCACGAAGAGCATGAAAAGGTGGTCTTAGACATTCTCAAAGACTTAGACATGACTGATATTCCTCGCCTAGCAATCTACAATAAGATGGATGTTGCTGATAATCTAGTAGCAACAGTCTTTCCTAATGTTCGTCTCTCAGCACGTGACAAGGGAAGTCGTGAGGCTCTCAGAAGACTCTTGATTGACGAAATTCAACAGATTTTTGAACCTTTTAGTATTAAGGTTCATCAGGATCAAGCGTATAAACTTTATCAGTTGAGTCAATTAGCCTTGCTAGATAGCTACTCATTTGAGACAGAAGTGGAAGAAATTACAGGTTATATTTCACCGAAAAATAAATGGAAATTGGAAGAATTTTATGACTGATTATATGGATTTAGCTTTAAAATATGGTGGTTTTACAAGTTTAGATAAGGTCTATTTGGAAAATACCTTGTCAGACCTTTCGGACAGTCAAAAATTGGCTTTCATTACGCCACCACCAAGCGTGATTAATGCTTATTTTGCAGAGATTTACCAAAAACAATCTCCTGAAGCAGCGACGGATTACTACTTAGACCTTTCAAAAGAGTTGAACCTCTTTAACCCTGCACCATCTTTTGATGAGCGCAAGCCATTTATTCGCCTCAATTTGTCAGGAAAATCCTATGGATTTTGCTATGAAAATGCTGATGAGGTGGCTTTAGTCTTTGCCGAGCATTTAGAGGTTCCAACGGCCAGTATTTTGTTTGAGCTTGCTCAAGTTTTTCCGCAGTATAAGGTTTATCTTGAAGGCACTCAAATTAAGATGGCCAAGGTTGATTTTGACGAAGAAATATTGGAAGAGTTAACACCTGAGACACAGTTACTTAGTCGTGTAACTAAGTTGAAGGGAAATGTCATTAAGTTGGCTAGCTTCAATCAAGACGAATTAGTGGAACTTTTGTCTCAATATAAAGGGCAAAACGTTTATTATGGCTTTGCTCAGCGTGAATGCCTGGCTTATATTGTCCAGAAATAAGAAGAACGATAGATAGAAAGTATAGGAAGTTATGGAATTACAATTTTTAGGGACGGGTGCCGGGCAGCCCTCCAAGGCCCGTAATGTGTCGAGTCTGGTTCTAAAGTTACTCGATGAAATCAATGAGGTCTGGATGTTTGACTGTGGAGAAGGTACCCAACGTCAGATTTTAGAAACAACAATCAAACCTCGTAAAGTTAAAAAAATCTTTATCACACATATGCATGGAGACCATATCTTTGGCCTACCTGGTTTCTTGGCTAGCCGTTCCTTCCAATCGAGTGAAGAACAAACAGATTTAGAGGTTTATGGTCCAGTCGGTATTAAACAATATGTTATGACCAGTCTTCGTACCTCTGGGACACGCCTCCCTTACCATGTGCATTTTAAGGAAATTGATGAGCATAAGCTAGGCTTGGTTATGGAAAATGACAAGTTCGCGGTTTATGCAGATAAGTTGGATCACACCATTTTTTGTGTTGGTTATCGTGTGGTCCAAAAGGATCTCGAAGGAACCTTGGATGCTGAGGCCCTTAAAGCAGCAGGTGTGCCATTTGGTCCTCTTTTTGGTCAAATTAAGAATGGGCAAGATGTGGTTCTTGAAGATGGAACTAAAATCATTGCCAAGGACTTTATTTCCGCACCTAAGAAAGGTAAGGTTATCACTATCTTAGGTGACACTCGTAAGACGAATGCCAGTGTTCGTCTTGGATTGGGGGCAGATGTCTTAGTTCACGAGTCCACATATGGTAAGGGTGACGAAAAAATTGCCAAGAGCCATGGGCATTCAACCAATATGCAAGCAGCTCAAGTTGCTAAGGATGCATCAGCCAAACGTCTTCTTCTAAATCACGTATCAGCTCGTTTCCTGGGGCGTGATATTGGTAAGATGGCAGCAGATGCTAAAACAATTTTTGAAAACACCCACATCGTTCGTGACCTGGAAGAGGTAGAGATTTAATGGCTAAACAACGTATTATCGCTATTACTGGTGCTTCAGGAGGGCTTGCACAAGAAATTGTCAAGCAGCTCTCACCCAGTGATGGCATTATCCTCTTAGGACGAGATAAGGATAAACTTGAGAAATGTTATCGTCATGTGGAAAATAAAACCTGCCTTGCCATTGACCTTAGAGATGACAATGCCATCAAAGAAATGGTCGATTATCTCTATCAACGATTTGGACGTATTGATGTCTTTATCAATAATGCTGGTTTTGGTGAATTCAAGTCTTATGATCATTACACTAGCCAAGAGGTACGTGATATGTTTGATATCAATACCTTTGCGACGATGACCTTTTCACGTCTGATAGCTGAGAAAATGGTGGAGCAAGGCCACGGCCATATCATCAATATCGCCAGTATGGCGGGAAAAATTGCGACAGCCAACTCAAGTGTCTATGCAGCGACAAAGTTTGCGGTAATTGGCTTCTCAGATGCCCTTCGTCTAGAGCTGGCTGATAAGGGAGTCTATGTGACAACGGTCAATCCCGGTCCAATTGAGACAAGTTTCTTTGACCAAGCTGATCCCTCTGGAGCCTATCTTGAAAGTGTTAAAAAGTTTGTCCTCAGTCCTAAATACGTGGCTAAAAAGATTATCCGTATTCTGGGCAAAAACAAACGTGAAGTTAACTTGCCACGACTCTTAGCAGTTGCCCACAAAGGATATACGCTATTTCCACGCATCTCGGACAAACTAGCTACGAATGTGTTTAACTACAAATAGGAGGATACTAGATGGCCGCAAATATCCAAGCGTATTTAGAGAATCTCAAGCAACCCTGGGGTCAAATCTATTATGATATTCTTTTTGACCAATTACAGGATATCAAGGGTAAGCGAGTTCTTGATTTTGGCAGTGGCTTTGGCCTTGTGGCCAACCACTTGGCTCAAGAAAATCAAGTTCTAGCTGTAGAACCCAATGAAGAAATGGTAGCCTTGCGGACCCAGGATCACCCATATCAGCAACTAGTCGGGAGTCTGGATCAGTTAGAAAGCTTTGAGGATGCTAGCTTTGATGTCATTCTCTGCCACAATGTCTTAGAGTATGTAGAGAATCGCAAGGCTGTTCTCAAGGCATTCATCCGCCTCTTGAAACCAGGAGGCCTGCTCTCTATCGTCAAGCACAATGAAGTCGGCCGAGTCCTACAGACCGTCGTCTTTGAAAATGATACTCAGAAGGCCCTCGATTTACTAGCAGGCCAAGATCTGGAAACCCACTCCATGGGTTTGGCTCAAGCCTATGATCTAGATGCAGTAATAGAAAATCTAGCTCTTGAAAATAAAGACTACCAAGGAATCCGTGTCTTTTATGCCTTGCAGGATAATCGCTTCAAAGACCAAGAGGGATGGCGAGAGTCTATGCTCAAGATGGAGCTGGCGGTCTGCCAAGAGTCCCCTTATCGGGATATCGCCTTCTTCCAGCACTATAGATTAAAAAGGAGTTAAGATGTTAGAGTACAAACAAGAGATTCCAGAGATGACAGACCTACTCGCACTGTACAGTTCAGTCGGTTGGACCAATTATACCAACAACCCAGCTATGCTAGAAGAAGCTGTCAAAGCCAGTCTCTGGCAGTTGGCAGTCTATGATGAGGAAGAGTTAGTAGCCTACATTCGCTTGGTAGGAGATGGCCACTCTGTCATTTTTGTACAGGACCTCTTGGTGCGACCAGATCACCAACGCCAAGGCATCGGAACGAAACTCTTAGAAGAGGCTTTAGGGACTTTCCCCAATGTCTATCAAAAGCTCCTTGCAACTGATCGTAGCGAGAAAAATCTAGCCTTTTACCAATCTCTGGGCTTTGTCGAACTTTCAGAGCAAGCTTGTACAGGGATGATTTATAAATATTGATGTAAAGGATTTCCAAATAGGGAATCTTTTTCTTGCTTTTCCTTATGTTGCTTGAAAGTGATAGTAGAATTGAGTTATATAAAAGGAAGAGAAGAAAGGAATATCTGAGAAAACATAAGTCAAATAAGGAGCAATACTCAGTCTTTTATTTTGTCTAGAAAAGCAGGGCTTGATTGGAAATGTACCGCAAGTCTAAGCAACTTACGATGTTTTCCATTCTCTTTTTAGGAAACTTAGGCTTCTATTCACTATGATAAATTTTTTCATGTTATAATAGGTTGACTAGATGACAGGGAGAAAATATAAAAACATGATTACATCAACGTATGATTGGAAAATAAACACAAAAGAGCCAGATGCTGGCTTTTTTAAACTTGCTAAAGAACATGGGCTGGCAGAGACAGCAGCCAAGATTGCCTATGAACGTGGCGTGACGACAGAAGAGGCTCTTGAAGATTTTCTTAAGGCTGATTTATCACACCTTCATGATCCATATCTTCTTCATGATATGGACAAGGCAGTGGCTAGAATTCGTCAGGCCATTGAAAATTATGAGCAAATCTTAGTCTATGGAGACTATGATGCGGATGGGATGTCGTCAGCATCGATTGTCAAGGAAGCTCTTGAAATGATGGGAGCTGAGGCTCGAGTCTATTTGCCTAACCGTTTTACAGATGGTTATGGGCCAAATGAAAGTGTCTACAAGTATTTCATTGAGCAGGAAGGCATTTCACTCATTGTTACAGTGGATAATGGGGTAGCGGGTAATGAGGCTATTGCTTATGCGCAAGAGCAAGGTGTGGACGTTATCGTTACAGACCACCATAGTATGCCGGCACAACTTCCAGATGCCTACGCCATTGTCCATCCAGAGCATCCGGATGCCGATTATCCTTTTAAGTATTTGGCAGGATGTGGTGTAGCTTTCAAATTGGCAACTGCCCTCCTTGAAACTATTCCTACAGAGATGTTGGACTTGGTAGCCATTGGTACCATTGCTGATATGGTTAGCCTTACGGATGAAAATCGTATTATGGTCAAGGTAGGTCTGGAAATTCTCAAGACTACTGAGCGTATCGGGCTTCAAGAATTGCTCCGCATTTCAGATGTGGACCCTACAACGATTTCCGAAGAAACGGTAGGTTTCAAACTGGCTCCTCAACTCAATGCCTTGGGACGCTTAGATGATCCAAATCCAGCCATTGAATTACTGACCGGATTTGACGATGAGGAAGCTCAGGCCATTGCTCTGGAAATCAATGCCAAAAATGAAGAACGTAAGGAAGTTGTTCAAAAAATCTTTGACGAAGCTATGACCATGGTAGACTTGGACAAACCAGTTCAGGTTTTAGCCAAGGAAGGTTGGCATCCTGGCGTTCTAGGTATTGTGGCTGGGCGCATCATGGAACAAATCAGCCAGACAGTAGTGGTTTTGAATATTGAAGATGGCTTGGCTAAGGGTTCGGCCCGTAGTTTGGAATCTATCAATATCTTTCATGCCCTTGATGACCACCGAGACATCTTTACTGCTTTTGGAGGACATGCTGGAGCGGCTGGGATGACCCTTCCAGAGGAAAATCTTGCTCAACTCTCAGATATTTTGTGTCATTATGTCTACGATAATGACATTGATACAAGTGCCAAAAATACGCTTAATTTAGACGAGGAGCTCCAACTCAGTGAGCTTAGCTTGGATACCATTAAGAGCCTTGAAAAACTAGCACCTTTTGGTATGGATAATAAAAAGCCAGTCTTTTGGCTACATGATATTACCGTTACTCAAGCTAGGACAATGGGACAAAATGGGGCCCATCTTAAGTTTAAGGTTAAGCAAGGCAAGGATAGCTTTGACGTTGTCGCTTTTAATAAAGGTAATCTGCTTCAAGAATTTCAACAAGCTCAAGGTTTGGAATTGGCAGTGACCTTGTCTGTTAATGTTTGGAATGGTCAGACAACGCTACAGCTCATGCTAGAAGATGCGCGTGTAGATGGTGTTCAATTATTTGATTTTCGCTCAAAAAATATTGCACTGCCTGAAGGCCTACCAACGGTAGAAGAAGCAGCAGACACAGAGCCTGCGGTTGTCCTCAACACCCTACCTGAATCAGCGACAGAATTAAAAGAGTGGTTTGAAGGTAAAGATTTCCAGGCTATCTATTTTAAAAATAGTATAAAGGAAGCCTATTATCTGACAGGTTATGGAACAAGAGAGCAATTTGCAAGGCTCTATAAAACCATTTACCAATTCCCAGAGTTCGATGTCCGCTATAAACTGGATGAACTCAGCAATTACCTTAAAATTGACAAGATGCTTCTGATTAAGATGATTCAAATCTTTGATGAATTGGACTTTGTGACTATTGATAATGGTGTTATGACAGTCAATAAAGAAGCTGAAAAACGTGAGATTGAGGACAGTCAGATTTTCCAAAATCTGAAACGACTCGTTAAGTTCCAAGAACTCATGGCTCTGGGAACACCACAGGAAATTTATGATTGGCTGTATAAGTAGGGGAGTCTTAATCCAAAGGATTCGTCTTGAAATGAGGGTTAGCATTTTCTAAATTTACTATTTCATGCTATAATAGTATGTAAATATTTTTTTGGCGAAAAGCCTATAGGAAGAACAAATGAAATTAGAAGATTATATTGCATCTATTGAAAACTACCCTAAAGAAGGGGTTACTTTCCGTGATATTAGTCCTTTGATGGCTGATGGAAATGCTTATAGCTATGCTATCCGTGAAATCGTTCAGTATGCGACTGATAAGAAGATTGACATGATTGTTGGTCCCGAAGCGCGTGGTTTCATCGTTGGTTGTCCAGTTGCTTTTGAACTTGGTATTGGTTTTGCTCCTGTTCGTAAACCTGGTAAATTGCCACGTGAAGTGATTTCAGCCGATTACGAAAAAGAGTATGGTGTCGATACACTTTGTATGCATGCCGATGCAATCAAGCCAGGCCAACGTGTACTTATCGTTGATGATCTCTTGGCAACTGGTGGTACCGTCAAAGCTACAATTGAAATGATTGAGCGCCTAGGTGGTGTCGTTGCTGGTTGTGCCTTCTTGATTGAGCTTGATGGTCTTAATGGACGTGAAGCTATTGAAGGTTACGATACTAAAGTATTGATGAACTTCCCAGGATAAATCTATCTATGAACTAACAAAAGGCCTTAGGGCCTTTTTAACTCTTTTAAAACAAAGGTAGCCTCTAAATATAGTTTAAAGCTATAGCTAACTAGAGAAAATATATATTTGATAACAATACCTCCCCGGTTTATAATATGAAGATAGAATAAATAAGGATGGAGATATTGTTATGCCTATAAAACTTGATAATAAGTTACCAGCTCTTGATGTATTGCGTTCGGAAAATGTCTTCATCATGGATGAGAACAGAGCTAGTAGCCAGGATATTCGACCAATGGAGGTCTTAATCCTTAATCTTATGCCTACTAAAGAAGTTACGGAAACTCAATTGCTACGTCTTTTGGCCAATACGCCACTTCAAATTAACGTCGAGTTTCTTTATATGGCTAGTCATAAGTCAAAAAATACCCATGCCGAACATATGGAAACCTTTTATAAGACTTTTGATGAAATTAAGCATAAGTATTATGATGGTCTCATCGTAACAGGTGCTCCTGTTGAGCAAATGCCTTTTGAAGAAGTTGATTATTGGCAAGAATTGACACAGGTTTTTGACTGGTCTAAAAAGCATGTCTATTCAACACTTCATCTGTGTTGGGGAGCTCAAGCAGGTCTCTATTATAAGCATGGAGTTGACAAGGTCCCATTGTCAGAGAAATTATCTGGTATCTATAAACAAACGGTTGACATGCCTGAAAACTTCCTTATGAATGGCTTTGATGATAGCTTTGTGTCACCACACTCTCGCTATACTGAGGTTACGCTCGAGGATATTAAAAACAAGACGGATTTAGATATTGTTGTGTCAGGACCAGAGGTCGGTTTATCCATCTTAGCAAGTAAGAATCTTCGTGAAGTATATAGTTTCGGTCATTTTGAATATGACCGTGATACTCTGGCCAGAGAATACCGAAGAGATTTGGATGCCGGGATCGATCCAGACGTACCGGCAAACTATTTCCCAGAGGATGATCCAAGTCAGGAACCTAAACTGCGTTGGAATCTTGCGGCATCGGCCTTCTTTAGCAATTGGATTAACTATGCGGTATATCAAGAAACACCTTATCGTTTAGAAGAGTTGGAAGACGATTTTTCATTCTACGGTTATTTGTAGTAGACAGTCTCAAAAGACTTATGTGAGCGCATAAAGACTTTTTAGGTGTCTAGCTACTCTGAAAGGTAAATATGAGTTTTTTTGAACAGTATCGATCAGGCAATCTGGTCCTTCCTAATGCTTTATTTTTCCACTTTAAGGATATTTTTCCATCTGCGGATGACTTTCTGGTTTGGCAGTTTCTCTATCTACAAACGACAACTCAGATTGGAGAAGTGGCTTCTAGTCAGATAGCGCAAGCAACTGGAAAGACACCAACTGAGGTTAATAAAAGTATTACGACATTGACTGAGGCTGGACTCCTTGATTTCACGACTATTAAGGTTAATAATGAAATTGAGATGGTTGTAGATGCTTCACCTGCCTTGGCAGTTTTGGATAAGTTAGTGAGCAATGAAAAGACAACGACGGGGCCTGTAGTTGGTCAGCCTACAAATACACAGCTCATCAAGCAGTTAACAGATGAGTTAGAACAAGCTTTGGGAATCTTGAATCCTATGGTTATCGAAGATTTAAACAAGGAAATTCAAGAAGAGCATACTGATCCCGAACTTATCCGTGAAGCTCTGAAAGAAGCAGTATTTAACCGCAAGACAAATTGGAATTACATCAAAGGGGTTCTGCGTAACTGGAAATTGAGTGGTATTACGACGAAAATTCAAGTTGAAGAGCGTCGTTTGGAGCATCAAGGTAAGAAGCACCATCACCAAGTTTCGGATGACTTCAAAACAGGAATGGATGCCGCCCGTCAATTATGGGGTGGCCAATAATGTTAGGAAGAAAACGTGTTAATGAGGCTCTAGCTCTCATGGGGGAGATGTTTCCCAATGCTCATGGAGAGTTGGAGTGGGAAACTCCTTTCCAACTGTTAGTTGCTGTTATTTTATCAGCCCAGACAACTGATAAGGCTGTTAATAAAATTACACCAGGCTTGTGGGCGCGTTATCCAGAAATTGAGGATTTGGCTTCTGCTAATCTTGATGATGTTGAGATGTGTTTGCGAACAATCGGTCTTTATAAGAATAAGGCAAAGAACATCATCAAGACTGCTAGAGCTGTTTTAATGAATTTTGATGGACAGGTTCCGAAAACGCATAAGGAATTGGAAAGTCTACCTGGTGTGGGACGAAAAACAGCTAACGTGGTTTTAGCTGAGGTTTATGGTATTCCTTCTATTGCTGTAGATACGCATGTCTCACGTGTTTCTAAAAGGCTAAATATTGCCCCAGAGGATGCTAGTGTAGAGGAAATCGAAGCGGAACTGATGAAGAAAATCCCAAAGAGGGATTGGATTATCAGCCATCACCGTATGATTTTCTTTGGACGCTATCATTGCTTAGCTAAGAATCCTAAGTGCCAGACATGTCCTCTTCAAAGTTATTGTAAGTATTATAAAGAAACAACCAAGAAATAAGCTGGAGAATGTGACTTTCTTCGGCTTTTTACAGCTGTAAGAATTTGTTACAAACTAGTAACTTGACAAAAGTCTCAGGCTTTAAGAAAATAGAAGAAACGATTTAGAAGCAGGAGCGATATAGTGAATGGCTGAATTCAGTAATGAAGAGTATCTGAGAGCCTTAGCTGATAATGGTGATAGAGAAGCAGCCAAAGAATATGAGCAAGCTTTGGATAATCGTATTTTTCAGTTGCAGATTTCATTGGCTCAAACGAGTGATCCGCAGGGTCGTAGGGAAGTGCAAAAACTCTTGGAACAAGAGGAAAAGAAAAAAAGGGACTACTTTCAAGAAAAAGAGGAAAAAGCTGTGAGCGAATTTAGACGTCGTAAAAATGAAACTACAAAGGGAAGAAAAGTTTCGAGTTTTGATAAACTCAAAGATCCTAAAATCATTAGATGGGTAATTGGAGTTGTTGCAGTACTTGCAGTGGTTATTCCTGTGGTTACCTTGATGTGGTATAGTAATAACCAAAAAGAAAGTGTAACAAATCCATGGAAAAATGGCCAGTTAGCTAAAAGTAAGGAACAAGCAGCAGCATCATCTGATAATCAATCCTCTCAAGTTGATACTTCATCCTTGTCTGACCAGCAGTTGGAAGACTGGGTAGTTTCTACCTATGCTAAAGAACAAGGGTCAACAGGGGAAAATTATAAAAATCTAGGTTGGAAAGTCTATTCTTGGACCGATGATGATGATAACCTAGTTTATGCTCAACTTTATGATGCCTATGGTAATGATGTTCTTCTTTTCCGTGTGGACAAGAAGGGACAACTCGAAGCCTATGGTGGTATTGATGGTTCAAGCGATTCTTGGGACGTTGTTTCAAAAAAATATACAACCGATTAATGAAACCATATAAAACACCTGACAATGGTGGTTGAGACTGTCTTTTGACAGTCTTTTTTGGTATAATTTTAAGTAATCGTGTATACAATTAAAAAGCCGACTGAGAAGATTTGGGGATGATAGTTCTGCAGAACTTTTTTAATGTCTTCAGGTTTTCAAGGCTAGCTTAAATAAAGGAGAGTTGTCGTGTCAGACTATTTATCGGTCACATCCTTAACCAAATATTTGAAAATGAAATTTGACCGTGATCCTTATTTAGAGAGGGTATATTTGACGGGGCAGGTTTCCAATTTTCGTCGACGTCCGAGTCACCAATATTTTTCGCTTAAGGATGAAGGAGCTGTTATTCAGGCGACGATTTGGGCTGGAGTTTTCAAAAAACTTGGTTTTGAACTCGAAGAAGGGATGAAGATCAATGTCGTTGGTCGGGTTCAGATTTATGAACCTAGTGGTTCTTATTCCATTATTATCGAGAAGGCAGAGCCAGATGGTATTGGGGCTTTGGCCATCCAGTTTGAGCAGCTTCGTAAAAAATTGACTGCAGAAGGCTACTTTGATGATCGTCATAAGCAAGCTCTGCCTAATTTTGTCAAAAAAATTGGGGTTGTCACTAGTCCTAGTGGTGCGGTTATTCGAGATATTATTACGACCGTTAGTCGTCGTTTTCCTGGGGTAGAAATCTTACTTTTCCCTACCAAGGTTCAAGGTGAAGGAGCTGCACAGGAAATTGCTGAAAATATCCAAAAAGCCAATCAAAGGGATGACCTAGATTTACTTATCGTTGGCCGTGGTGGAGGTTCTATTGAAGACCTCTGGGCTTTTAACGAGGAAATTGTGGTTCAGTCGATTTTTGAGAGTCGCCTACCTGTGATTTCAAGCGTTGGTCACGAAACAGATACGACTTTGGCTGACTTTGTTGCAGATCGTAGAGCTGCTACGCCTACAGCAGCGGCAGAACTTGCGACTCCGGTATCAAAGGCTGATACCTTGGTTTGGATTCGTGAAAGACAAAATAGAGCCTATCAAGCCTGTTTGAGACGTATACAATATAACCAGGAACGCTTGGCCAAATTGTCACAATCTGTTGTCTTTAGGCAACCTGAACGCCTTTACGATGGTTATCTACAAAAGTTGGATCGACTAACAACAAGGCTTGAAACCTTCATGAGTCAAGATTTCGAGCGAAAACAAAAAAAAGCGGAACTTTTGAAACAACGGTTACAAGGCTTAAATCTTCTGAGTAGTGTTCAGAACTATCAAGACCGTCGAGAGTCTTTGCAACGTTTATTGGTGACCACAACCAAGAACACCATTAATGGTAACCGTGTGAGATTAGAAAAGGCACAGGATGCTTTATTGTCTCTAGATACTAGCCGTATTGTTGCAAGGGGTTATGCCATTGTCAAAAAAAATGATAAACCTTTAACCAGTACCAAGAATATTACCGAAGGTGATCAATTAACCGTCCAAATGAGAGATGGAGAACTAGAAGTAGAGGTGAAAAATGTCAACTAAAAAAACATTTGAGGAAAATTTACAGGACTTAGAAGCCATTGTCACTAAGCTCGAAACAGGAGATGTTGCTCTTGAGGATGCTATTGCTGAGTTCCAAAAAGGAATGGCCTTGTCTAAAGATTTGCAGAAGACCTTGGAAGATGCTGAAAAGACACTAGTTAAGGTCATGCAAGCAGATGGTACAGAAACGGAAATGGATGCCTAATGAGCAAGCTAAATAAAATTGATGCGGCTATCCGTGATTACTACCAAAAAAAGAATCTTCCTGTATCAAGTGATTTAATCACTGCCATCCTTTATTCAGTTGATAGTGGAGGCAAGCGTATTCGTCCACTGATTTTCTTAGATTTACTTGAAGGATTTGGTTTAGAGCTTACTCCTAGTCATTTCGATGTTGCTGCAAGTCTTGAAATGATTCATACTGGAAGTTTGATTCACGATGATCTGCCGGCCATGGATGATGATGATTACCGTCGAGGACGTTTAACCAACCATAAGAAATTTGATGAAGCAACGGCGATATTGGCTGGCGATTCTCTCTTTTTGGATCCCTTTGATCTCCTGGCCCAAACAGAGCTATCAGCAGAAATTCGAGTTCAATTGATTCAAGCATTGTCTCATTCCTCAGGCACCTTCGGTATGGTTGGTGGCCAGATGTTGGATATGAAGGGGGAAGGTCAGGAACTAGATTTATCGCAACTAGCTAAAATTCATGAGCATAAGACAGGTATGCTTTTAACCTTTCCTTTTGTGGCGGCTGGTATTGTTGCTCAAAAAAATCTAGAGGTTTTGGAAAATCTGAAAGAAGCTGGTCGCCTGATTGGTCTTGCCTTTCAAGTCCGTGATGATATTTTGGATGTGACTGCTGATTTCGAAGAACTTGGAAAGACACCTGGAAAAGATGTAGTAGCGGGAAAATCAACCTATCCAGCTCTTCTTGGTCTGGAAAAATCACATGCTATCCTCGAAGAATCACTTAGTAAAGCTGAGGCTATTTTCCAAAATCTAGCTGAGACTCAAGGTTTCAAGAAAGACAGTATTATAGAAATCATAGAAAGGTTACGACTCCATGCCTAAGGAAAGAGTAGACGTCTTGGCTTATAAACAAGGCCTTTTTGAAACACGAGAACAAGCAAAACGTGGCGTAATGGCAGGTTTAGTTGTTAATGTTATCAATGGTGAGCGTTACGATAAACCTGGTGAAAAAATCGACGACGGTACAGAGTTGAAGCTTAAAGGTGAAAAACTTAAGTATGTGAGTCGTGGAGGACTCAAACTTGAAAAAGCTTTGGTAGTTTTCAATCTGTCAGTTGAAGGTATGACGACCATTGATATCGGAGCCTCAACAGGTGGGTTTACTGATGTTATGCTTCAAAATGGGGCAAAACTGGTTTATGCTGTTGATGTCGGTACCAATCAGTTGGTTTGGAAATTGCGTCAAGATGAGCGTGTTCGTTCCATGGAGCAATATAATTTTCGTTATGCTGAACCTGTCGATTTCACAGAAGGACTACCGTCTTTTGCATCGATTGATGTCAGCTTCATCTCTCTTAATCTGATTCTACCGGCTTTGGCTAAGATATTGGTTGATGGGGGGCAAGTTGTTGCTCTTGTGAAACCACAATTTGAGGCGGGCCGTGAACAAATTGGGAAAAACGGGATTGTCCGTGAGAGCAGTGTCCATGAAAAAGTGTTAGAAACAGTGACTGCTTTTGCGGTTGACTATGGCTTTTCAGTTAAGGGGCTGGATTTTTCACCTATCCAAGGTGGTCATGGTAACATTGAGTTTCTCGCACACTTGGAGAAGACAAATTCTCCTCAAAATGATGCTCAAACCTCTATTAAGGAAGTTGTAGCACAAGCACACAAGGAGTTTAAAAAGAATGAAGAAGAATGATCGTTTGGAGTTAATCCGAAAGATTGTCCAAGAAAATAAAATTACGACTCAAGGAGAATTGGTAAAATTACTCCAAAATGAGGGATTAAAGGCTACTCAAGCGACTGTATCGCGTGATATCAATGAAATTGGTATTACCAAAGTACCAACTGAAGACGGTTCTTACATCTATGGGCTCTCAACTGCTCCTAGACGAGTAGGTGGAACCTCTGTTGCGACTCGTCGCTTGTTGCGCGTTGATCGTCAACATGCCTTTATGAATATCGTTGTTCAACCTGGGACAAGCCGCCTCATCAAGAAGATTCTTTTAGATGAGTACAAGCATTTGATTTTTAGTGTTATTGCTGATGATGATACCCTCTTTTTAGTGGCTCAGTCAGAGTTAGCAGCTATTGAACTACAGGGGCAAATCATTAAGTGGGTTGAAGAATAGGAGGGCCTATGCTTCTCGAAATTACGATAAAGAATTTCGCAATTATTGAAGAGATTTCTCTAAACTTTGAGAATGGTATGACCGTCCTTACTGGTGAAACAGGTGCTGGTAAGTCCATTATTATAGATGCTATGAATCTTATGTTGGGTGCTAGGGCCTCTAGTGAGGTCGTCCGTCATTCAGCATCTAAGGCTGAAATTCAGGGCTTCTTTTCAATCGAACAAAATCCTGCCTTGGTTAGTATCTTGGAAGATAATGGGATTCCTGTTGAGGATGAATTGATTATCCGTCGTGAAATCTTCCAAAATGGTAGAAGTGTTAGTCGTATCAATGGGCAGATGGTCAATTTAACGACGCTTAAGTCTGTTGGGCACTTCTTGGTAGATATCCATGGACAACATGACCAGGAAGAGCTTATGAAACCTGCTCTGCATATTATCATGCTTGATGCCTTTGGTGACAAGGAATTTTTCCAGACTAAGAAAGAGTACCAGGAGTATTTTGACCGCTATCGTGAGTTAAGAAAAGCTGTTCTTGAAAAGCAGAAAAATGAGCAGGAGCATAAGGCTCGAATTGAAATGTTAGCATTTCAGATTGCAGAAATTGAAGCAGTCTCTCTAAAATCAGGAGAAGATTTGGCTTTGATGCAGGAGCGAGACAAGCTTCTTAATCATAAGCAAATTGCTGATACCTTAACAAATGCCTATGTCATGCTGGATAATGAAGATTTTTCAAGCCTTTCAAATGTTCGTTCTGCCATGAATGACCTCCAGTCTCTTGAAGAGTATGACTCTGATTACAAAGAACTCTCTGGGAATCTATCAGAAGCCTATTATGTTTTGGAAGATGTCACTAAGCAACTAGGTGATTTTTTGGATAATCTGGACTTTGATGCTGGACGTTTACAAGAGATTGAACACCGCTTAGATACCATTAATGCCATTACTCGTAAATATGGTGGGACTGTCGATGACGTCTTGGATTATCTGGAAAATTCAAGTAAAGAATACAATCTTCTGACAGGAAACTCTAGCTCGTCAGATGCTATGGAACAAGAGCTTAAGCAACTTGAAAAGGACCTGCTTGCGTCTGCGGAGACACTACAAACAGCACGCCATCAAATTGCTACGGCTCTTGAAGCTGAGATTAAGAACGAGTTATGCGACCTCTATATGGATAAAGCTGATTTTAAAGTTACCTTTACTAAGGGGAAATTTAATCGTGATGGTAATGAGCAGGTTGAGTTTTACATCTCAACCAATCCAGGTGAAGGCTTTAAACCGCTTGTTAAGGTAGCTTCAGGTGGTGAATTATCACGACTCATGTTAGCGATTAAGTCAGCCTTTGCCCGCAAAGAAGATAAAACAAGTATCGTCTTTGATGAGGTTGATACTGGCGTTTCAGGACGTGTTGCCCAAGCCATCGCTCAGAAGATTCATAAGATTGGGAGTCATGGTCAGGTCTTGGCCATCAGTCACCTTCCTCAAGTTATTGCTATTGCTGATTATCAGTTCTTTATTTCTAAGGAAAGCGATAACGAGACAACTGTCTCTCGTGTTCGTCTTTTGACACCTGAGGAAAGGGTGCAAGAAATCGCTAAGATGTTAGCAGGTGATAACGTGACGGAGGCTGCCTTGAGCCAAGCAAGAGCTTTGTTAAAGGTGGATGACTCTCTTTAGGAAAAGACTTGGGAAAACCTTTCCAGTCATGCTATAATAGAATAAAAATTTGTGTTAAGCGAGAAAATTATGAGTAAAATCAGAATTGTAACCGATTCGTCAATCACGATTGAACCAGAATTGGTTAAAAAATATAATATCACTGTTGTCCCATTGTCGGTAATGGTGGACGGTGTCATCTATTCAGATAGTGACCTTCGAGAAGAAGGCCGTTTCTTGGAAATGATGAAGCATAGTAAAGAGTTACCAAAGACAAGCCAACCACCTGTAGGTTTGTTTGCTGAGACATATGAAAATCTTGTCAAAGAAGGTGCAGAACAAATTGTGGCAATCCACATTATGCACACGCTCTCTGGGACATGTGAAGCCTCACGTCAAGGAGCTAGTCTTTCAGGAGCAGATGTAACTGTCATCGATTCTGGCTTTACGGATCAATGCCTCAAGTTTCAAGTTGTTGAGGCAGCTAAATTAGCCGAAGCAGGAGCTAGTCTTGATGAGATTGTAGCCCATGTTGAAGAAGTGAAAAATAAATCAGAACTTCATATTGGTGTTTCTACCCTTGAGAATCTGGTTAAAGGTGGTCGTATTGGACGTGTAACAGGTCTTCTGTCTTCATTGCTCAATATCCGTGTCATCATGGAGTTGAAAGACTATCAGTTGAATACGATTGCTAAGGGGCGAGGAGCTAAGACTTTCACGAAATGGTTAGATTCTTATATTAATGGTATCAAGGATAAGGACCGCAAAGTGGCAGAGATTGGTATTTCTTATGCAGGGACACCTAATTTAGCACATGAACTGGCTGAAAAACTTGAGGTTTTGGGTGCTCCAATTTCAATCCTTGAGACTGGTTCCATCATTCAAACGCACACTGGTGAAGGCGCCTTTGCCGTAATGGTTCGTTATGAATAAGTGGAAAGAATCAGAATTAGTTAGAAGCCTCGTAGGCTTCTTCTTGCTTTTTCTCTTATTTATCGGCCTCTTCATTTTTATCGTTCCTAGTACGCATCAGTCATCAAAAATTGCAGAAAAGATTAAATCTATCAAAAATGAAAATGTGACCTATGTTGCTATTGGTGATTCCCTTACTCAAGGGGTAGGTGATAGTAGTAATCAAGGAGGATTCGT
This sequence comes from Streptococcus sp. SS4, assembly GCF_030440125.1. Classification (NCBI taxonomy): domain Bacteria; kingdom Bacillati; phylum Bacillota; class Bacilli; order Lactobacillales; family Streptococcaceae; genus Streptococcus; species Streptococcus sp. SS4. Next base: position 58,318 of record NZ_JAQFJM010000012.1, on the reverse strand, counting down.
TCCTGTGCTATCACAGGCATTAGAGTCAGATTTTGACTGGCAAGTGACTTCTCGTAACTACGGTATTGCGGGGAATACGAGTAATCAAATTCTCAAAAGAATGCAAGAAAAGAAGGATATTCAAAGAGATCTCAAAAAGGCTAAAGTGATGACTCTGACAGTTGGTGGTAATGATGTGATCCATGTCATTAAGGACAATATCACGAATCTTAATGTAGCTACCTTCACTAAGCCTGCTCAGGCCTATCAAAAGAGATTAAGACAGATTATTGAGCTAGCTCGCAAGGAAAATAAAACATTACCAATTTATATTGTTGGTATTTACAATCCTTTTTATCTTAATTTTCCAGAGATGACAGAAATGCAAACTATTGTAGATAATTGGAACCAGTCTACTGAAGAGGTGTGCAAAGAGTACGATAATGTGTATTTTGTTCCTGTAAATGATTTGCTTTATAAGGGAATTGATGGTAAGGGCGGTGTTACAAGTTCTGATGATACCTATCAGTCTAGTAAATCTTCTCAAGATAGCCTGAACGATGCTCTTTTTGAGGATGATCATTTTCATCCAAATAATACAGGTTATCAAATTATGTCAGATGCCATTTTGAAACGTATTAACCAAACAAAGAAGGAGTGGTCAGGTGAGTAAGATATGGAAGTGGCTATTTTTAGGACTCTTGGCCTTAAATCTAGCCCTAGTAAGTGTTGTGACATATAGAATCATGACTCCAGTGGAGACGACAAGTTCTGTATCCCTACCCAAGGGAGCAACTAAAATTGGAAAATATAGTATGACTAAGGATGAGCTTGACGCTGCTCTTACAGGCTTTGCCCAGGATTATTCGACTGATAAGATGCGTTTCAAGGTCAAGGTTACCAATTCTAAAATCGTTTTTGAAAGTAGCTATAAGGTTTTAGGTCATCCTGTTCCTCTATATGTCTATTTTACGCCGGTTGTTAGTGAATCAGGAGCAATTGTACTGCATGTTTCTGAGCTTTCAGCTGGAACCTTGAAACTGCCTGTTTCGGATGCCCTTAAGATGATTAAACGTTCGACTAACCTTCCTGATTACATCGCAATCGATAGTAAGAAGGGAAAGGTTACCCTAAATATTCAGTCTATGAAGAATGAGAAGGGGATAACAGCACGTGCTCAAAGCCTAGATTTGGTTAATGACCGTATCGAATTTGACATCTATAAGACAATAAATTAAAAAGCCTTTACTTTTTGCAAAAAAGCGATTAAATTAGCGTTTATTACTTGACCTCATAGGCCTTTTAGGATAAGATAATACTTGTTCAAGCGCTAAAAATACTATTCGCTTAGAAATAAATTGGAGGATTGTTACAATGGCTAACAAACAAGATTTGATCGCTAAAGTTGCAGAAGCAACTGAGCTTACTAAAAAAGATTCAGCAGCAGCTGTAGATGCAGTTTTCGCTTCTATCGAAGAATTCCTTGCTGCAGGTGAAAAAGTACAATTGATTGGTTTCGGTAACTTTGAAGTACGCGAACGCGCTGCTCGTCAAGGTCGTAACCCACAAACTGGTGAAGCTATCTCAATCGCAGCTTCTAAAGTTCCTGCATTTAAAGCTGGTAAAGCTCTTAAAGACGCAGTTAAATAATGTAAAAACCCCTAAGATTTTAGGGGTTTTGATTTATACGAAATAAGTTAAGGAAATCTATGAAAACCATAACAGTGGTATTGATTTTTCTTTTGGTTTTTACTGTTATTAAACTATCAGGTATTGTTGCTATTAGCAAACTGATGAAGCCAAGTGAAGAACAAATTGAAGAAGCGCGTCAGAAACGTCTTCAAGCTGAAAAAGAGGGCAAGGACCCTTTTGAAGACTGGGATGAACGCGATGATGATGGTCTTGTCTAATAAGAGAATCCTCATCAAATAACAAAAAAAGTTTGGAAAATCTTCCAAACTTTTTTTATAGACTAGTCGATGTAGTGAAGTTTTCCTCGGAAGTCTTCAAGAGTTTCGTAACCTTTTTCTTCCATGATTTCTTTAAGTTCTTTAGTAATACGGTCAAAAATAGCGACACCTTCTTTTTGAAGGGCAGTACCAACTTGTACCATACTTGCGCCACAAAGGATGTGTTCAAAAGCATCTCGACCAGATTTTACACCACCAGTACCAATAATTTGGATTTCAGGTTTCAAACGTTGGTAAAAAGCATGAACGTTTGCCAAGGCAGTAGGTTTGATGTAGTCACCACCTATACCACCAAAACCATTCTTAGGTTTGATGACAACAGACTCATCTTCAATGTAAAGGCCATTACCAATTGAGTTCACACAGTTAACAAAGACAAGTGGGAATTGGTTGAAAACGGCAGCAGCTTGGTCAAAGTGCACAATATCAAAGTATGGTGGTAATTTCACACCAAGAGGTTTCGTAAAGTAAGAAAAGACTTCAGTTAGGATCTCGGTTGTTGTTTCAAAATCGTAAGCGATTTGAGGTTTACCCGGAACGTTAGGACATGAAAGGTTGAGTTCAACCAGCCCTTCATAGTCACTTTCTTGAACTTTTTTAAGAATGGTGTGTGTTTCCTCAGGAGAAAGACCAACGAGAGAAAGAAAATGATTTTTAGTATTGGGTTGCTTTTGTAATTCAATGACATAGTCAAGGTAGTATTCGAAACCGTTATTTGGCAATCCCATTGAGTTGATTGACCCAAGAGGTACATTCACATAACGTGGTTCAGGATTACCGGGACGGGCCTCAAGTGTTCCTGTTTTTGTGACAAATGAACCTGCAGCTGAAGCCTCAACCTCTGCCAATTCTTCCTTAGTCATACAATGAACACCAGCGGCATTCATAAGACAGTTATCAAACGTAAACTGACCAACTTTTGTAGCAGTAGAAACCATAAGATCCTCCTTAAAGATCACAAAGTAAAATGTTACTATTTCATCTCATTTTAGCATGAAAAGGGGCCTAAAACAAGGAAATATTGGACGGGCTAAAGCCTCTAAAACGAAATTCTGATATCGTCTCTTTTTGCCAAGACAAGAAGCAATAGAATTTTACAGAATTTTTTGGATTTTGCTAGCTTTTTCAAGGTTTTTTGGGTAGAATAGATACAGTAAATGGGTTTAACCCAAAATAAAAAGGAGACATAACTAATGGTAAAATTGGTTTTCGCTCGCCACGGTGAGTCTGAATGGAACAAAGCTAACCTTTTCACAGGTTGGGCTGACGTAGATCTTTCTGAAAAAGGTACTCAACAAGCTATCGACGCTGGTAAATTGATTAAAGAAGCTGGTATCGAATTTGACCAAGCATACACTTCAGTATTGAAACGTGCGATTAAAACAACTAACTTGGCTCTTGAAGCATCTGACCAACTTTGGGTTCCAGTTGAAAAATCATGGCGCTTGAACGAACGTCACTACGGTGGTTTGACTGGTAAAAACAAAGCAGAAGCTGCTGAGCAATTTGGTGATGAGCAAGTTCACATCTGGCGTCGTTCATACGATGTATTGCCTCCAGCAATGGATCGTGATGATGAGCACTCAGCACACACTGACCGTCGTTACGCTTCACTTGATGACTCAGTAATTCCAGATGCTGAAAACTTGAAAGTTACTTTGGAACGTGCCCTTCCATTCTGGGAAGATAAAATCGCTCCAGCTCTTAAAGATGGTAAAAACGTATTCGTAGGTGCACACGGTAACTCAATCCGTGCCCTTGTAAAACACATCAAACAATTGTCAGATGACGAAATCATGGATGTTGAAATTCCAAACTTCCCACCATTGGTATTCGAATTTGACGAAAAATTGAACGTTGTTTCTGAATACTACCTCGGAAAATAATTATAAAAGATAAAAGGCGGGATTTATTCCGCCTTTTTTTTGAGAAGTGACTCTCGGTTCGTCTCACTTTGTAAGGTGAGATGAACCAAGGAGATAATTAGTCTAGAGTTTCGATATACTCCAGTCCCCAACTTTCAATGGCATCTAGGACACCTTGAAATTTTCTACCCATTTCAGTTAGACTGTATTCGACCCGTGGGGGAACTTCAGCATAGACTTTACGCTCCACGATTTTATCCTTCTCGAGCTGTCTGAGGTGTCGTGTTAGAATGGTTTGGGTAATGCCAGGAATTAGACGTTGTAGTTCATTAAAACGCTTAGTCCCCGTACTGAGTTGATAGATGATGACTAGAGCCCATTTGCCTGTTAGTACACGCTGCGTCGTGGCAAAAGGACAAATTCCGTATTCACTGACTTTGGTTACCATAATTCCTCCAAATTTTTTAAAATTATTCTCTTATTTGACAATAATAGTATCGTATTTGATACTAGATAACAATAAAGTGCCTACTTGTCTTTTTGTTAGTAAGTGATAATATTATATCATAAATAAAAGAAACGAGGAGTAACTCATGTCAGTAAATTTAGAAATTTTCAATGCATATAACAATGGTCTTATAACAGGTGATTTTCCAGCTGTTTTTGAGACTATGGCAGATGATATTATCTGGCACCAGCCAGGTCAGCATAGTAATTCCGGTACAGTTGTTGGAAAAGAAGCACTTGGAGCACACTTGGCTCAATTTTCAGAAAAAACAAACGGTACCTTCAAAGTATTGACTAACTGGGTGTCTGAAAATATTGACCTTGTAGCAGCCAATGTGACCTTTGTTGGAACTCGCCCAGACGGCGAGGAACTCAACATGAATGGTATTGATCTTTTTCGCATGGATGATGGAAAGATCAAGGAAGTTTGGCTCTTTTCATCAGATCAAGCAGTAGAAGATGCTTTCTGGGGTTAGGCAGTAAATTAATCTATAATCTGAAATGAAATTTGATTTATGGATCGTGATGATGAGCACTCAGCACACACTGACCGTCGTTACGCTTCACTTGATGACTCAGTAATTCCAGATGCTGAAAACTTGAAAGTTAGTTTGGAACGTGCCCTTCCATTCTGGGAGGATAAAATCGCTCCAGCTCTTAAAGATGGTAAAAACGTATTCGTAGGTGCACACGGTAACTCAATCCGTGCCCTTGTAAAACACATCAAAGGCTTGTCAGATGACGAAATCATGGATGTTGAAATTCCAAACTTCCCACCATTGGTATTCGAATTTGACGAAAAATTGAACGTTGTTAGCGAATACTACCTCGGAAAATAAGCTGAGATAAGTAGTTATCATTAACAAATAAAAAGTTGACTTCGGTCAGCTTTTTTCTTTTCTTGAAAATAAATGTAAAAAGTGGTCAGAAAAGTCAGTCAATTCAGTAATTTTTCCTTGACTTTCAAGTTGGAAAGATGTATCATATTAACCAAGATACATCGAAAGGAAATGAGTCAAATGACATTCGCAACTACAACTGTTTTGCTATTGCGTAATGAGGGCTAGTGCAAAAGCATTAGTCCTGTTTGGCTTACCAAGCGGGAGGTAAAAACATCTCGCTTGGGTTTCCGAGTGAGATGTTTTTTTACTACTATCGTTTTTACTTTTAGAAAGAGGATTGTCTATGCGTAAAGTTGAATTTTTTGATACAAGTCTTCGTGATGGGGAACAAACACCAGGTGTTAACTTTTCAATCAAAGAAAAAGTTGCCATTGCTAAGCAACTTGAAAAATGGGGAATTTCTGTAATCGAAGCAGGTTTTCCTGCAGCTAGCCCAGATTCATTTGAGGCAGTAAAACAAATTGCAGAAGCTATGACAACAACTTCTGTTACCGGCTTGGCTCGCTCAGTAAAATCTGATATTGATGCTTGTTATGAGGCTTTGAAAGATGCCAAGTATCCACAAATTCATGTCTTTATCGCAACAAGTCCGATTCACCGTGAGTTTAAATTGAAGAAATCAAAAGAAGAAATTCTTGAAGCTGTAAAAGAGCATGTGACTTATGCGCGAGAACGTTTCGATGTTGTTGAGTTTTCACCAGAGGATGCTACTCGTACTGAGCTTGATTTCTTGACTGAAGTTGTTCAAACAGCGGTTGATGCTGGTGCATCATATATTAATATTCCAGATACAGTAGGATTTACGACTCCAGAAGAGTTTGCACGTATTTTTGATCATTTGACTGAAAATATTAAATCAGACCATAAAGTTGTTTTTAGTGTTCACTGTCACGATGACCTCGGTATGGCAACTGCAAATACTTTGACAGCAATTAAACACGGTGCTGGACGTGTACAGGGAACTGTTAATGGTATCGGTGAACGTGCGGGTAATGTTGCTCTTGAAGAAGTAGCTGTTGCTTTGAAAATTCGTGAAGACTTTTTCCAAGCAACAAGTGATATTGTTCTTAATGAAACAATGAATACTTCAGAGCTTGTTTCTCGCTTCTCTGGAATTCCTGTTCCTAAAAATAAAGCTGTTGTTGGTGGAAATGCTTTCTCTCATGAATCAGGTATCCACCAAGATGGTGTTCTTAAGAACCCACAAACTTATGAAATTTTCACACCAGAATTGGTAGGTGTGAAGAGTAACAGTCTTCCTCTTGGTAAATTGTCAGGACGTCATGCCTTTGTTGAAAAATTGAAAGAACTTGAGCTTGACTTTGTGGAAGAAGATATCAAACCACTCTTTGCCAAATTTAAAGTCTTGGCTGGGAAAAAACATGATATTACTGATGCAGATATTCGTGCACTTGTTGCTGGTACAAGTGTAGATAATCCAGAAGGTTTCCACTTCGAAGATCTTCGTTTGACTACTAATGCTGATGAAACAATCACTGCTACAGTAAGCTTGGCTAATGAAGATGGTGAATCTGTTGAATTTTTGGCAAATGGCCAAGGGTCAGTTGAAGCTATCTTCAATGCTATTGACAAATTCTTCAACCAAACAGTTCGCTTGACTTCTTATAATATTGACGCAGTAACTGATGGTATTGATGCGCAAGCGCGTGTACTTGTAACTGTAGAAAATGTAGATACAGATACTATTTTCAATGCATCTGGTTTGGACTTTGATGTCTTGAAAGCATCAGCAATTGCCTATATCAATGCTAATACATTGGTTCAAAAAGAAAATGCTGGTGAGATGGCACGTAAGGTTTCTTATCGTGACCTTCCATAAGCCGAAGAGGAGTTAAACATGACAAAGAAAATTGTAACACTTTCAGGTGATGGAATTGGACCTGAGATTATGGCAGCAGGTCTTGAAGTTCTTGAAAAAGTAGCTTCAAAAATTGGATTTGATTACGACATCGATGCTAAACTATTTGGTGGTGCTGGCATTGATGCCGGGGGTCATCCACTTCCAAAGTCAACTTTGGATGCTGCTAAATCAGCAGATGCTATCCTCTTGGCTGCAATTGGTGGACCTAAATATGACAATGCGCCAGTTCGTCCTGAACAAGGACTTTTGGCCATTCGTAAGGAGTTGAATCTCTTTGCTAATATCCGTCCTGTCCGCATCTTTGATGCCTTGAAACACTTGTCACCTCTTAAACCTGAGCGTATTGAGGGCGTAGACTTCGTCGTTGTTCGTGAGCTCACAGGTGGTATTTATTTTGGTGAGCACATTTTGGAAGAAGATAAGGCTCGCGATATCAATGATTATTCAGCAGATGAGATTCGTCGTATCATGCGTCGTGCCTTCAAGATTGCTCAAGGTCGTGGCAAAAAGGTCACTAGCATTGATAAACAAAATGTTTTGGCAACTTCTAAATTATGGCGTAAGGTTGCTGATGAAGTTTCTTTGGAGTTTCCAGATGTAACCCTTGAACATCAACTCGTTGATAGTGCCGCAATGATTATGATTACCAACCCAGCTCGTTTTGATGTGGTTGTGACAGAAAACCTTTTTGGTGATATCTTGTCTGATGAATCAAGTGTCCTTCCAGGAACTTTAGGTGTTATGCCATCTGCCAGTCACTCTGAAAATGGTCCAAGTCTTTATGAACCTATTCATGGTTCAGCACCAGATATCGCTGGTCAAGGTATTGCCAATCCAATTTCAATGATTTTGTCAGTAGCTATGATGTTACGTGAAAGTTTCAATGAAACTGAAGGGGCAGAATTGATTGAAAATGCTGTTGATAAGACCTTGAATCAAGGCATCTTGACACGTGATTTGGGTGGTCAGGCTTCGACTGCTGAAATGACAGCAGCTATTATTGGCAATCTCTAAAATCATGACACTGAAATTAGTGTTACTAAGTGTTTTGTTGGTATGGAATATTGTCGTCTTATTGGTTTATGGCCTTGATAAACATAAGGCTATCCGACATAAGAGACGGATTTCTGAGAAGGCATTATTATTACAGACACTGATCTTTGGTGGTATTGGTGCCTTTCTAGGTGGGAGACTTTTTAGACATAAAATTAACAAATGGTACTTCAAGCTTTGCTGGCTTATAGGAATTGTTATAGATGTCTTTCTTTTATACCTTATTCTAACAAGACTTTCGGATTAGCTAATCCTTAGATTATAATTGGAGTATTTTATGAGCGGAAAATCAATTTTTGATAAACTTTGGGAACGCCACGTCGTTACTGGAAATGAGGGCGAACCACAATTGATGTATGTGGATCAGCATTATATTCACGAGGTTACAAGTCCACAGGCCTTTCAAGGACTTCGTGATGCTGGACGTAAAGTTCGTCGCCCAGATTTAACTTTTGGTACGACAGACCACAACGTTCCTACGGTTGATATTTTTAACATTCGTGACCTTATTTCTAAAAACCAAATTGATACTTTGGCGAAAAACGTTGAGGAATTTGGTATTGATGCGGCTACCCACGGTACTGCTCGTCAGGGGATTGTCCACATGGTCGGTCCTGAAACAGGTCGTAGTCAACCAGGAAAATTTGTCGTTTGTGGAGATAGTCATACGGCTACTCATGGTGCCTTTGGTGCTATTGCCTTTGGTATTGGTACATCTGAGGTAGAACATGTCTTTGCGACACAATGTTTGTGGCAAGTGAAACCGAAGAAAATGAAGGTTGAATTTGTTGGTAAACCACAGCCAGGTGTTTATTCAAAAGACTTTATTCTTGCACTTATTGCACGCTATGGCGTTGATGCTGGTGTAGGATACGCAGTTGAATATTGTGGTGAAGCTATCGATGCTCTTTCAATGGATGAACGCATGACCATCTGTAACATGTCTATTGAATTTGGTGCCAAGATGGGTCTTATGAATCCAGACCAAAAAACTTATGATTATGTTGAGGGGCGTCCGTGCGCACCTAAGGGTGAGAAATTCGAAGAAGCAGTAGCCGACTGGAAAACTTTGGTTTCAGATCCAGATGCTGAATATGATAAAGTGATTACTATTGATGTTTCAGAATTGGCACCTATGGTTACATGGGGAACTAACCCTGAAATGGGTGTTGAGTTTGATCAACCATTCCCAGAAATCAAGGACTTTAATGATGAACGTGCCTACGAGTATATGGACGTTAAGCCTGGTGAATATGCTAAAGATATTGATCTTGGCTATGTCTTCATTGGTTCTTGTACTAACGCACGTCTTAGCGACCTTGAGTTAGCTGCTAAATTCGTTAAAGGAAAACATATCTCACCGACATTGACAGCTATTGTTGTTCCAGGTTCGCGTCCAGTTAAGAAAGAAGCTGAACGTCTTGGTTTGGATAAAATTTTCATGGATGCAGGATTTGAATGGCGCGATCCAGGTTGTTCAATGTGTCTTGGTATGAACCCAGACCATGTTCCAGAAGGTGTGCACTGTGCATCTACAAGTAACCGTAACTTCGAGGGACGTCAAGGATATGGTGCTCGTACTCACCTTTGTAGTCCAGCAATGGCAGCAGCTGCAGCAATCGCTGGTAAATTTGTAGATGTCCGCGATATGCCAGAAGTTCAAGCATAAGGGAGAAGATAATGGAAAAATTTACCGTCTATACAGGGAAATCAGTACCTTTGATGAATGATAACATCGATACGGACCAACTCATTCCCAAACAATTCTTGAAAGCTGTTGATAAAAAAGGTTTCGGTAAGAATTTGATGTTTGAATGGCGTTACCTTAATGATGATTACGATGAAAATCCTGATTTCGTCTTCAATAAACCTGAGTATCGCGATGCGACCATTTTGGTTACTGGTGATAACTTTGGTTCGGGATCATCTCGTGAACACGCTGCATGGGCATTGGAAGATTACGGTTTCCGTTGTGTTATTGCTGGATCATTTTCAGATATTCACTATAACAATGAATTGAAGAATGGTATGTTGCCAATCGTTCAACCCTTGGAAGTACGTCAAAAATTGGCTGCTCTTCCTGCAGGTGAGGAAATTACGATTGACCTTCCAAACCAAGTGATTAAATCTTCAGCAGGAGAGTTTCCATTTGATATCGATCATGAGTGGAAACGTAAATTGGTTGAAGGGCTTGACGATATTGGAATCACTCTTCAATATGAAGATTTGATTGCTGCCTATGAAAAACAACGCCCATCATATTGGCAATAAGAAACAATGATGTGTTTGTAAAATAATAATGAGGACTTAAAAGAATGGGATAAGGACAATGTTTAAGGTGTTGTTCTATCGGCTCTTTGTCAACTGTAGTGGGTGACGAAAAGCTAACATCTAGAGAGGACCTGATAGGTCTTCTCTTTTTTTATGTTCAGAGTGATGAAGACACGTTTCTTAAAGTTGATGAAGTTTCTAAAACCGAAGCCCAACCGTTTGATGTCTTTAATCAACTTATTAGTTGCTTCAAGTTTGGCATTTGAATAGTCTGTTTCTAGCGCATTCTTGATGTATTGCTTGTGTCTAAGAAAAGTCCTAAAGACCGTTTGAAAGTAGTGATTGACCTTGCTTATATTCTCCTCTATGAGTTCAAAAAACTCATCTACTCTCTTCTCCTGAAAGTGAAAAAGCAAAAGCTGATAGAGGTTATAATAATTAGCGAGTTCTTCTGAGAAATTCAGTGTCTTCTCAACGACTTCATGTGGGCATAATGTTTGACGGAAAGTCTTTGAATAGAAAGAATTGAGAGATAACTTACGGCTGTCCTTTTGAAAGAGTCGCCAGTGATTTTTCAAGGCTCGATAGGGTAGAGACTTCTTATCAAACTGGTTCATAATCGCAATTCTTGTCTTTAAAAAGGCACGCCCAAGGTGCTGAATAATGTGAAATCGATCAAGAACGATTTTGGCGTTAGGAAAGAGTTTGCGAGCCAGTGGAATATAAGCTCCAGACATATCCATCGTGATAAACTGTACCTGTTGTCGGACTTTCAATGGATACTTCAAAAAGTAGTTTCGAATAGTAGTTTGGCAGCGATTATCAAGGATGGTTATGAGTTTGTTGGTCTCATAGTTTTGAGCCACAAAAGCGAGTTCACCTTTCTTGAACCCAAACTCATCCCAGGACATAACAGCTGGGAGTTTGTCATAATGTTCCTTGAAAGTAAACTGGTCAAGTTTACGATAGACAGTGGACGTCGATACACGAAGTCTTCTGGCAATATCCGTTAGTGATACCTTCTCAGTTAGAAGTTGTGCAACCTTTTGTCGGACAAGGTTGGAGATTTGGTGGTTTTTCTCAACGATTGAGGTTTCAGCCACCGTTACTCTCTTACACACTTTACACTGGAAGCGACGTTTCTTCAGACGTAGTAGTGTTGGAGTTCCAGCTTGTTCGAGAAGAGGGATTTTAGAAGATTTTTGAAAGTCATATTTGATCGTTATTCCTTGACAATGAGGACATGATGGTGCAGGGTAATCAAGTTTTGCATGAATCTCGATATGAGTATTAGTTTCCAAAACAAGAGAAATAATGATGTTAGGGTCTTTAATTCCGATTAATTCTGTGGTATTCTTAATAAGTCTCATGAGTTCTTCCTAATGATGGTTTGGTCGCTTTTCATTATAGTTCTTATGGGACTTTTTGTGTACATTGAAAAAGCTCCATAATCCTCTACAGTGGTTTTACCCACTACAGAAATTATAGAGCCCTTTTTGTTTGAAACAGTTAACATGGTAGAGGCGTTTTTACAAGGAGCGTATGCTATAATAGAAGGATAGAAAGGAGGCCTTCATGTTTGCACAATTGGATACAAAATCTGTCTATAGTTTCATGGATAGTGTTGTAGATTTGACCACCTACATTAAGCGTGCCAAAGAGCTTGGCTATCAAGCCCTTGGTTTGATGGATCGTGACAATCTCTATGCTGCTTATCATTTTGCTCAGTTTGCAAGTAGCAAGGGTTTACGTCCTTTGATTGGTATGGAAGCTAATCTATTTTACGAGGGAAGAAAAATTCCTTTTCGTCTATTAGCAAAAAATAATCAGGGCTATAAAAATTTGATGAAGTTGGCAACAGAGCTCTCCTCAGGGCAACGCGAGTTTACAGCTTTTTCGGACTATCTAAATGCTATTGCCCTCATCCTTCCGAGTGAAGACTGGGAGCCAGGGATGACTCTTGGTTCAGAGGTTTTTATTGGGATAAGGCCAGAAGATGCTGGCAAAGAGTTTGATTATCCTGTAATTCCTTTACATACAGTGCGTTATTTTGAGAATGCAGACCGCTCGACGATTCAGATGTTGCATGCCATCTCACAAAACGTTTCCTTGTCAGAGGCCTCTATTTGTCCTATGAATCAGCTTCTTTTCTCGCCTCAAGAAATGGAAAGTGCATATAGTGATATTCCAGAGGCTTTGAACAATTTGGAGCAACTTGTTTCAGACATTACTTATCAATTTGATACGGATTTGAAGCTTCCCCGTTTTAATCGTGATATGCCAGCAGTTGACCAATTACGTCAATTAGCCCAATCTGGATTAGAAACAAAAAAGTTAAGCGAAGCAGTTTATCAGGAACGTTTAGACAAAGAATTGTCTATCATTCATCAGATGGGATTTGATGATTATTTCTTGATTGTCTGGGATTTATTACGCTTTGGGCGTAGCCGTGGTTATTATATGGGAATGGGACGTGGGTCTGCTGCAGGAAGCTTGGTGGCTTATGTCCTTGATATTACTGGAATTGATCCCGTTAAAAATGACTTGCTTTTTGAGCGTTTTCTAAATGAAGAACGTTATAGCATGCCTGATATAGATATCGACTTGCCTGATATCTATCGAAGCGAGTTTCTTCATTATGTTAGGGACCGTTATGGTAGTAAGCACTCTGCTCAGATTGTTACTTTTTCAACTTTTGGGGCCAAACAGGCTATCCGAGATGTTTTTAAACGTTTCGGAGCCAAGGAATTTGAACTGTCACAACTTAGTAAAAAGATTTCTTTTCGTGACACCTTGACCTCTGTCTATGAGAAGAATATGTCATTTAGACAGTTGATTAATCAAAGACAAGAATTTCAGAGGGCTTTTGAGATTGCTAAGGCTATTGAAGGCCAGCCAAGACAGACCTCAATCCATGCTGCTGGTATAGTGATGAGTGACGATGACCTAACCAACCATATTCCTCTAAAAGCTGGTGAGGATATGATGGTTACTCAGTACGATGCCTCCGCGGTCGAAGCCAACGGCTTGCTTAAGATGGATTTCTTGGGCCTCCGTAATTTGACCTTTGTTCAAAAAATGAAGGAGAAACTTGAAGAAGAGCAGGGAGTCGCTATAGATATCAAATCAATTGATTTGGAAGATCCTCAGACCCTAGCTCTTTTTGCCAAGGGTAAAACTAAGGGAATATTTCAGTTTGAGCAGGCGGGTGCTATTAACCTTCTTAAACGGATTAAACCCGCTAAGTTCGAAGAAGTGGTAGCGACAACCTCTCTTAACCGACCTGGAGCTAGCGATTATACAGATAATTTCATCGCTCGTAAGTATGGTAAGGAAAAAGTAGATTTGATTGATCCAGTAGTTGCACCAATCCTTGAGCCTACGTATGGTATCATGCTTTATCAGGAGCAGGTTATGCAGATTGCCCAAGTATTTGCAGGCTTCACACTCGGAAAAGCCGATTTGCTTCGTCGGGCAATGTCGAAAAAAGATGCCAATGAAATGTCCAAGATGTCCGAAGAGTTCATGGAAGGAAGTCGTCGGTTGGGACGTAACCCACAGATTGCTGAACGACTCTTTAGTATGATGGCTAAGTTTGCAGGTTATGGCTTTAATAGAAGTCATGCCTATGCTTATTCAGCACTAGCCTTTCAATTAGCCTATTTCAAAACGCATTACCCTCAGATTTTCTATGACGTCATGTTAAACTATTCGTCTAGTGATTACATTAAGGATGCAATTGAAAATGGCTTTTCTCTAGCCAGCCTTGATATTAATAGAATTCCCTATCTGGACAAGATTTCAGATGGAAAGATTGTATTAGGTCTTAAGACTATCAAAGGCTTGCCAAGAGATTTTGCCCTTTGGATTATTGAGGATCGCAAACAAAATGGTAAATACATTTCTATAGAAGACTTTTTGACACGTATTCCTAGCAAATATCAGAAAGTTGATAGTCTGACACCTCTTATCCAGATTGGTTTGTTTGATATTTTTGAACCAAATCGTCAGAAAATCATTGGTAATTTAAGCAACCTCTTTACTTTTGTCAATGAGTTAGGAAGTTTGTTTGCAGAGTCATCCTACTCTTGGGTTGATTATGAAGACTATAGCCAGAAGGATCGTTATAATTTAGAACAGGAGTTACTAGGAGTTGGGCTTAGCCCCCATCCTTTACACTTGGCTCAAAAAATGGCCTCTCGTCCCTATCAAGCCATTTCTGATTTGGCTGTTAATACTAAGGCAACAGTTTTGGTTCAGATAGAATCCGTTCGAATTATCAGAACTAAAAAAGGTGATCAGATGGCCTTTCTGAACGTCACTGATGGGATCAATAAACTTGATGTTACCCTATTTCCAGAAACTTATTTCTATCATAAGGATAAATTAAGTGAAGGTGGTCTCTTTTATCTTGATGGACGGACCCAAGAGCGTGATGGACGCATTCAGTTAATCTTGTCAAATATGGAGGAAGCTAGCACGGAGCGTTTTTGGATTTTACTTGAAAATCATGATAAAGACATAGAAGTTTCTCAAATATTAGCTAAGTATCCTGGACACATTCCTGTCATTATCCGTTATCAAGGAAGTAAGGAAACTATCGTTAGTCAAAGATACAGAGTAACTAAGAACGAGGAACTTAATCGGGAATTAGCACCTTATGTGCTGAAAACGGTTTTACGGTAAAAAAAACAATAAATCTTTTCAAATTTAAAGTCATTTAGAATTCTTTGTGTTATAATGAAAATGTTAAATATATAAAAGGAGTATCAGGAATAATGAAACGTATTGCTGTTTTAACTAGTGGTGGAGATGCCCCTGGTATGAACGCTGCCGCTCGTGCAGTTGTTCTCAAAGCAATTTCTGAAGGAATTGAAGTCTTTGGCATTAACCGTGGATACGCTGGTATGGTTGAAGGAGATATCTTCCAACTTGATGCCAAAGGCGTAGACAACATCCTCAGCCGTGGTGGAACTTTCCTTCAGTCTGCTCGCTATCCTGAGTTTGCCCAACTTGAGGGTCAACTTAAAGGTATTGAGCAACTTAAAAAACATGGAATCGAAGGTGTAGTAGTTATTGGTGGAGATGGTTCTTACCATGGTGCTATGCGTTTGACTGAACATGGTTTCCCAGCTGTTGGTCTTCCAGGAACTATCGATAACGATATCGTTGGTACAGACTACACAATTGGTTTTGATACTGCTGTTGCAACAGCAACAGAAGCTATCGATAAGATTCAAGACACTGCTTTCAGTCACGGACGTACTTTCGTCGTTGAAGTTATGGGACGTAACGCCGGTGATATCGCTCTTTGGGCTGGTATTGCCTCTGGTGCAGACCAAATTATCGTACCTGAAGAAGAGTATGATATTAATGAAGTTGTACGTAAAGTTAAAGAAGGTTACGAATCAGGTGCTAAAACTCACCATGTAATCGTAGTTGCTGAAGGTGTCATGGGTGCTGAAGAATTTGCAGCTAAAATGAAAGAAGCTGGAGATACTTCAGATCTTCGTGCAACAAACATTGGACACGTGGTTCGTGGTGGTTCACCAACTGCGCGTGACCGTGTTCTTGCTTCATGGATGGGTGCACATGCGGTTGACCTCCTTAAACAAGGTATTGGTGGTGTAGCTGTTGGTATCCACAATGAAGAGCTTGTTGAAAGCCCAATCCTTGGTACAGCAGAAGAAGGAGCTTTGTTCAGTCTTACTGAAGACGGTAAAATTATCGTCAACAATCCTCACAAAGCACGTCTTGACTTTGCAGACCTTAACCGTTCATTGTCTAACTTGAGCTAATCTCAGTTACTTAAATTATTGTTAATCCGTCGCTAATGCGACAAAAAATATAAGGGAGTTTTATTTATCATGAATAAACGTGTAAAAATCGTTGCAACACTTGGTCCTGCGGTTGAAATCCGTGGCGGCAAAAAATTTGGTGAAGATGGTTACTGGGGTGAAAAACTTGACCGTGAAGCATCTGCTAAAAACATTGCTCAATTGATCAAGGAAGGTGCCAACGTTTTCCGTTTCAACTTCTCACATGGTGACCACGCTGAACAAGGTGAACGTATGGATGTCGTTCGTATGGCAGAAGACCTTGCTGGTCAAAAAGTAGGTTTCCTTCTTGATACAAAAGGACCTGAAATCCGTACTGAATTGTTCGAAGGTGATGCTAAAGAGTATGCATACAAAACTGGTGAACAAATTCGTGTTGCTACTAAACAAGGTATCAAATCAACTCGCGACGTTATCGCTTTGAACGTTGCAGGTGCACTTGACGTTTTTGACGATGTAGAAGTTGGTAAACAAGTTCTTGTCGATGATGGTAAACTTGGTCTTCGTGTTGTTGACAAAGATGCTGAAAAACGTGAATTCATCGTTGAAGTTGAAAATGATGGTATCATCGCTAAACAAAAAGGTGTAAACATCCCTTACACTAAAATTCCTTTCCCAGCACTTGCTGAACGTGATAACGCTGATATCCGTTTTGGTCTTGAACAAGGTCTTAACTTTATCGCTATCTCATTCGTACGTACTGCAAAAGATGTACAAGAAGTTCGTGCTATCTGTGAAGAAACTGGTAATGGTCACGTTCAATTGTTGGCTAAAATCGAAAACCAACAAGGTATCGATAACATTGATGAAATCATCGAAGCTGCTGACGGTATCATGATCGCTCGTGGTGACATGGGTATCGAAGTACCATTCGAAATGGTTCCAGTTTACCAAAAAATGATTATCACAAAAGTAAACGCTGCTGGTAAAGTTGTTGTTACAGCTACTAACATGCTTGAAACAATGACAGAAAAACCACGTGCAACTCGTTCTGAAGTATCTGACGTATTCAACGCAGTTATCGATGGTACAGATGCTACAATGCTTTCTGGTGAATCTGCAAATGGTAAATACCCAGTTGAATCAGTTCGTACAATGGCTACAATTGATAAAAACGCTCAAACTCTTCTTAAAGAGTATGGTCGTCTTGATTCATCTACATTTGACCGTTCAACTAAGACTGAAGTAGTTGCGTCTGCAGTTAAAGATGCTACTAACTCAATGGATATCAAACTTGTTGTTGCTCTTACTGAATCAGGTAACACTGCTCGTTTGATTTCTAAATACCGTCCAGAAGCTGATATCTTGGCTGTAACATTCGATGAAATTACTCAAAAATCATTGATGCTTAACTGGGGTGTTATTCCAGTAGTTACTGAAAAACCAAGCTCAACTGATGATATGTTTGATGTTGCTGAAAAAGTTGCATTGGAATCAGGTCTTGTAGAATCTGGTGATAACATTGTTATCGTTGCTGGTGTTCCAGTAGGTACAGGTGGTACAAACACTATGCGTATCCGCACAGTAAAATAATTTAAGTAGAACTTAAATTGAAAGAAGGTCTTTGGATCTTCTTTTTTTGGCTCTATAATCGATTTAGTAGGTTAAACTATTGAAGAGATTATAGAGCTTTTTTCCTAGCTAGGTAAATGAATTGGATAATAATAACAAGTGAAAAAGTGAAGAATATCATATTTATTCCGAATGGTTTAAAGCAAGATGGCTGATTTGGTTTGTATTTTCAACAGATTTAGTTCTAAGTGTCATATGACTTAGAAGGTCTTTAGAGAAGAGGGAAATTATCTTTTCAAAGAAATTTTGCTTTTGTTGAAAACAACAGGATAAAAAATGTCGTTAAATAGGCTTCTAAACTATAGTTAAGATGGTTATAAGCTATAATTTTTAGAAGGACTGAGTTGATAACAAACCATTTTTATTTCAATAATGACTTACTAATTTAAAAGTTCTAATGAATTATTAATTCTGATAATCGATTTTTGAAAAAAATGAAATCATAAGTTTCTTTTTACTGACAATTCTAAAAGTATATAATTATAAAATTATTAATTGAAATTTTTATAAAAATAGTGATATCTATAATCATTCTACTGTTTACATGATTATTTTTAAGTGAACCTTATAAAAAAATTGAAAATAAGAGCATTTCTTTTCACAAATATTAGGAATTTTGTTAAAATATTTAACGATTAGTATTTTTAAATACTTTTAATCTCATTGAGGGGTGAGATACTTAATAGTATAAGTGTGGAGGATTACCAAAGTGGGTAAAGATTTATTTAATGATCGTATAAGTCGATTTTCGATTCGTAAGCTGAATGTAGGGGTTTGCTCCGTTCTTCTTGGAACTCTGGTTATGGTTGGTACTGCTAGTCAAGTATCTGCCGATGAAACAGCTAACCAAGTCCAAGCAGGAGATGTAGCTAGCACTACTGCTACAGTGAGTGATGAGACATCTTCTCAGAATGCTGTTACTGCTCAAGCTTCGACGGAAGTCGCAAATTTCTTATCAATTTCTGAGACTAATAGTCAGTCTCAAACCGTTTCAAATGCTAGCGCAGCTACTTCTGAAACGTCTACAACACAAGCTTCTAGTGAGACAACATCTCAAGCAGCTTCGTCAACGTCAGCAAGTACTGCAGCATCTACCACTAGTGTTGCTGGCTCTACAAGTGTAGGCAATACTACGGGAGTTTCAACGACAGCCTCTGTTACATCAGCATCATCTGAGACACCTGCTTCAGAAACAGCATCTGAAGCACAAGGTGTGGACGTTCAAGCAGAAGCTTCTACAACGAATGCTCTTTCAAGTGGTGCCGAAGCGTCTGCTGTAGTGCAACCTGTTGTAACAGCAGAAACTTCTGGTCGCCGTCGTACACGTCGTGCCCTTGGTGATGCCAATGATCCAAACTTGATTGGTGATGATGTAGAAGACGCAACCTCAACTCCAAAAGTTGAAAAACCTGGCTTTACAACAGATCTTGATGCCAAATCTATGACTAGCCAAATCTCTTGGTTGGACTTTGGAGATGTAGCCAACTGGACAGGAGCAAAAACAATCCAGGTCGCTAAAAATGAATTAAAACCAAATGAGTTAGAAGAGAGCTTAGCACTTCAAGTTGGGGCTACCTATACCAAGGAAATCATGCCTGGTTATGTAGTCACTGTAAAAGTCAAATCCTTGAAACCATTCCAAGCGACTGAAATCTATAAAAAACGGATGGAAGAACAAGGGGCTACAGAAGCTGAAAAAGCGACCTATGATCCAAATGCAAAAAATGGATATGTAAAGGGTGTTACTTCACCAATTGCTAGGCAATATTTTAATGATGGCAAAGAAGCCGACGTTATCGCTGATGCCCAAAACCGTTGGACTGAAGTTAAACATGAAAACGTTGATACGAAAGCCAAAAAGACTACCATGAGTTCTGCATATAATGGTGGGAATATTGGAATTCAGTTTGAAATCTCTGCAACCTTCCGTGGAAAGAAAGTTAAGCCAGCTATTGTTATGGCTGATGGTGAGTCTGCTAACCCTGGTGAATTTGTTATGTTCACTACCAACGGACAAGGTTGGCAGCACATTGGGGAATGGAAGAAAACTACTAGACCAGCCACCTCTGTTCCTTATGAACCACAAGATACAGAGAATCTTTTTGGTTCTAAACCTAAATATAATAACATTAACCTAAGACAACTTCGTGATAATTCTCCTCAAGCTGGACCAGATAAGAAACCAGTAGCATGGAAGTACTTTGGAAATCCTGACCAAGTTACGAGTGGTCTAGGAACCGGTATCTTTGGACCAAACATTTCTGAAGGAAATAGAACAGTTCCACTCGTGATGACACGTGGAGCATCTGAAGTGGGACTTTATATCGCTTCAGCTGGTAAACAGTCTGCCATGCTAGGATTCTTCCCACTTGATGAAGGGGATGCTCCTGAGTCATATGGGAAAGCAGTCCATACCATTGCAACTGTTGACGGTGTTACTGGAGCTAAAGTAAATCAACCGTATCTTGGTAACGTGAGTCCTGATATGGATGAGAATACTGTTCTTGACTGGTTCGGTGATGATAAGGCAACTACGGCCGATGAAGGAATTAACCAATTGCTTCCAAGCGATCTCAAAGGGACAACCAATGAGATGATCAAGATGGACCGTACACGCCCAGGTAACTACAAGATGTCAGTTGAAGCCCATTTGGATGGAGCTTCAGAAGCACATATCTATGGTTGGGTAGACTTTAACCAAAATGGTAAATTCGATGAGGATGAACGCTCAAATCTCGCTACAATCACACAAGATGGCACTGTTGAGTTGACCTTTGCAAACAGCAAGACTTATATCGACCCTAGCGTCAACGAACTTGGTGCTCGTGTCCGTATTGCCAAGAAAGCTACTGAGATTGAAAGCCCAACTGGTATGGCTTTCTCAGGGGAAGTGGAAGACTTCAAGACTCAAATTACCCACCCACCAAAAGGGGAATTCAAGGAAACTTCTGGTCCTCAAGCTACTAAACAAACAGCAACTGTAACCTTTACAGCACGTGGAGAGCACAAGTATGAAGCTAACTCTCATGCAGTCATCGACGAGACAGTAGAACCATACATCGTTGACAAAGATGGCAACCGTGCAACACTTGATGCGGAAGGTTACTATGTTGTACCAGGTCAAGGGAAGTATAAGATTACTGCCAACGGTAAAGATGTGGACGTTGAATTTATCCCAGAAGATAACTTCCTTGGAACAGCTGATGGTATTTCTATCCGTCGTTCAGATAACAACGGTTACGATACTGGATGGTCAACCAAATTCCCAGACCAAGAAGCAAACATTAATGGTCAGTTGAATACTATGGATGGTCAATACGTTCCAACAGTCACTCCAATTGAAATTGAAGGGGTTGACAAAACTTCGACTGATGTTCAAGGGGCAACTCAAAAAGAAACACCTACCTTTAATACAACTGCTACTAACTTAAATGGTGATAAGATTGCAATCACTCCAAGTGCAGAATACCCGGCTAAGTTGGTAGATCCAGCTACAGGTCGCACTACTGATGCGCCATCTGTAACAGTTGAAGGGGAAGGAACTTATACGATTAATCCTTCAACGGGTGAAGTAACCTTCACTCCAGAACCAAGCTTTACTGGTACAGCCAAAGGTGTGGATGTTACATTGTCAGCGCCAGTTGGTCGAAACAAAGATGGTAAGATCCAACAGGACTACATCAAGACTGCAACAGCTAAGTACACTCCAACTGTCACACCAATCACAGTGACTCCTACAGACAAGGTTTCTGCGGATGTTCAAAACGTTCCTCAAACCCAAACACCAACCTTTGATTTGAGTAATGATAAGACTGCTGAAATCACAAGCAAGAAATTGGTAGATCCAGCAACTGGTCAGCCTACTGATGAAACAACAGTGACAGTAGCAGGTGAAGGTAGCTATACTATCGACCCAACGACTGGAGCAGTAACATTTACGCCAGAAAAAGACTTTGTTGGTACTGCAAAAGGAGTAACTGTTCAGGCAACTGCTACGATTACAAATGCTAATGGTAAGACTGCAACCATTACTTCAGATGCGACCTACACACCAACTGTTGTGCCAGCAGTTCCAACTGCAAACCCTGCAACTTCAAAAGATATCCAAGGTGCGACTCAAACAGGCACACCAACCTTCGCAGGAACTACTGTTCAAGTAAACGGTGAAGATAAAGCTATTACGATCAAAGATAATAGCTACACGCTTTTGGATAATGATGGCAATGAAGTGACAAGTACACCAGCTTATGCTGCTGATGGTACAACTGAAATCGGTACTTACTCTATCGATTCAGCTACTGGTCAAGTCACTTTCACACCGACTGATAAATCATACACAGGTGTAGTAACACCGGCCAAGGTTCAAGCTGAAAGCTCAAACGGTATCAAGGTAGATACAACTTACACACCAGAAATCGTTCCAGTAACCCCGACAGCAACACCAGCTGAAACAGAAGATATCCAAGGTGCAACGCAAACTGGTAAACCTGAATTTAAGGGCGGAACTGTAACAGTAGATGGCGTTGAGAAAACAGTAGCGATTAATGAAGCTGTTCCAGCGACCTTCGATGATGGTTCAACGACTAAGACAGTTGACGGCGTTGGTACTTACACAGTAGCAGCAGACGGAACAGTTACATTCGTACCTGAAAAATCATTCGTTGGAACTGCACCAGCAGTGACGGTTGTTCGTGAAGATAAGAACGGAACCAAAGCCTCTGCAACTTATACACCAACTGTGACTCCAGTAACTCCAACTGCAGCACCAGCTGAATCAACAGATGTTCAAGGTGCAACTCAAACAGGTAAGCCTGTATTTACTGAGGGTAATAGCCGTGTGCCGATGAATGATGATGTTCCAGCAACATTTGATGATGGCTCAACTACCAAGTCAGTTGATGGCGTTGGTACCTACACAGTAGCAGCAGACGGTACTGTTACATTTGTTCCAGAACCAAGTTTTACAGGAACAGCACCAGCGGTTACAGTCGTTCGTGAAGACAAGAACGGAACAAAAGCTTCAGCGACTTACACACCATCAGTAACACCAATTACAGTGACTCCTACAGACAAGGTTTCTGCGGATATTCAAAACGTTCCTCAAACCCAAACACCAACCTTTGATTTGAGTAACGACAAGACTGCTGAAATCACTAGCAAGAAATTGGTGGATCCAGCAACTGGTCAACCAACTGACGAAACAACAGTGACAGTAGCAGGTGAAGGTAGCTATACTATCGACCCAACGACTGGAGCAGTAACATTTACGCCAGAAAAAGACTTTGTTGGTACTGCAAAAGGAGTAACTGTTCAGGCAACTGCTACGATTACAAATGCTAATGGTAAGACTGCAACCATTACTTCAGATGCGACCTACACACCAACTGTTGTGCCAGCAGTTCCAACTGCAAACCCTGCAACTTCAAAAGATATCCAAGGTGCGACTCAAACCGGTACACCAACCTTTGCAGGAACAACTGTTCAAGTGAATGGTGAAGATAAAGCTATTACGATCAAAGATAATAGCTACACGCTTTTGGATAATGATGGCAATGAAGTGACAAGTACACCAGCTTATGCCGCAGATGGTACAACTGAAATTGGTACTTACTCTATCGATTCAGCTACTGGTCAAGTCACTTTCACACCGACTGATAAATCATACACAGGTGTAGTAACACCGGCCAAGGTTCAAGCTGAAAGCTCAAACGGTATCAAGGTGGACACAACTTACACGCCTGAAATCGTACCGGTAACACCGACAGCAACTCCAGCTGAAACAAAAGATATCCAAGGTGCGACTCAAACTGGTAAACCTGAATTCAAGGGTGGAACAGTAACCGTTGATGGTGTTGAGAAAACAGTAGCTATCAATGAAGATGTTCCAGCGACATTTGACGATGGTTCAACGACTAAGACAGTTGACGGCGTTGGTACTTACACAGTAGCAGCTGACGGTACGGTGACGTTTGTTCCTGAGAAATCATTTGTCGGAACTGCGCCGGCTGTAACAGTTGTTCGTGAAGATAAGAACGGGACCAAAGCCTCTGCGACTTACACCCCAACAGTAACACCAGTTACACCAACAGCGACACCAGTTGAAACAACAGGTAAACAAGGTCAAACCCAAACAGGTAAGCCTGAATTTACTGAAGGTGACAGCCGTGTGCCAATGAACGATGACGTTCCAGCAACCTTCGACGATGGTTCAACTACCAAGACAGTTGATGGCGTTGGTACCTACACAGTAGCAGCCGACGGAACTGTAACTTTTGTTCCAGAGAAATCATTTACTGGAACAGCTCCAGCTGTGACGGTTGTTCGTGAAGATAAGAACGGAACCAAAGCCTCTGCGACTTACACACCAACTGTGACTCCAGTAACTCCAACAGCAACACCAGCTGAATCTACGGGACCTCAAGGTTTGGTTCAAACTGGAACAGTAACCTTCACAGAAGGTGATGAAGTAGCGCCAATTAACAAGGATTCAATTACCCTTCTTGATGAAACTGGTCAGCCAGCAGCATCAGTAGAAGCGAAATCACCAGCAGGTGATGTAATCGGTACCTTCATCGTTGATAAAGAAACAGGTGTTGTGACCTTCACCCCAACGGATAAATCTTATTCAGGTGATGTTGTCCCAGTTAAGGTTCAAGCAGCTGATACAAATGGTACAACAGTAGAAACAACTTACACACCTAAGATTACTCCAGTCGTTCCAACTTCTGAAGATGCAACAACGACAGATATCCAAGGTGCCACTCAAACAGGTAAACCAACCTTTACTGAAGGTGATCCAAATGTTCCAATTGATGAAGATACACCAGCGACCTTTGAAGATGGATCAACTACGAAGACAGTAGATGGTGAAGGAACTTACACCGTTTCTCCAGATGGTACAGTAACTTTCGTACCAGAAAAATCATTTACTGGAACTGCTTCAGGTGTAACAGTGAAACGTGTGGATAAGAACGGAACTGAAATCACAGCTAAGTACACACCAACAGTAACTCCTGTAACACCGACAGCGACACCAGTTGAAACAACAGGTAAACAAGGTCAAACCCAAACAGGTAAGCCTGAATTTACTGAAGGTGATAGTCGTGTACCAATGAACGATGACGTTCCAGCTACTTTCGACGATGGTTCAACTACGAAGACAGTTGATGGAGTTGGTACCTACACAGTAGCAGCTGACGGAACAGTAACCTTTGTTCCTGAGAAATCATTCACAGGTAAAGCGCCGGCCGTAACGGTTGTTCGTGAAGATAAGAACGGAACCAAAGCTTCTGCAACTTACACACCAACAGTAACACCGGTGACCCCAACTGCTACACCAGCAGAATCAACTGGCCCTCAAGGTCTTGTTCAAACTGGAACAGTTACCTTCACTGAAGGTGACCCAGTTGCACCAATTGATAAGGATACCATTACTCTTCTTGATGAAACTGGTCAGCCAGCAGCATCAGTAGAAGCGAAATCACCAGCAGGTGACGTGATCGGTACCTTCACCGTTGATAAAGAAACAGGTGTGGTTACTTTCACACCAACGGATAAATCTTATTCAGGTGATGTTGTCCCAGTTAAGGTTCAAGCAGCTGATACAAATGGTACAACAGTAGAAACAACTTACACACCTAAGATTACTCCAGTTGTCCCAACTTCTGAAGATGCAACATCGACAGATATCCAAGGTCAAACACAATCTGGTAAACCAACCTTTACCGAAGGAAATCCAAATGTTCCAATCGATGAGGATACTCCAGCTACCTTCGAAGATGGCTCAACTACGAAGACTGTCGATGGTGAAGGAACTTACACAGTTGCTCCAGATGGAACAGTAACCTTCGTCCCAGAAAAATCATTCACTGGAACTGCTTCAGGTGTAACAGTGAAACGCGTGGATAAGAACGGTACTGAAATCACAGCGAAGTACACACCAACTGTGACACCAGTAACTCCAACTGCAACACCAGTTGAAACTACAGATATCCAAGGTGCTACACAAACTGGTAAACCTGTATTTACTGAAGGCGATAGCCGTGTGCCAATGAACGATGATGTTCCAGCAACATTTGACGATGGCTCAACGACTAAGACTGTAGACGGTGTTGGTACTTACACAGTAGCAGCAGATGGAACAGTAACCTTTGTTCCTGAGAAATCATTCACAGGTAAAGCGCCGGCCGTAACGGTTGTTCGTGAAGATAAGAACGGAACCAAAGCTTCTGCAACTTACACCCCAACTGTGACTCCAGTAACTCCAACAGCAACACCAGCTGAATCTACGGGACCTCAAGGTCTTGTTCAAACTGGAACAGTAACCTTCACTGAAGGTGACCCAGTTGCACCAATTGATAAGGATACCATTACTCTTCTTGATGAAAATGGTCAGCCAGCAGCATCAGTAGAAGCGAAATCACCAGCAGGTGACGTGATTGGTACCTTCACCGTTGATAAAGAAACAGGTGTGGTTACTTTCACACCAACGGATAAATCTTATTCAGGTGATGTTGTCGCAGTTAAGGTTCAAGCAGCTGATACAAATGGTACAATAGTAGAAACAACTTACACACCGAAGATCACTCCAGTTGTCCCAACTTCTGAAGATGCAACATCGACAGATATCCAAGGTGCCACTCAAACAGGTAAGCCAAGCTTTACTGAAGGCAATCCAAATGTTCCAATCGATGAGGATACTCCAGCTACCTTCGAAGATGGCTCAACCACTAAGACAGTAGATGGCGAAGGAACATACACAGTCGCACCAGATGGAACAGTAACCTTCGTTCCTGAAAAATCATTCACTGGAACTGCTACAGGCGTAACAGTGAAACGCGTGGATAAAAACGGTACTGAAATCACAGCTAAGTACACACCAACTGTGACACCAGTAACTCCAACTGCAACACCAGTTGAAACTACAGATATCCAAGGTGCTACACAAACTGGTAAACCTGTATTTACTGAAGGCGATAGCCGTGTGTCAATGAACGATGATGTTCCAGCAACATTTGACGATGGCTCAACGACTAAGACTGTAGACGGTGTTGGTACTTACACAGTCGCAGCAGATGGAACAGTAACCTTCGTACCAGAAAAATCATTCGTCGGTACTGCACCAGCTGTAACAGTGGTTCGTGAAGATAAGAACGGAACAAAAGCTTCAGCGACATACACACCAACTGTAACACCAGTTACACCAACTGCAGAAGATACAACATCTACTGACAAACAAGGTCAAACGCAAACAGGTACACCAACCTTCACACCAGGTAATCCAAATGTTCCAATGGATGATGATACACCTGCAACATTTGAAGATGGCTCAACTACGAAGACCGTTCCTGGTGAAGGAACTTACACAGTTGCTTCAGACGGAACCGTAACATTTGTTCCAGAAAAATCATTCACTGGAGAAGGTACAGGCGTAACGGTTAAACGTGTCGATAAGAACGGTACTCCAGTTACTGCTAAGTACACACCAACTGTGACTCCAGTAACCCCAACAGCAACTCCAGCTGAATCAGAAGCACCTCAAGGTGTGGTTCAAACTGGAACTGTGACCTTCACCGAAGGTGACCCAGTTGCACCAATCGATAAGGATACCATTACTCTTCTTGATGAAAATGGTCAGCCAGTAGAATCTGTAGTTGCTAAATCACCAGAAGGTAAAGAAATTGGTACTTTCACAGTTGATAAAGAAACAGGTGTTGTAACCTTCACACCAACTGATAAATCTTATTCAGGTGATGTGGTTCCAGTTAAGGTTCAAGCAGCTGATACAAATGGTACAAGAGTAGAAACAACTTACACACCGAAGATCACTCCAGTTGTCCCAACTGCTGATCCTGCAACATCTACAGACATCCAAGGTCAAACTCAAACAGGTACACCAAGCTTCACACCTGGTAACCCTGCAATCCCAATGGATGATGATGTACCAGCAACCTTTGAAGATGGCTCAACAACTAAAGTTATTCCAGGAGAAGGTACTTACACTGTAGCTCCTGATGGCACAGTAACCTTCGTCCCAGAAAAATCATTCACAGGAGAAGGTACAGGTGTAACCGTTAAACGTGTAGATAAGAATGGTACACCAGCTACAGCTAAGTACACACCAACTGTGACACCAGTAACTCCAACAGCGACACCAGTTGAAACAACAGGTAAACAAGGTCAAACCCAAACAGGTAAGCCTGAATTTACTGAAGGTGATAGTCGTGTACCAATGAACGATGACGTTCCAGCTACTTTCGACGATGGTTCAACTACGAAGACAGTTGATGGAGTTGGTACATACACAGTAGCTTCAGACGGAACTGTAACTTTTGTTCCAGAGAAATCATTTACTGGAACAGCACCAGCAGTGACAGTGGTTCGTGAAGATAAGAACGGAACCAAAGCTTCTGCGACATACACACCAACTGTGACACCAGTAACTCCAACAGCAACTCCTGCTGAATCTGAAGCACCTCAAGGTGTGGTTCAAACTGGAACAGTCACCTTCACTGAAGGTGACCCAGTTGCACCAATTGATAAGGATACCATTACTCTTCTTGATGAAAATGGTCAGCCAGCTGCTTCAGTAGATGCGAAATCACCAGCAGGTGACGTGATCGGTACCTTCATTGTTGATAAAGAAACAGGTGTTGTGACCTTCACCCCAACGGATAAATCTTACTCAGGTGATGTGGTTCCAGTTAAGGTTCAAGGTAAAGATACAAACGGAACAGTTGCTGAAACAACTTACACACCGAAGATCACTCCAGTTGTCCCAACTGCTGATCCTGCAACATCTACAGACATCCAAGGTCAAACTCAAACAGGTAAACCAACCTTCACCGAAGGAAATCCAAATGTTCCAATCGATGAAGATACTCCAGCTACCTTCGAAGATGGCTCAACAACTAAAGTTATTCCAGGAGAAGGTACTTACACTGTAGCTCCTGATGGCACAGTGACCTTCGTCCCAGAAAAATCATTCACAGGAGAAGGTACAGGTGTAACCGTTAAACGTGTAGATAAGAATGGTACACCAGCTACAGCTAAGTACACACCAACAGTAACTCCTGTAACACCGACAGCGACACCAGTTGAAACAACAGGTAAACAAGGTCAAACCCAAACAGGTAAGCCTGAATTTACTGAAGGCGACAGCCGTGTGCCAATGAACGATGACGTTCCAGCTACTTTCGACGATGGCACAACGACTAAGACAGTTGACGGTGTCGGTACATACACAGTAGCAGCAGACGGAACTGTAACATTTGTTCCAGAAAAATCATTCGTCGGAACTGCACCAGCAGTGACAGTGGTTCGTGAAGATAAGAACGGAACCAAAGCTTCTGCGACTTACACACCAACAGTAACACCGGTGACTCCAACTGCTACACCAGCAGAATCAACTGGTCCTCAAGGCGTGGTGCAGACTGGAACAGTAACCTTTACCGAGGGAGATTCCGTTGCTCCAATCGACAAAGATACCATTACTCTTCTTGATGAAACTGGCCAACCAGCAGCGGCAGTGTTTGCGAAATCACCAGCAGGTGATGTAATTGGTACCTTCACCGTTGATAAAGAGACAGGTGTTGTGACCTTCATACCAACAAACAAATCTTATTCAGGTGATGTTGTTCCAGTGAAAGTTCAAGCTGCGGATACTAATGGAACAACTGTAGAAACAACTTACACAACTAAGATTACTCCAGTCGTTCCAACTTCTGAAGATGCTACATCAACAGATATCCAAGGTCAAACACAATCTGGTAAACCAACCTTCACAGAAGGGAATCCAAATGTTCCAATCGATGAGGATGCTCCAGCTACCTTCGAAGATGGTTCAACCACTAAGACAGTAGATGGTGAAGGAACTTACACCGTTGCTCCAGATGGTACAGTAACTTTCGTCACAGAAAAATCATTCGTAGGAACTGCTACAGGCGTAACCGTGAAACGTGTTGATAAGAACGGAACTGAAATCACAGCGAAATACACACCAACAGTAACTCCAGTTACTCCAACTGCTGAACCAACAACATCAACAGATATCCAAGGTGCTACACAAACTGGTAAGCCAGTATTTACAGAAGGCGACAGCCGTGTGCCAATGAACGATGATGTTCCAGCAACCTTCGATGGTGGCTCAACGACTAAGACTGTAGACGGTGTTGGTACTTACACAGTAGCAGCAGACGGAACCGTAACCTTTGTTCCAGAAAAATCATTCGTAGGAACTGCACCAGCTGTAACAGTGGTTCGTGAAGATAAAAACGGAACCAAAGCCTCAGCAACCTACACGCCAACAGTAACTCCAGTTACACCAACTTCAGAGCCAGCAACATCTACAGATATTCAAGGTCAAACACAAACAGGTAAACCAAGCTTTACGCCTGGTAACCCAAGTGTCCCAATGGATGATGATGTACCTGCTACCTTTGAAGACGGCTCAACAACTAAAGTTATTCCAGGTGAAGGAACTTACACAGTTGCTCCAGATGGAACTGTAACCTTCGTCCCAGAAAAAGCATTCACAGGAACAGGTACAGGTGTGACCGTGAAACGTGTTGATAAGAACGGTACAGCCGTTACAGCTACCTATACACCAACCGTAACACCAGTAACACCAACTGCAGAATCAGTTACTTCAATTGGTAATAAAGGTCAAACGCAAACAGGTAAGCCAAGCTTCACTGAAGGCGATAGCCGTGTACCAATGAATAACCAAGTACCAGCTACCTTTGAAGATGGCTCAACAACTAAGACTATTGCAGGTGTCGGAACTTACACAGTAGCTGCCGATGGTACTGTAACATTCACACCAGAAACTGAATTTACAGGAACTGCCCCAGCAGTCACAGTGGTTCGTGAAGATGTTAACGGAACTAAGGCTTCAGCAACCTACACACCAACTGTCCTTCCAATCACTAAGTTTGTTGATAAAGAAGGTAAGGAAATCCCAGGATATCCTACAGTTGATGGTGAACAGCCAAAAGCTGAAATTCCAGGTTACCGCTTCGTAGAAACTAAGAAATTACCTAATGGTGATGTCGAACATGTCTACGAGCAAGTAACGACGTCATACGTTGATGAAAATGGTACGCCAATCCCTGGTTATCCAACAGAAGATGGCCAACAACCTAAGAAAGAAATTCCAGGTTATGAATTTGTGAAGACAATTGTAGATGAAAATGGTAATACTCAACACATCTACAAACAAATTGTGACTCCAACACCAGTGCCGGATACAACTCCGACACTAGAGCCACAGCCAGCTCCACAAACAGAAGAGCCTAAGGCTCCAGTACTTCCAGAAACAAAAGAAGAAGCTCACTTTATCAATCCAAGTGATAAGACAGCTCAACTTCCAGAAACTGGTAGCGAGGATTCAAACCTTGCAATCTTTGGTTTGGCAAGTCTTCTAGCTGGATTTGGACTCTATGGCGGAAAACGACGCAAACGTTAAAATGATTTAACGGTCGTATAGGACATTAAGAATCCAGATTCCAATTAAAATAGACCTCATGGCATTTGCCATGGGGTCTATTTGTATAGCCTAGCCTGCTAGTTTTTTAAGTCGTCATGATTGACTTTACTCTCTAGGAAGCGTAATCTAGACTTTAATTAAAGGATTAAAAGGAGATCCCTCGATGATTGAAGTAACTTATTTAAATACTGCAAAGCAAGAAAAACATACTTCTTTTGAAGATTACAATGAATTTGTCAGAGCACAGCAAGCTTGTTGGATTGCCTTACCGGATTCAACACCAGTCACTAAGGTGACGATAAACGGACATGATATTGGCTACAAAGGACAATATGGCGACCTTTACTTTTATATTATGAAGCTAGACTTGGCACAATATCAGTAATAATAAGGGAAAAGAATCAGACATCGTGTTCTGATTCTTTTTCTTTGATCAAGGTAATTTTTATAAATTAAGAATATTGCTAATTGACTGAAAATGACTTACAATAGAAAGGAAGAATTTATAGAAGGAGACACATATGAAAAACAAGCGTTTAATTTGGACTTTGGTTTTCTTAGCTATCTTGACGCTCGGTTCTATTGGTACAGATCTTTTCAAAAAAGAGCACCAAGATGCTAATAAGGTCGTCAAAGTAGGAATCCTCCAGTTCGTGACTCACGATGCCCTGGATCAAATCGAGAAGGGAATTGAGGATGGTCTTAAGGAAGCTGGTTATAAGGGAGACAAGGTTAAAATCACCCTCCTAAATGCCGAAGGAGACCAGTCTAAAATTCAAACCATGTCTAAACAATTGGTCAATGACAAGAATGATGTCGTTATCGGTATTGCAACGCCAGCAGCACAAGGACTAGCGGCAGCTACCAAGAACATTCCAGTCATTATGGGAGCTATCTCAGACCCTGTTGGGGCCAAATTGGTTAAGGACCTCAAGCATCCAGAAGGCAATGTCACTGGTACCTCTAACCAAGTGCCGATTAAGCAGACAGTGGAATTGGTCAAATCATTGACACCAAATGCTAAGACAATTGGTATTCTCTACGCTTCAAGCGAGGATAATTCTAAATCACAGGTTGAGAGCTTTAAGAAATTTGCTGAAAAAGATGGCCTAAATGTGGTCGAGTATGCCGTACCATCAACCAATGAAATCAATACAACCATGTCAGTCATGACTGGTAAGGTAGATGCTATCTGGACGCCACAAGATAATACTATTGCCTCTGCCTTTTCAACAGTAATCTCATCAGCCAACCAAGCTAAGATTCCAGTTTATACGACTGTCGATACTATGGTGAAAGAGGGCGGTTTGGCCTCAGTTGCTCAAAGCCAATATGAACTTGGAAAAGCCACAGCTCGTAGTGCTGTTAAGGTTCTTAAAGGTAAGAAAGTTAAGGATATCCCAGTTGATGTTATTGATGATGGTACTCCAACGCTCAACCTTAAAGTTGCTCAAGACCTCAACATCACCATCCCTGACGATGTACTTAAACAGTCAGACATCGCTGTTAAAGCTGATAAATAAGGAGGACTTATGATTATTTCATCTATTTATCAGGGGCTTCTATACGGAATCCTAGGTCTTGGGATTTACATGACTTTCCGTATCTTGGATTTTCCTGATTTGACAACAGAAGGTTCCTTTCCTCTTGGTGGGGCAGTAGCAGTAACTCTTATGAACTTTGGTTGGAATCCAATTTTAGCAACCTTGGTTGCTGTTTTGGCCGGCTGTGGTGCTGGACTTGTGACTGGTCTCCTCTATACCAAGGGAGAAATTCCTACTATTTTGGCAGGGATTTTGGTCATGACTTCTCTTAACTCAGTCATGCTTATGATTATGGGAAGGGCCAACCTAGGACTTCTTGATATTAAGACTATTCAAGATTTACTTCCTTTCAGCAAGGACTACAACCTCTTGATTGTTGGTCTCATTGCTGTAACCATTGTTATCACTGCCTTGATTGCCTTTCTTAACACGCGCCTAGGTCAAGCATATATTGCCACAGGTGATAATAGAGATATGGCCAAATCTTTTGGTATCAACACAGACAATATGGAAGTGATGGGTCTTGTTATCTCAAACGGTATCATTGCCCTCTCAGGAGCCTTGATTAGCCAACAGGACGGTTATGCCGATGTTTCTAAAGGTATTGGTGTTATCGTCATTGGTCTTGCCAGCATCATCATTGGTGAGGTCCTATATGCGACTAACTTGACTCTGTTGGAACGTTTGATTGCCATCTGTATTGGTTCAATCCTCTATCAGTTCCTTTTGACAGCGGTTATTGCTCTTGGCTTTAACACTAACTACCTCAAACTCTTTAGTGCAATTGTTTTGGCTATTTGTTTGATTTCGCCTGTCCTACGCCGAAAATTCTTTAAGG
This sequence comes from Streptococcus sp. SS4, assembly GCF_030440125.1. Classification (NCBI taxonomy): domain Bacteria; kingdom Bacillati; phylum Bacillota; class Bacilli; order Lactobacillales; family Streptococcaceae; genus Streptococcus; species Streptococcus sp. SS4. The sequence continues at coordinate 24,612 of NZ_JAQFJM010000012.1, read as the reverse complement.
GGGTGACCTTATCACGATGACAGCTATTGTAGAACTCAAAGATGCGACTGTTAAGGTCAATAACGGTTTTGACACCGAAAAAACCATCCTGGACCATGTTAATCTTACCATTAGAGAAGGTGATTTTATTACCATTCTTGGTGGAAATGGTGCCGGAAAATCAACCCTCTTCAACGTCATTGCAGGGACACTCATGTTGACCAGTGGTCAGATTTTCATCATGGGTGAAGATGTTACGGCTCTGCCTGCTGAGAAGCGTGCTAAGTACCTCTCACGAGTCTTCCAAGATCCTAAAATGGGGACAGCTCCTCGTATGACTGTTGCAGAAAACCTCTTGATTGCCAAATACCGTGGTGAAAAACGAGGGCTTAAATCACGCCAAATTCATCTCTACACAGAGGAGTTCCAAGGTCTGATTGAACGTATCAGTAATGGTTTAGAAAAGCACTTAGATACACCAGCAGGTCTCCTTTCAGGTGGTCAGCGTCAGGCTCTCAGTCTTTTGATGGCGACACTTAAACGTCCTGAGCTCTTGCTCTTAGACGAGCACACTGCAGCCCTGGATCCTAAGACCAGTGTAGCCCTCATGGAGTTGACTGATGAGTTTGTGACGGGCGACCATCTTACAGCCTTGATGATTACCCATCACATGGAAGATGCCCTAAAATATGGCAATCGTTTGATCGTTATGAAGGATGGTCAAATCATTAAAGACCTTACCAAGGAAGAAAAAGGTCAATTGGATATCACAGACTATTACGCTATGTTTGAGTAAGTCTCGTCTGACTCTAAATTGTAAAATAAGCTAAAAAGTTGTATACTTAAAGAGTATGCAACTTTTTGTTGTGGCCTGTAAATCGACAAGGAGACTGTTCGCACGAACGTTCAGCTTCTTGGACCGTCTGTAAAAATAGGCTCTAGAAGAGAGTCAAACTAAAAAGGAGAAAAACAAGCATGAGCGATATTAAAATTATTGCCCTAGGTGGAGTACGTGAAAATGCTAAGAACCTCTATATTGTTGAGATTAACGACTCTATCTTTATCTTGGATGCTGGTCTAAAGTATCCTGAAAATGAACAACTAGGTGTTGACTTTGTCATTCCTAACTTAGATTACTTGATTGAAAATAGAGATCGTATCCAAGGGATTTTCTTGACTCACGGACATGCTGATGCCATTGGTGCCCTACCTTATATCTTGCAAGACGTCAAAGTACCAGTCTTTGGGTCATCACTTACTATTGAGTTGGCTAAGCTTTTTGTAAAAAATGCTGGCGTTAAGAAATTCAATAACTTCCATGTTATTGATGCAGAAACTGAAATTGAATTTGAAGATGCTGAAGTTTCATTCTTCAAAACAACGCACTCTATTCCAGAATCAATGGGGATTGTTCTTGGCACTGACCAAGGTAATATTGTCTATACTGGTGACTTCAAGTTTGACCAAGCTGCCCGTCCTTACTACAAAACTGATTTAGGTCGTTTGGCTGAAATTGGACGTGAAGGTGTTTTGGCCCTCTTGTCAGACTCAGCAAATGCGACAAGTACTGAACAAACAGCTTCGGAAGCAGAAGTTGGTCAAGAAATTGACCAAGTCATTGCCGATGCAGAAGGACGTGTTATTGTTGCTGCAGTTGCCTCAAACTTGGTACGTATTCAACAAGTCTTCGATTCAGCTGCTGATCACGGACGTCGCGTTGTTCTTACTGGTTTTGACGTTGAAAATATTGTTCGCACAGCCATCCGTCTCAAAAAATTGACTGTGGAGCATGAAAAACTTATTGTCAAACCAAAAGACATGAACAAGTTTGAAGACCACGAGTTGATTATCCTCGAAAATGGTCGTATGGGTGAACCAATCGATGGCCTTCAAAAGATGGCTGTTGGTCGTCACCGTTACGTTCAAATCAAGGATGGAGATTTGGTTTATATCGTTACAACTCCAAGCATTGCTAAGGAAGCCGTAGTGGCACGTGTCAACAACGCTATCTATAAAGCTGGTGGAACTGTTAAGATGATTACGCAGAGCCTTCGTGTTTCTGGACATGCCAATGCTCGCGAACTTCAATTGATGATTAACCTCCTTCGTCCACAGTATCTCTTCCCTGTCCAAGGGGAGTACCGTGACCTTCAAGCACATGCAGAGTTAGCCTTGGAAGTTGGTATTCTTCCAGAAAATATTTATATCGTTAAACGCGGTGACATCATGCACTTGTCAGAGGATCAAGGTTTCCTTCATGAAGGAGCTGTCCCAGCTGGTGATGTTATGATTGATGGTAATGCCATTGGTGATGTGGGTAATATCGTCCTTCGTGACCGTAAGGTCTTGTCTGAAGATGGTATCTTTATCGTAGCTATCACTGTTAACAAGAAGGAACGTAAGATTGTCTCTAAAGCGCGTGTGAATACACGTGGGTTCGTTTATGTGAAGAAGAGCCGTGATATTCTCCGTGAGGCTGCTGACATTGTTAATGCTACCGTTGAAAATTACTTGGCAGGAGACAGCTTCGACTGGGGTGAACTTAAAGGTGCTGTCCGAGACGATGTGGCTAAGTTCCTCTTCGACCAAACCAAACGTCGCCCAGCTATCCTTCCAGTTGTCATGGAAGTCCGCTAATAACTGACTAAAACATAAGAGTGTGAGCGTGTCGCTTGCACCATAGACATTGAGGAAAGTTTTAACAAGACTTTGTTCTAAAATCAAAAGCTGGGGGTGTCCCAGCTTTTCTAACATTAAGAAAGGAAAAACAAATGGCTTTTTTTCAAATTGAATACTCATCAGATGTTCTAGGACAATACCGCCAAGTGGATGTCATCTATCCAGATCGTGATCAGATTGCTGAAACGGAAAGTGATACGGACATCCCAGTTCTCTATCTCCTTCATGGCATGGGGGGCAATCATAATTCTTGGGCCTTCCGTACCAATATTCAGCGTCTCCTTCGTAAGACTAATCTCATTGTTATTATGCCTAATTCTGAAAATGGCTGGTATACAAATACCAATTACGGGGTTAAGTATTACGATGCCATTGCTAAGGAGCTTCCTCAAGTCATGCAACGTTTCTTCCCTAGTATGACTAAGAAGCGTGAAAAGACCTTTATCGCTGGACTTTCTATGGGTGGCTATGGTTCTTTCAAACTAGCCTTAACGACAAATAACTTTGCTTGTGCGGGTTCCTTCTCTGGTGCCCTTGGATTATCAGTAGAGATGATTACAGATGAAACGAGTGAGTCTAAGGAATACTGGCAAGGAGTCTTTGGCGATTTGGAAGGAAAAGACATTAAGCAGCATAAACTGGTTAACCTAGCCAAACAACATGATAAGAAAACCAAATTCTTTGCCTGGTGTGGCCTCGAGGATTTCCTTTTTGATTCTCAAGATAAGGCAGTTGCTGATTTGAAGGCCCTTGGTTTAGACATTGACTACAGCACAGACCATGGAAGACATGAGTGGTATTACTGGGAAAAACAACTAGAAGCCTACTTAGAATGGTTACCTATTGATTACGTTAAAGAAGAACGCTTGTCTTAATAGGTCAAGTTTGTAACATCTTATCAAAGAGATGATAAAAGCTTAAAGTGATATTTTTTGCTTGTCAGAACTATTAGAGCTTGATATACTAGGGGAAGTTTCGAAAAGGAGGCTCAATAATGAAAAAATTATTCAGAGTAATCTTCTATATTCCCAAACTTCTTTTACAATTTATTTGGAATCTTATTTGGGCTATATTTAAACTTGCCCTAGTCCTAGCCCTTATTGGTTATGGACTCGTCTACTATGCCAATAATTCTTCAAGTACCTTAGCCACAAACATTAACCAAGCCTTTCATCAAGTAGAGCTAGGTTTTAGTGGAACCAGTACTAGTGACGTTGAGAAAGTTGTCTCTAACCTATCAACGACAGATACCATTCCAGAGTCTAATGGAGCTAGATGGGCACAAAATACAGCTAGCATCTATATTCAGTCTACCGATGAAACCTTGGTAGCTGCTTATAAGGAGGCTATCACCAACTGGAATAACACGGGTGCTTTCATCTTTACTTTAACTGATGATGCCTCAACAGCTGACATTGTTGCGACTGACTATTCCGATGTGAATTCACAGGCAGCAGGTTTAGCAGACACTCAAACCAATGTTTTGACCAATCGCATCACTCATGTAGATGTGAAGTTGAACCGTTATTTCCTCTTGAATAGTGATTTTGGTTATACTCACAAGCGTATTGTGAATACGGCTGAACACGAATTGGGACATGCCATTGGCTTAGACCATGATGACTCTAAGACATCCGTTATGCAATCAGCAGGATCTTATTACGGGATTCAACAGGTGGATATTGATACGGTCCATGCTCTTTATGCTAATTAAGGAGGGGCTGTCATGCGCTATTTGAAACGCCTTGCTAGACGTTACCCCATGCAAACCTTCCTTTTTCTTTTCAATGCTGGGGTCTTTACTTGGTTGCAAACAACAGGAACCATGATTGCCAATCGTTTGGGCCTATCAGGTGAAGGTATTTGGATTTATATTCCCAATTGGGTAAAAATGCTGACCAGCCATTCTATTGAGAGTATTCAAACCCTATACGGGGCCTCTGGTTGGAGTTGGCTAATCACCTCTATGCTTCTTACTTGGCTCTTGACTTTTCTGAGAGGTCTCATGAGAGCAGTGATTCTCATTCTGATAGTTGGTCTTGGCTTATGGCTAGTTTATCGACACTTTGAACTCTTACAAAATCTAAAACTGTCCTGATGGGCAGTTTTTTTGAGTTGTTAGGTCATTTATTTTCTGAAGAAATATGATATAATATAGCTAATTTATTATTTTGGAGGACATTATGGCTTTAGCAAAAATCGTTTATGCCAGTATGACCGGTAACACGGAAGAAATCGCAGATATCGTTGCCAAAAAATTGGAAGAATTGGGTCACACTGTAGATGTAGACGAGTGTACAACGGTTGATGCCGCTGATTTTGAAGATGCGGACATCTGTATCGTAGCGACTTACACTTATGGTGATGGTGAGTTGCCAGATGAAATCGTTGACTTTTACGAAGATTTGGCTGACCTCGACTTGTCAGGTAAAATCTTTGGTGTTGTAGGTTCAGGAGATACCTTCTACGATTATTTCTGTCATTCAGTGGATGAGTTTGAAAATCAATTCACATTCACAGGGGCGACTAAGGGTGCTGATAGCGTCAAGGTTGACCTTTCTGCTGAAGATGAAGATATCGAAAACCTTGAAGCTTTCGCTGAAAAAGTTTCAGAAGCATTAGCATAAGAAAAAAGCAGAGTAAAGTCTGCTTTTATTGTAGTCAAAAATGGAGTTTTTTATGAATGAAATAGAAAGAGATTTTAGGACGCAATCTCAACATCTCCTTTGGTCCGTTTGGCGAGGGCTCTTAGTGGGGGTGACAGCAGGAGCAGTGGTCAGTCTTTTTCGTTGGTTAATTGCCAAAGGGGCCGCATTTTCTGTAGCTATTTACGAAGACGCCCTTCATAATCCACTTCTGATTCTGGGAATTGTACTTGTTAATCTCTTGATTGCCCTTTTTATTGGTTACCTTATTAAGCAGGAAAAAGACATCAAGGGCTCAGGGATTCCCCATGTTGAAGGGGAACTGATGGGGCTCCTACATCCGTCCTGGTGGTCAGTATTATGGCGTAAATTCCTAGGTGGAGTCCTTGGGATTTCAATGGGACTGATGTTAGGACGTGAGGGACCTAGTATTCAACTAGGTGCCATGACTGCTAAGGGATTAGCCAAGGGACTTAAGCTCTCTGCACGTGAGAAGCGTGTCTTGATTGCTGCTGGAGCAGCAGCAGGGTTATCGGCTGCCTTTAATGCCCCGATTGCTGGTCTTTTGTTTGTCGTCGAAGAAGTCTATCATCATTTCTCTCGTCATGTTTGGGTGACAGCTTTAACGGCATCCTTAGTAGCCAATGCTGTTTCCCTACGCATCTTTGGTCAGGTACCGGTCCTTGCTATGACAGAAAAATTACCCGTATTTCCTTTGAAAGATTATTGGATTCTTATTGTTTTGGGGATTTTTCTAGGTGTTCTTGGATACGGTTATGAGTGGGTTGTCTTACGTATTGGTAAGGTCTACCAAGGGTTAGGGAAAATCTTTCACTTGCCATCTCATTTTCATGGCCTTTTGGCAGTTCTGTTTATCATTCCTATTGGTCTTTATTTCCCACATCTTTTAGGTGGTGGGAATGAATTGATTCTTGCTTTAAATGGTTTACATCCTGCTCTAACTGTGGCTATCCTCTATTTGGCTATTCGCTTTATTTGGAGTATGTTGTCCTTTGGTTCAGGTTTTCCTGGTGGGATTTTCTTGCCGATTTTGACTCTAGGTGCTCTTTCTGGTAGCGTATTTGCGGCAGCTTTTGAAAATCTAGGATTCTTACAAGTCAGTCAGTTCCCTATTTTTATCATTCTTGGTATGGCTGGTTATTTCGGTGCGGTATCTAAGGCACCGCTCACTGCTATGATTTTAGTGACTGAGATGGTGGGTGACCTTCACCAATTGATGACAATTGGAGTTGTGACCCTGATTGCCTATCTTGTCATGGATTTCATGGGAGGAGAACCCGTCTATGAAGCCATGCTTCACAATCTGATTGCCCACGAACCAAAACAAGTTGATAATATACCGACGATGATTGATTTACCAGTTACAGAGAGTTTAGCTGGTCGCTTGGTTAAGGATTTAACCTTACCTGACGGGGTTTTGATTTCCACTCAGATTTTTCAAGACCAGTCTGAGGTTGTTCGTGGAGACACACGTCTAAAAGCAGGAGCAACCTTATATTTGGTTGTTAATGAAAGTAATATCAGTCAGGTAAGAAAACTCTTTTTATAAGCAATTCAATGGCTTGAGGCTCTTTTGTCCTCAGGTCATTTTTGTTATAATGAAGAGAAAAAAGGAGGTCAGTATGGACTTAAATGAGATTCGCCAACAGATTGACACAGTTGATAATGAGATTGTGGCCTTGTTGGAAGAACGTATGAAATTAGTAACTCGAGTTAGTGCTTTTAAACAGCGCACTGGAAAGGCGATCTATGATCCTGAGCGTGAGCAAGCCTTGCTAGATAAAGTAGCAGCGAGTGTCGCAAATCCAGAGTACCAAGAGCCTATCGTAGCTAGCTTTGCAGATATTATGAAACATTCACGCACTTATCAAGCAGGCAAGATTGAAGGAAAGTAGGTTATTAAGATGAAAGTTAGACAATTAAGTGAGAGTCAAGGTCTCTCATACTCCAATTTAGTGATTTTAAGTCTCTATGCTGTCTTTCTAGGAGTGATAGTTGGGCTGATTGATGCTATTTTTGGGCGCGTGCTTATAGGACTCTCGGAATACCGTGACCAGCATATCTTTTATCTGGTCCCAGCACTTCCTTTAGCAGGCCTTTTGATAGTTTACCTTTACCAAAAGCTTGCTGGCAAGGCAGCACAGGGAATGGGATTGATTTTCAAGGTAGGACATAATGAGGAGGATCAAGTCCCCCTAAGGTTAATTCCACTTGTGACTGTGACCACATGGCTGACCCACCTATTCGGGGGATCTGCAGGTCGTGAGGGAGTGGCTGTTCAGCTCGGAGCCACAGTTTCCCATGCTTTTAGTCGCTACTTTAAGCTCCCTAATGCTTCACGCATTTTCTTAACCATGGGGATGGCAGCTGGGTTTGGAGGGCTCTTCCAAACACCAATCGCCGCGACCTTCTTTGCTCTTGAAGTCTTGACCTTAGGACAGTTAAGCCTGCCAATCTTAGTACCGACTCTTATTGCATCTTTTGTGGCTAGTACAACAAGCCATCTCTTAGGTCTTGAAAAATTTAGCCACTTTGTATCCGAAAGTTTGACTATTGACCTTGAGACGTTTATGAAATTAGCTCTTTTAGGTCTGGCCTTTGGTCTAGTAGGAAATCTCTTTGCTTATCTCTTGTCACTAGCTAAAAAGAAAGTAGCAAGTCTGCTCCCAAATCCTTATTATCGTGTTCTATTAGGAAGTGTCGTCTTAACCTGTCTTCTTTTGATTTTGTGGAAGGGACGCTATACAGGTCTTGGAACGAATTTGATTGCTTTAAGTGTTGGTGGTGGTACCATTTATCCATTGGATTGGCTCTTGAAATTGCTCCTTACCGTCTTTACCTTATCTCTTGGTTTCCAAGGAGGGGAAGTAACTCCTTTGTTTGCCATCGGAGCAAGTCTTGGTGCTGTTTTAGCACCAGTTCTAGGCCTTCCAATTCCACTTGTAGCAGGTCTAGGCTATCTGTCTGTCTTTGGTAGCAGTACCAATACCCTTTTAGCGCCTATTTTCATTGGCGTTGAAGTCTTTGGTCCCGCTAATGCACTCCCTTATGCGATTGTCATGGCTTTTGCTTATCTCATCAATCATAAGACGAGCATTTATGGGCAACAAAAAATGCTAGAAATGCAATAATATACTAGACATCCTGATAATTTTTTGATAAGATACTAAGAGTGTGTAATGGACACACAAAAATAACGGCTAATCCGCTGAGACACAGAGGTTGCTCTTAAGATTAGTAAGATAGGAGTATATAAAAATGAATCCATTGATCCAAAGTTTGACAGAAGGTCAACTTCGTACTGACATCCCATCATTCCGTCCTGGTGACACTGTTCGCGTTCACGCGAAAGTTGTCGAAGGAACTCGCGAACGTATCCAGATCTTTGAAGGTGTAGTTATTTCACGCAAAGGTCAAGGGATCTCAGAAATGTACACAGTTCGTAAAATTTCAAGCGGTATCGGTGTAGAACGTACTTTCCCAATCCACACTCCACGTGTTGAAAAGATTGAAGTTGTACGCTACGGTAAAGTCCGCCGTGCTAAACTTTACTACTTGCGTGCTTTGCAAGGTAAAGCTGCACGTATCAAAGAAATCCGTAAATAATTTACAGATTTCACATAAAAAATCTGTCCTCGTGGCAGATTTTTTCATAAGTCCTCTTAGTTAAATGGATATAACAACTCCCTCCTAAGGAGTCGTTGCTGGTTCGATTCCGGCAGGGGACATTTTTAAGCCTTTAACCAAGCGGTTTTAAGCTATTCTGCCCCAAATTTAAGCTAAATCTATTTGACGCCTATTGAACTATAGGTGTTTTTTTATAAGAAAAACCCTAGTCAGGATTAGTCCTAACTAGGGTTTAAAATAGAATACTGGTGATGATTAGTATTTTGTTATCTCATTAATTGGAATTGGCAGTTGTATCTGTACTTGATGAAGCTTGTGGGTACTCGTAAGGATTGTTATCAACGTCGTCAACCCACTCATTGCTCTGATCAGTTGAGCTTGCACGATTGCTTCCTCCACCAGCACCTGCGACGAAGGCTGCATCGTGACCACCACCGCCTCCTCCGTTTGTGGCATAGGAGCCATCTTCTGGTCCGCCCCAACCTCGTCCACCTTCAGCAGGCTTGGACTTTTCTTGATTTCCATCTTGGTGGGATGTTTGGTTGTTTTGTTTTTGATTTGGTGCTTGAACAGAAGGGGATGCTTGATCTTTTTTTTTATCTTCTTTTGAAGTAGTAGTTGAAGATTTGGTCTTCTCTTTTTTATGAGATGAACTACTTTTTGATGAAAGGGTGTGAGAGATGTGATGCGTTTTTGCTACGGGCTTTACAGGTTCTTTTAAATGTTTTGATAAAAAACCAAAGAGAAAGAAGAAAGCTAGCAAAGAGAAGGTAATGATATTATATTTTTTTCTTTTCAAATTGGCTCCGTTCTTAGTCATAGATGAAGAGTAAAAATACAGTAAAAAACCAGGTTTCCCTGGTCATTAGTTTTAGCGGCTTACACGACGGCGAGCTGCTTTTTTACGGTTTTCTTCGATGAAAGCCAATTTCTTTTCTTCTGGTTCGATAATGGTTTTCTTAACTGCGAAGACAGCACCTGCTACAGTAGCAGCAGTTCCGATAACGCCAGTAGCGACACCTTTAGCGAATGAATGTTTTTTAGCCATGAGACTATCCTCCGTATATGTTATAATATGCTTATATTATCTAAAAAAATATCTAGAATAGCAAGTGAAAACATTATGAAAACCAAACTTATTGTAGTGGCTGGACCTACTGCTGTGGGAAAAACGGCGCTTGGGATTAAATTGGCCCAGCGCTTTAATGGAGAAATTATTTCAGGAGATAGCCAGCAGGTTTACCGACAATTGAATATAGGAACCGCAAAGGCCACTCCTGAAGAGCAGGCTGCAGCAGTGCATCATCTGATTGATGTTCGCGATGTTGATGAGTCTTATTCAGCCTATGATTTTGTAACAGAGGCTGAGGCTACCATTACTGATATTGTTAGTCGTGGCAAGTTGCCTATTATAGTAGGAGGAACAGGTCTCTATTTACAAAGCCTTATAGAAGGGTATCATCTAGGGGGACAGGTAGACCAGAAACAGGTTTTATCCTATCGCTCAGAATTAGAGCAATTATCTGATCAGGAACTTTTTGACAAAATCGATGACCTGGGTATTGAGATTAAGGAGATTAACCGACGTCGTGCCACTAGAGCACTTGAACTTCATCGTTTTTCGGAGAATCTTGAAAATACTGAGACGACTTATGAGCCCTTTCTTATCGGATTAGATGATGAACGCTCCTTGATTTATGACCGTATCAATACACGAGTGGACAAGATGGTTGAACTTGGACTCTTGGACGAGGCTAAGTGGCTTTATGATAATTATCCTGACGCCCAGTCAGCTCGTGGTATAGGCTACAAGGAGTTGTTTCCTTATTTTGCTGGGAATCAGACCTTGGACGAAGCCTTGGAAAAACTTAAGCAAAATACGCGTCGTTTTGCTAAACGTCAATTAACCTGGTTCAGAAATCGGATGACTGTTAAGTTTTATCAGATTTCTAGTCCAGAATATCCTGAAAATGTTATTCATGATCTTGAATTATTTTTAAATGAAAGGGAAGGAGAAAAGGTAGGTCAATCTTAGTTTTAAGGACCTATCTTTGATATAATGGTAGTTATGACTAACGAAGAAAAAAAATTAGCCTATGAAATAATGCTAGCTCAGGCTAAGGCACTTTTTGCCAATGAAGACAATGCTCTGGCCAACTTTTCTAATGCCTCGGCACTCTTGAATACAACTCTACCAAATTCTGTGTTCACAGGCTTCTACCTGATGGATAATGTAAATAATGAGTTAATCCTTGGCCCTTTTCAAGGCAATGTTTCTTGTGTTCGAATTGCCCTAGGTAAGGGTGTTTGTGGCCAGTCTGCAGCAGAAAATAGAACCTTAATTGTCGAAGATGTTACCAAACACGCTAATTACATCGCTTGTGATTCCGCTGCTCGAAGTGAAATTGTTGTACCAATGGTTAAAGATGGCAAATTAGTTGGTGTTCTCGATTTGGATTCTCACCAAGTAGGAGACTATAACGACGTAGACCAAGATTATCTTGAAGCATTTGTCAAAATTCTACTCGAGAAAACCGAGCTTACATTTGGAATGTTTGAGGTAAACTAATGTATCAAGCCTTATATCGTAAATACCGTAGTCAGACATTTGGCGAAATGGTTGGTCAAAAAGTGATTTCAACCACGCTAAGACAGGCGGTAGAGTCAGGGAAAATCAGCCATGCTTATCTCTTTTCTGGGCCGCGTGGTACCGGTAAAACTAGTGCGGCGAAAATCTTTGCCAAGGCTATGAACTGTCCTAATCAAGTTGATGGGGAGCCATGTAATCACTGTGATATTTGTCGCGATATTACAAACGGTAGTCTCGAAGATGTTATAGAGATTGATGCGGCATCCAATAATGGTGTTGATGAGATTCGTGAAATTCGTGACAAATCGACCTATGCCCCAAGTCGTGCTACTTACAAGGTCTATATTATTGACGAAGTTCACATGCTTTCGACAGGTGCTTTCAATGCTCTTTTGAAAACTTTGGAAGAACCAACTGAAAATGTGGTCTTTATCCTAGCGACCACTGAATTACATAAGATTCCAGCAACTATCCTTTCTCGTGTCCAACGCTTTGAGTTTAAATCGATCAAACAGGGAGCTATTAAAGAGCACTTGGCTTCAATTCTGGAAAAAGAAGGATTAACCTTTGATGATGAGGCTTTGACCATTATTGCTCGTCGTGCGGAAGGTGGTATGCGTGATGCGTTGTCAATCTTAGACCAAGCACTGAGTCTGTCTCCTGATAATCATGTCAGCCAAGCCGTAGCTGAAGAAATCACTGGTTCTATTGGTTTGACAGCCTTGGATAGTTTCGTCGCTAACGTTCGCAATCAAGATACTACGCAAGCTTTATCAAATCTCGAAACCCTCTTTGATAATGGTAAGTCTATGAGTCGTTTTGCGACTGATCTCTTGGAGTATTTCCGTGATCTTTTGATTGTCAAAGCGGGTGGAGAGAACAGTCACCATAGTCCCCTTTTTGAAGAAAATCTTTCTCTAGAGCAAGACCGACTTTTCCAATTGATTGACTTGGTTACAAGTGCCTTGCCAGAAATTAAAACTGGAACACATCCTAAAATCTATGCGGAGATGCTGACTATAAAATTGTCAGAAACCCATAGTCAGATGTCACAAGAAATTCCAGGAAATTTACAAGAAGAGTTAGATAGTCTTCGTCGCGAGGTTGAAGGTCTTCGTAAAGCTCTTAAAGAGGGCAAAATCCAAGGAGAAGGAGTACCAACTCGAAAAGCCAAACCTGCTTATCAGTACAAGGTGGATCGTGAAAAGATTCTCACTATTATGCGTGAAACCATGGAAAATCCGCAGAAATCACGCCAGTGTCTAGATGCTCTAAAGGCAACTTGGTCTGAAATCTTGGATTCTATTAGTCCACAAAATAGGGCACTTTTGAATGGCTCCGAGCCTGTATTAGCCAATCAGGAAAATGCTATCCTGGCATTTAATGCTGCCTTTAATGCTGAACAGGTCATGAAACGTAGTGATCTTAATGATATGTTCGGAAATATCATGAGTTCAGCTGCCGGTTTCTCACCTAATATTATGGCTGTTCCTAAAGCAGAATTTGAAAAACTCCGTACAGAATTTGCACGAAGCCTCAAATCCAAGGAAGAATTAGATAAAGAAGATCGTGAAGAATATATCCCTCAAGAACTCGAATTTCTCTCTGATGTTGTAGAAATAGAGGACTAAAAAGGTCCAGTGGACCTTTTTAGGTCCGAGCCTAGAAATAGAAAAGCGAGGAAGGTCCAGTGGACCTTTTTAGGTCCGAGCCTAGAAATAGAAAAGCGAGGAAGTTCCGGTGGACCTTTTTAGGTCCGAGCCCAGAAATGAAAAAGCGAGGAAGTTCCAGTGGACCTTTTTAGGTCCGAGCCTAGAAATAGAGAAGCGAGGAGATTCAGTGTAATTTGATAGATTTCTGAATCTGATGAAGGTTTATCCTTGTAAAAATGAAAAGAGCCTAGACTGCTTGTCCTAGGCTCTATCTATTGATATAATAATCTTATGATTCAACAAATTTTGTTTATTACGCTTGAAACTATTTTTGAAACGGTTTGTTTTAATTACAGTTTACAGCACGGCTATTACTTTTTTACAGCCTTTTTTGGTTATTTATTGTTTCGTCGTCTTTGGACAACCTATGTTGTTTCACGCATTGCGCGTGCAGCCGACAAGTCTACCAAGAAGTAAGGCTCACTTCGCCAGCGGTCAGCCATTTTTCCTGACCATCATCAGTAAGAACGAGAAGTTGGCCCTTGTCGCCAATTTCTTTAGCAACACCAGTATAATTCTTTCCAGCTTGTTCAAAGGTCACTTGTTTGTCTAAAACGAGAGACTTTTCTTTATAGACTTTAACTAAATCACTAGTTGGAATGGTTAAAAAGAGCTTCCAAATTTCTGAAATAAGCTGGTTTCGAGTGATGCTTGGTTTTTCAGAAGTAAAAAGGCTAGTAGCTTTATTGTCTAACTCTTTAGGAAAATCACTGATTGAGAAGTTAAGCCCAACCCCGATAATGACATCTGTGATGCGACCAGATTCGATAGAACTAATGGCTTCGGTAAGGATACCAGCCATTTTTTTGTTGTTGAGATAAATGTCATTAACCCATTTGATTTCTGTATTGATACCAGTTAGACGCTGGATAGCTTTGACAATAGCTGCTGCTGCCATCATGGTATAAGGTGGTAAGTCGGCAAAATAACAGTTTGGCTTTAAGTGGATACTCATGTAGATACCACCTTGTGAACTGGCAAAGAAGTGACGATCAAATCGTCCTTTGGCCGCTTTTTGACTTGGTGACAGATAAAGTGCGGGCGTCGGATTATTCTTTTCCATGCCATGTTTAGCATCAAGTTGGGTAGAGTTAGAATCTGGATTAAAGTAGACTGGAATGTTGAGTTGTTTAGAAATGTCTTGAGGAAGAAGAATATCTCCCTTTTCTAAATAGTAGCCTTTCTTCCGTACACTTGTAATGTCAATTCCTTGTTCTTGTAGTGTTTGGATTGCCTTCCAAATGGCTGTCCGTGAGACTCCAAGGCTTTTAGCCAAACTCTCTCCCGTCACAAAGTCAGGACTCTTCGATAAGATGTCATAAACGTGTTCATAAGTTTTCATATCCTAAGTATAATACAAAAGATGGTAAAATGCTCACTATAAATTATTGATAAGGCTTGATAATAAATAACTATATGACTAGACTGAAAAAACATGATATAATGGACGGTAGTTATTAAGTCCCGATAAGGCAACAGTCATCCTAGGGTTGGCTGTTGGTTCTTTGTAACTTTTTAACGGCGTCTAGCTCTATTAGGAGTATAGCGTTTTACCTATTAGGAGACGGTCAAATCTGTTCTATCTAATATTATTTTTCATATTAAAAGGGGGACATTTTATATGTCAGAACGTAAACTTTTCACGTCTGAATCTGTATCTGAGGGGCATCCAGATAAAATTGCAGACCAAATTTCAGATGCCATTCTTGATGCGATTTTAGCAGAAGATCCAGATGCACACGTTGCAGCAGAAACAGCTGTCTACACTGGTTCTGTCCACGTTTTCGGTGAAGTTTCTACAACAGCTTATGTGGACATTAACCGTGTGGTTCGTGATACTATCGCTGAAATTGGTTATAACAATGCAGAATATGGCTTTGCAGCAGAATCTGTTGGGGTTCACCCATCATTGATCGAACAATCTCCAGATATTGCTCAAGGAGTCAATGAATCACTTGAAGTTCGTGGAACTGGTGACCAAGACCCACTTGATCTTATCGGAGCTGGTGACCAAGGTTTGATGTTTGGTTTTGCTATTGATGAAACTCCAGAGTTTATGCCACTTCCAGTTAGCCTTTCACATAAATTGGTTAAAAAATTGGCAGATTTGCGTAAATCTGGTGAGATTTCATACCTTCGTCCGGATGCTAAATCTCAGGTTACTGTTGAGTATGATGAGAATGACCAACCAGTACGTGTTGATACAGTCGTTATCTCAACGCAACACGATCCTGAAGCAACTAACGATCAAATTCGTCAAGACGTCATTGAAAAAGTCATTAAAGCAGTTATTCCAGCCGAATACTTGGATGACGAGACAAAATTCTTTATCAACCCAACAGGTCGTTTTGTTATTGGAGGACCTCAAGGGGACTCTGGTTTGACTGGTCGTAAGATCATTGTTGATACTTATGGTGGCTACTCACGACACGGTGGTGGGGCCTTCTCAGGTAAGGATGCCACTAAGGTTGACCGTTCAGCTTCATATGCGGCTCGTTACATTGCTAAAAACATCGTAGCTGCTGGTCTTGCTAAGAAAGCAGAAGTACAATTGGCTTATGCTATCGGTGTTGCTAACCCTGTGTCAGTCCGTGTTGATACCTTCGGAACTGCTAAAGTTGCTGAAAGCAAACTTGAAGCTGCTGTCCGTGATCTCTTTGACTTGCGTCCTGCAGGTATCATTCAAATGCTTGATCTTAAACGTCCTATTTACCGTCAAACAGCGGCCTATGGTCACATGGGACGTACTGACATCGATCTTCCATGGGAAAAATTGGATAAGGTTGAAGCGTTGAAAGAAGCCGTCAATCATTAAGAAATAGAATTAGAAATAAAAAATCAGAATTTTAATAGGAATTCTGATTTTTTTATGTGCAAAGCCATTTAAATACAAAAGCCTGTTTAATTATTATTTATTAAAATATAGATAAATATCATTTGATTAGTATTTGTTAAGTAGGAACGTTTAATTCAAACGACTTCATTATAATGGTTGTCACATACATTAAAATAATAAAAAATTGAAAAAAGGTTGTAAAATAAAAATAACATGCTATAATTATAGTGTCTATATGAATAGGGAACATGGGTAGTAGTAACTCGAAGCCAACCTGTTTGTAACATTTTAACTCTTTTGGGGAGAGTTGAATGATTGCTTGTTGGTACTTGGTACTTGGTGCTATGTGATATGGTATTGGGATAGCTTTATCATACCGATGTTTTGATTTGTAAGATAGGGATAGAGCGTAAGTAAAGGGGACGCTCTTTAAAATGGGGAGAAGTTTTTATGAAATATATGTAAATTAGCAATACTGCTGGATTCAAAAACACTTTTATTAGCAAAGCGTTTTTTCTCCTGCAGTTTTTTTTTTTATTTATTAAATAGTGTATTTTTAAATTCGAGGGAGAAGACTAAATAGCTCAAAACCATTGATATCCTTGGGTGATATGAGTTGACTTTTGTCTTAACTTCTTGAATTTTATACGTAATGATAGTCTTTTTATTGAGACCTTTTTCTTTATCTACTTTACATCATTTCGAAATATGACCAATAAGCCAGGGCATTCCCTTTAATGCTTTTGGAGGAAGAGTATCTCATCTTCCTTATTATTGGGGATAATAAAGTGATAATGTAGAGTGTTATTTGTCAATATTATATTGATTTCGTATAGGTCATAGGGGGGATCTTATGGGAAAATTAAATATTATGGTTGTCTTTGGGACAAGACCAGAGGCAATTAAGATGGCGCCATTAATTCTTGAGTTGAAAAAACATCAAGAAACCATTAATACTATTACAGTAGTCACAGCTCAACACCGTCAAATGCTTGACCAAGTTTTGGAGACTTTTGAGATAGTTCCTGATTATGATTTGGATATCATGGGAAAAAACCAATCACTTCAGGAAATTACTTCTAAAATTTTGGCTAATTTTGATCCAGTTGTTAAGAAGGAACAACCTGATTTGGTTTTGGTTCATGGTGATACAACAACAACATTTGCTGCTGGCTTGGTTGCATTTTACAATAAAGTAAGTATCGGTCACGTTGAAGCTGGGCTTAGAACTTATGATAAATATTCACCATATCCAGAGGAAATGAATCGTCAGATGACTGACAGCCTTTCTGATTTGTATTTTGCACCTACTCAAGAAAGTAAAGCAAACTTATTGTCGGAAAATCATAAAAAAGAGGCAATTTATGTCACTGGTAACACAGCGATTGATGCCTTAAAACTTACAGTTAAAGATAATTATTATCATGAAGTTCTCGATAAAATCGATGAGAATAAAAAAATTATCTTAGTAACAATGCACCGAAGAGAGAATCAAGGTGAGCCAATGCGTCGAGTATTTAAAACTCTTCGTCATATGGTAGATGAGCATTCTGAAATTGAAGTGGTTTACCCTGTTCATTTGAGCCCTTCTGTACAAGCTGTAGCAAAAGAAATTTTAGGTGATCATGATAGAATTCATCTTATCGCACCTTTAGATGTCTTTGATTTTCATAATTTAGCTTCTAGAAGTTACTTTATTATGTCGGATTCTGGTGGTGTTCAAGAAGAAGCTCCATCACTTGGAAAACCTGTTTTAGTATTACGAGATACAACAGAGCGTCCAGAAGGTGTTAAAGCAGGAACATTGAAACTTGTCGGAACTGATCCAGACAAGGTGAAAGAAGCAATGACTTCACTTTTAACTGAAGAAGCTCTTTATAAAGAAATGTCTGAAGCTCCTAATCCTTATGGTGATGGTAAAGCATCTGAGAGAATTGTTCAAGCGATTAAAGTGTACTTTAATTTGGAAGATTCTGTATCAGAGTTTCACGAAGGAGGAAATTGAGTGTGAAAAGAGATAAAAAAATCTGGTATTGGATTTTATGTTTGATTTTCTTTGAAGCATTACTATTTCTCTACTGTAATCAAGTCAATCCTAATTTATTCATGTTTGAAGTTTTCTTTCTGATTTTAGGTATTGCTGCAGTATGTTTCTTAACAGAGATTCTGATTACTTGGCTAATCATTTTAAGTTTTGCTTTAAGTATCTTTGTATTGGTTAGTGGTGTTGTCTATCTTCCACTGAATGATACATTAGTTCTTATATTCAGTTTTCCTTTGTTAATGGGGATACTTTCAAAGATTAAGTATTACTTCTATAAATTTATTTCATCTGTTCAGATTGAAGAAGTCAAGGCTAGTAACGCTTATCGTGATTTATTAGAGGATAAAAAACCTGTTCAAGCACTTTTGATACATTGGTCTCATGAAGAACAATTCTTTGAATTGAGTCCTCGTGAATATAACCATTTGCTTACTAGTATCTATCATCAGATTTCAGATAAGCTGGATCGCTTTGAGCAAGTCTTTTATGTTTCTGAGGGGAGCTACTTAATCCTCTCAAAAAATGAATCTAGAAACTTAGAAAAGATTTATAAAACTAGTCTTGAAGAACATCTAAAAGAAATGACATTCACTAGGGGAAGTAGTTATCAAGGTATTCAATTTCAATCAGGTTTTCTTGTCATTGATAAAAAGAATTCCAAAAAATTTGATAACTATAGTGAATTAATGAGTAATTTAAACCGTCAGTTAGAAACGGATATTATTGTTGAGTATTAGGGGGAAGTTATGACTATCACAAACTTGTTTTTTGTATTTGCTTTATGTATTAGCCTTATTTTTGCGATTGCTTTCATTGTTTTGTTTACTGTTTATACAGTAATATATGAACGTGTTTCTCATAATTTCAAGGCGGTGAAACATGGTTAGTCAGTTTTTAATGATTTTCACCCTAATATCCATCTGGATTTCCTTAATTTGGGGTGTTGTTATTCTGGTATCAGCTGTTCATTTTTGGTTGAAACATAGTGATTTTAAGGTTGATAAGGAGGAACTTCCTTATTATCCTAAGGTTACGATTGTAGTTCCAGCCCATAATGAAGATGTTGTTATCTCTCAAACGGCTAAAGCTATCTTGAATATGAATTATCCTCATGACAAGGTAGAGCTACTTTTGTTTGCGGATAACTGTTCAGATAATACTTACCAAGAGTGTTTAGCTGTTCAAGCCTTGCCAGAGTATGCTGGACGTAATATTACCATTATTAATCGTAAAGGTACTGGTGGTAAAGCAGGTGTTCTGAACGATGCCCTTAAAATGGCTGATGGAGAATATATCTGTATTTATGATGCGGATGCCATGCCTGAAACTAATGCACTTTACTTCTTAGTTAAAGAAGTGATGAAGGATCCAGAACGAAGAGTGGCGTCCTTTGGCCGTAATAAAACAAGAAATGCAAAACAAAATTTCTTAACACGTTGTATCAATCAAGAGATTGTTGTCACGCAACGTGTTCACCACGTTGGAATGTGGCATTTATTTAAAATTGGTCGTATTCCAGGAACGAACTTCATTATTCAAACTGAATTCGTTAAAAGTATTGGTGGTTGGCGAAATGGTGCCTTGACCGAAGATACCGATATTTCCTTCAAGATTATGCAAAGTGGTAAATTAATTGCCCTGGCATATAATTCTGAAGCCTTCCAACAAGAACCTGAAACGCTTAAAAGTTATTATATGCAACGTAAGCGTTGGGCAAAAGGTAATTACGAAGTTGTTATCTCGAATTTTAAACATTTGTTCGGTAAAGGAAATTGGCGTGTAAAACTAGAAGTAGCGAATTACTCTTGTATTTTCTTCTGGTTTAATGGTGCAATTGTCTTATCTGATTTAATCTTCTTTGCTAATGTCTTAGCCATTGTTTTACATATCTTTTTCCCAACCGTGCAGATTCCGTTTGCCTTTGATGCAAGTAATATTTACATTGCTCAATTAATGTTGTTTAACTGGCTCTTGATGATTGGATTATATTTATTGCAAATCAATGTTGCCCTAGCTTCACAATTTGGACAAGCAACCAGCAAACAAATTTGGTTAGCGATTCTCTCTTATTTTAGTTACGCACAGTTATTCATTATTGTTTCTTTAGATTCGTTGTGGTCTATTATCATGGATAAAATTCTTCATCGTGAAGGAACAACATGGGTTAAAACTAAGCGTTTTGCAGAATAGGAGTATGTATGAAAACAAAATATTTTAAATATTTATGGTTTGTAGTTATCCTTGGCTTATTTGTTTTTTCAATGTTTACCATAAGAATGAAAACGAAAACTGATATTCAAGATAGAATTTATCAAAAATGGGAAAAACACTTCGTAGTCAAAAAAGGCAACGAAGCATATGTCAAAACTACTAATGACAAAGACAAAGATGTTGTTCTTTCCGAGTCACAAAGTTACGGAATGCTAATCACCGTGCGAGCAGCTAAGAAAGGTTTAGCTAATCAAAAAGATTTTGAAAGACTCTACAAGTATTATTTGTCACATCGTATTGAAGGCAATCAATTGATGTCTTGGGAACAAATTGTTCAAAAAAGTGCTAAAAATGTTGATGATCACAATGCAACTGACGGGGACCTTTATATTGCCTATGCCTTGATTGAAGCCTCAAAACAATGGCCAAGCCATAAAGATGAGTATCAAACACAGGCCAAGGCCCTCTTGCAGGATATTCTCAAGTATAACTATAATGAAAATATTGGAATTTTGACTGTTGGGAACTGGGCGAACAAAGATTCCAAATATTATAATCTTATGAGAACTTCAGATACTGTACCTAAGCAGTTCCAAGCTTTTTATGAAGTTACAAAAGATAAAAAATGGTTGGATATTAATAACAAGATGTTAAGTAGTCTTGAAACGATTAGTTCTAAAACTAAGACTGGATTAATTCCAGACTTTATCTGGGTGGATGAATCAGGGGCTCGTGTGGTTAAGCCTTACACCATCTCAAATCAGTTTGATTCAACGTATTCTTATAATGCTTGTCGTCTTCCATACAATCTTACTCAGAGTAACGATGAAAAGAGTCAGAAAGTCCTTAATAAGATGTTGGATTTCTTTATGACTCAGAAAAATGTCTTTTCAA
Source organism: Streptococcus sp. SS4 (assembly GCF_030440125.1). Taxonomy (NCBI): domain Bacteria; kingdom Bacillati; phylum Bacillota; class Bacilli; order Lactobacillales; family Streptococcaceae; genus Streptococcus; species Streptococcus sp. SS4. The sequence goes on along the minus strand of NZ_JAQFJM010000012.1, from coordinate 3,374 downwards.
ATTACAATTTGTCTGGTAAGTTTTTAGACGACCACCAAGCTGCAAGTTTTAAAGCACCAATTGCTTTTGCGGCTGAGAAGGATCAAAAGTACTTGAAATTAGTTCAGCAGAATAAGATTGTCTTTATGCAGGATCTTCCTGTTAAGAATTATTATGATTCTGCGATTATTACTTTAGTAGCCATGGAATTCTTCTAAGTAATAGTTAACTAATGACTCAAAATCTTCCCTAAACCTGTTATTTGGAAACAGTAGCATTAGGGAAGATTTTTTCTTATGACTAATGATTGAAAATAAATTAAATTTCAATCTTGAATGAACACGGGGGAATCTCATTTTGAAAGGTTCTTAAGTTGGTTAACAATGGCTCTTAATGGTGGAAACTAATAAAGAAATCAAATGTAAAAAGTCGTATTTTTAATGATTCTTCTTATGTTTTATGTAAGTCTTCTATGATATAATAGTTTGATGACTATTTTAAATGATATGGTTCCTCTAGCGAGCCACTTGGTTTTTATTGGTTTAACTTATCAGATGGTGAATACGCTTTTTGATTGGGAAAAAATAACCAAGAATGTTATTGTTAACACTGGGAAATTGAGATTATTCTTGCTTTTTATTAGTATTGCCATTGGTTTTCTAGTAAGTTCATTCTTTATATATGTTTTAACGCTATGTCAATCGTTAGCAAGCTCAATATCTTAAATTAGTGAATTTAAAAGACTTTTGATATAATATAAAAAGATGAAATTGACCCTTGAAAGGAATCCTTATGGATAAAATTATTGTACAGGGTGGCAACACTCGATTAAGTGGTGAGGTTGTCATTGAAGGTGCTAAAAACGCTGTCCTACCCTTGTTGGCAGCGACTATCTTGGCCTCGGAAGGTCAAACAACCTTAACTAATGTTCCAATCTTGTCAGATGTTTACACGATGAATAATGTTGTTCGTGGTTTAGATATTGCTGTAGACTTTGACGAGGAAAACAATACCGTTGTCGTTGATGCTAGTGGAGAAATTCTCGATCAGGCGCCATATGAGTATGTGAGCAAGATGCGTGCGTCTATCGTAGTACTTGGACCAATTCTTGCCCGCAATGGCCACGCGAAGGTTTCAATGCCTGGTGGTTGTACGATTGGTAGCCGTCCGATTGACCTCCACCTCAAAGGTTTAGAAGCAATGGGTGCTAAAATTACCCAAGTTGGTGGTGACATCACTGCGACAGCAGAAAAACTAAAAGGTGCAACTATTTATATGGACTTTCCATCTGTCGGTGCCACTCAAAACCTTATGATGGCAGCCACTTTGGCTGATGGAGTTACAACCATTGAAAATGCTGCGCGTGAACCAGAAATCGTTGACTTGGCCCTTCTTCTTAACGAGATGGGAGCAGATGTCAAAGGTGCTGGAACTGAATCACTCGTGATTAAAGGTGTTAAAGCTCTCCATGGTACTAAACATGCAGTTGTTCAGGACCGTATTGAAGCAGGTACCTTTATGGTAGCAGCAGCCATGACTTCTGGTGATGTCCTTATCAAAGATGCTATTTGGGAACATAACCGTCCTTTGATTTCAAAATTATTGGAAATGGGTGTCTATGTTAAGGAAGAAGACGGCGGTATTCGTGTTAAATCTGATGTTTCACAATTGAAACCAGTAACCGTTAAAACTCTACCTCACCCAGGTTTCCCAACTGACATGCAAGCTCAATTTACAGCACTTATGGCAGTGGTAAACGGGGAATCAACCATGATTGAAACAGTCTTTGAGAATCGCTTCCAACACTTAGAAGAAATGCGTCGTATGGGACTTCATTCAGAAATCCTTCGTGATACGGCTATGATTCACGGTGGTTTGCCACTTCAAGGTGCTCAAGTTATGTCTACTGACCTTCGAGCTTCGGCAGCACTAATTCTTACAGGGATGGTGGCTGAAGGAACAACTACTGTTGGTAAGTTGACACACTTGGATCGTGGTTACTATCAATTCCATGAGAAACTAGCTAAACTAGGAGCAAATATTTCACGTGTAAGTGAGGCTTAGTATGGAAACTGGTAAAGGCTATGTTTTTCGTCAATTATTACTTGTTTTGAGTGTGTGTGTGATTGGCCTTGCTTTTCTAGCAATCGGATTGATGATTGGCTATGCTGTTTTAGGAGAGGGCAAGGATCCTATAAGCATCTTAAAACCAGAAACCTGGCAGGCAATTGTTGCTAAATTTACAGGAAATTAAAAGGGAGTGGGAAGTAATCCCGCTCCTTTAGTCATGACATTCATATAAAAGAAAGAGAACAATGGCAAAAAGAAAGACATCTTTAACAAATAAACAGAAACGTCAGCTAGTCTCGTTACTAATAGCGGTCTTGATTGCAGTTTTAGGTTACATTGGGACGAGCAATAAGTTATCGCCTAATAATCCAATCAAGCAGGTAGCCAGTCTAGTCTCGGGAAAATCCAATAACTCCGTCAAATCAAACGGCTCAACAAGTGGGAAGTCTACACCACAAGAGCAGCTCGCTGAGACGGTGATGACTAGCTCCGTCAAGAGTCAACTAGGAAACGCCATTGAATGGAATGGGGCAGGGGCTTATATTGTTAATGGTAATAAGACTAATCTAAATGCTAAGGTTTCTAGCCAACCCTATGCCAATAACCAAGTCAAAACGGTTCAAGGACAAACGGTTCCTACAGTTGCGAATGCCTTATTAAGTAAAGCAACCAGACAGTACAAAAATCGTCAAGAAACAGGGAATGGCTCAACCTCTTGGACACCTGCGGGATGGCATCAAGTTCACAATCTTTCAGGAGAGTATAACCATGCCGTAGATAGAGGTCATTTGTTGGGCTATGCACTTGTAGGTGGTCTCAAAGGATTTGATGCCTCGACTTCAAATCCAGAAAATATTGCCGTTCAAACTGCTTGGGCTAACCAAGCTAATAGCGAAAGTTCTACGGGACAAAACTATTATGAAAGCCTGGTACGAAAAGCTCAGGATAAAAACAAACGTGTCCGTTATCGCGTTACCCTTATTTATGAAGGGGATAACCTCATTCCATCAGGATCACATCTTGAAGCCAAGTCAGCTGATGGCTCACTTGAGTTCAATGTCTTTGTTCCAAATGTACAAGAAGGGATTACCCTAGATTATTATTCAGGAAAAGTAACGGTGAATTAAAGCAACGAACGACTCTGATTGGAGTCGTTTTTAGTATCCAGAAAAAAAAACCCACCCTCAGGTGAGTTTTTTTTTATTCACTAGCTTGCTCCCATTGTTTAGAGAGGTAGCGAGAGTAGCTAGAGATGGCAAAGTTGACCACGAAATAGGCTAAAGCCACGATACCGTATAAGGTAAAGATTTGGCTTGGTTCGTAGT
>NZ_JAQFJM010000011.1:0-86589 GCF_030440125.1 Streptococcus sp. SS4 | reverse complement strand
GACAGGTTATAATTTCTTCTATCATAACCCTGCACTTGGTTTCTTATTCAGTTCTCAAAGGTCTTTGTCTCTCTTAAGACAACTCCTATATTCTAGCAAATCTAGAATAGCTTGTCAACACTTTTTTCGAAGTTTTTTTACTTCTCGTGTTCGCCGCCCCTTCCGAAGCAGCTTATTTATAATATCATCTCTGACTTATCTTGTCAATAACTTTTTTAAAGTTTTGGAACCTTTTCAAGTTTGTGGCAAGTCTGTTAAGACAACTTTTATATTCTAACACCCAATTTAGTTCTTGTCAATAGGGTTTTAGTAAATCTATTAACCTTTTTTAGATTGAACTTTTTTGAATCCTTGATACAATACCCATCCAACAACTACGCCAAGGGCATTCTGGCAGAAATTAGGAATTACTTCTGCGATTGAAGCTCCTGTTCCATACATAAATACTGAAGCAAGTGCATAGCCACCCACCATCACAACTGCTGCAATCAGAAGGCCTAGGATACGATAGTTCCCTTTTAAGCCAGCAAAATAACCTTGTGCACCATGGATTAACAAACTGATAAACATCCATTGCGGAGCAGATGATAGCAGATCTATCAGAAAAGCAGACAATCCGCCCACAATTGCCCCCTCTTTCTTCCCAAGATAGAAGGCTGTGAAGTAGATTCCCGCATCTACCAAGGTTAAGAGCCCTGTCGGAGTTGGAATTTTAGCTACGAATCCAAAGGTTACTGATAAAGCTGTTAAGATTGCTAATAATGTTAGCTCTTTTGTTTTCTTATTTTGCATATTGAACTACTCCAAATTCATTTGATTGTTTAATTGATTCAAAAACAAAGGCTTTAGCATTAGCTACAGCTTCAATTTCTGAACATCCTTTGACTAATTCACTAGCTATACTTGAAGCAAATGTACATCCTGCACCGGTATTGTTTTTATCCAACACAGCTTCTTCAAACAATTTGTAGTCTGCTCCATCATAAAAGACATCTATCGCTTTATTACCATCCAAGCGGTTTCCACCTTTGACAACGATAGTCTTAGCTCCTAATTCATTGAGATAGCTAGCCGCATGCTTCATATCATCAAGAGTCTTGACCTTTCTATCTATAAGCAGTTCGACTTCAGGTAAGTTCGGAGTGATAACCGTGATATAAGGGAAAAATTTAACCAATTCATCACGTAGTTGAGAAACTTCAACGTCATGAGTCTCCTTACATACTAAAACGGGATCCAAGACAATTGGAATATCAGAATGATTTTTAACAAAATCCAACGTTAATTCTGCGATCTCAACGTTAGGCAACAAGCCAATTTTAATTGCTGAGAAGGGGACATCTTTTAGTGAGTCAAGTTGTTGTTTAAAAACATTAGTATCAACCGGAATGACCTCAAAACCATTCTCAGTCATAGCTGTTAGACAGGTAAGAGCCACAAATCCATGCTGTTTATTTGTGGTAAATGTCGCTAAATCTGCATGAAGTCCGCCACCACTAAAAATATCATTCCCTGAAATCGCTAAAATCAATTCATCACTCATATCTTATCTCCTTCAAATATAACCCATTTCCTGCTGCTGTTGGTCCTGCAAGATTACGGTCACGACTTTCCAACACTGTCTTCACTTGTGAAACAGGCATGCGGCCATTGCCAATCTTTAACAAGGTACCCACCATATTTCTAACTTGCTTATAGAGAAAACCATTACCAGAAAAAGTAAAGATATAAAATCCAGTTTTCTCATCGATAGATACACTAGCCTGTGTAATTGTACGTTCTTTATTTTCTACAGAAGTTCCTGAAGCTGTGAAGCCTGTAAAATCATGTGTCCCGACCAAATCCTTAGCAGCCTCCTGCATAGGAGCTAAACTCAAAGGATAAGGATAGTGGGTGGCATAATTACGCATCATGGGGTTCTTAGGTCGCCCTGCATCTACTAGAAACTCATAAGTTTTACTGTGTTTATTGTATCGTGCATGGAATTCCTCCGATACAAGTTCGATACTAACAACATCAATGTCATCTGGACATTGCGTATCTAAACCGAAACGTAACTTCTCTGGATCTCGCTCCTGGGGCAAATCGAAGTGGACAACTTGTCCATAGGCATGAACACCTGCATCTGTCCGACCCGCCCCATGAACGGTGACAGGTGTACCGCTATTTAACCGTAAGAGAGTCTTTTCAAGCTCTTCTTGAATAGAACGTGCATTTGGTTGTCTTTGAAAACCTGAGAAAAGTGTACCATCATAGGAAATTGTCGCTTTGTATCTAACCATAGAATTATCATATCAGATTTTTTCAAGGATAAAAAGTAGGTCGATCACCAACTGACCCCATACAGATTTTTGTCATAAAGAAAAAGACGCATTAAGCGTCCTTCCTTTATAAATCTTCTAAAGCGTCTTTTACCTTGTTAAAGAAACCTTTTTTCTGTGGTACAATCTTTTCATCACCACTTGCTTTGGCGAATGCAAGGAGAGCTTCTTTTTGAGCATCATTTAGCTTCGTAGGAGTTACAATCTTAACTGTAACGTGTTGGTCTCCTTGTGAACCTCCACGAAGACGTGGAGCACCCTTTCCTTTTAGACGGAAAGTTTTGCCTGTTTGAGTTCCTGCTGGAATGGTCATCTCAACATTGCCATGAACTGTTGGTACTTCGACAGTGTCACCAAGAGCTGCTTGGACAAAAGAAATGTTAAGTGTATAGTAAATCGTTGATCCATCACGCGTAAATTTATCACTTGGATTAACATTGATGATTACAAAGAGATCTCCATAAGGTCCACCATTGAAACCAGCTTCACCTTGACCAGCAAGACGGATTTGTTGACCTGTTTCAACACCTGCTGGAATCTTGACAGATACTTTATGGCTTTGTTTTTCATGCCCTGTTCCATGACAAGTTTGACATGGCTCTTTAATTTCTTGACCTGTTCCATGACAAACATCACAGGTTACTTGACGACGCATCATACCAAGTGGTGTTTGCGTATCGACATTGATAACCCCTTGACCATGACAGCGACCACAAGTTACAGGGCTTGTGCCAGGTTTTGCACCAGATCCCGAACATGTCTTACATGTTGCTTCACGATTGTAGTGAACTTCTTTTTCGGCACCAAAAATCGCCTCTTCGAAGCTTAGGTTGACACGGTACTGAAGATCATCACCTTGACGTGGAGCATTCGGGTTACGAGTAGCACCACCACCAAAGAAGCTAGAGAAGATATCCTCAAAGCCACCAAAGCCTGCACCACCATCGAAGCCACCAAAGCCTCCTTGACCACCAAAACCATTCGCACCATCTGGTCCGTATTGGTCATAGGCTGCACGTTTTTGGTCATCACTTAAAGTTTCGTAGGCCTCTTGAACCTCTTTATATTTTTCTTCCGCACCCGGTTCTTTATTAATGTCTGGGTGGTATTTCTTAGACATCTTACGATAGGCACGTTTAATTTCATCTTGAGAGGCATCCTTAGATACCCCAAGACGATCGTAATATTCGGTATTGTTCATAATTTTAGATACAAAGGGCATCTAATGGAGAAAGCCAAAGTAATAGTTTTGAAGATGAACACCTAGTCCCTTGAAACCAACTATCTTTTTTGCTTAATCCATAGCCCGTGTTCAACGACGAACACTCTTTGTTCCTTTCTATTTTATATTTGTTACGATACGAAGTAAAACTATATCTTATATTCACTTCACTTATTTTAGCGAAAAACAGAGGCTGGTTTGCAACCTCTGGATTTCTTTTTATCATTTACTAGCTAAGCTCAACACCTTACCGAACTGAGCACGCCCTAACCTCTTGGTGAAAAAGAGAAATCTTCCTATTTTCACTGTGAGGTTTTAATGGACTTTACATCTTATTTTTCAGTAAACTCTCCGTCTACGACATCGTCGCCTGGGTTATCTGCTGTTTGTGCACCTTCTGCTCCTGCTTGAGCTTGTTGTGCTGCTGCAGCTTGTTCGTAAAGTTTAACTGCAAGAGCTTGAGCTTTTTCGTTAAGAGCTTCCAATTTAGCCTTCATATCATCAAGATTGCCTGATTCTTGAGCTTTCTTAAGGTCATCAAGAGCTGATTGAGCAGCATCACGTTCTGTGTCGAAGCCTTTACCTTCTGTTTCTTTGATTGTTTTTTCAGTCGCAAAGATAGCTTGGTCAACTTCGTTACGAAGATCTACTTCTTCTTTACGTTTTGCATCTGCTTCAGCATTTGCTTCAGCATCTTTCATCATCTTTTCAATTTCTTCGTCTGTCAAACCAGAGTTAGATTGGATGACAATTGTTTGTTCTTTTTGAGTTCCAAGGTCTTTAGCTTTAACAGATACGATACCGTTCTTATCAATATCGAAAGTAACTTCGATTTGTGGGATACCACGAGGTGCAGCTGGGATATCAGTCAATTGGAAGCGTCCAAGAGTCTTGTTATCTGCTGCCATTGGGCGTTCCCCTTGAAGAACATGGATATCAACGGCTGGTTGGTTGTCTGCTGCAGTTGAGAAGACTTGTGATTTAGATGTTGGAATAGTAGTGTTGCGGTCAATAAGTTTTGTGAACACTCCACCCATTGTTTCGATACCAAGTGACAATGGAGTTACATCAAGAAGGACAACGTCTTTGACATCACCAGTAATAACACCACCTTGGATAGCAGCACCCATGGCAACTACTTCATCAGGGTTAACTGATTTGTTTGGTTCTTTACCAGTTTCAGCTTTAACAGCTTCTACAACGGCAGGGATACGAGTTGAACCACCGACAAGGATAACTTCGTCAATATCTGACAAGCTCAAACCTGCATCTGAAAGGGCTTGACGAACTGGAGTTTTCGTACGTTCTACAAGGTCACGAGTCAAATCATCGAATTTCGCACGAGTCAATGTCATTTCCAAGTGAAGAGGTCCAGCCTCACCGGCAGTGATGAATGGCAAGCTGATTTGTGTTGAAGTGACACCTGAAAGGTCTTTCTTAGCTTTTTCTGCTGCGTCTTTCAAACGTTGAAGAGCCATCTTGTCTGTTGACAAGTCGATTCCATTTTCTTTCTTGAATTCTTCAACCATGTGGTCGATGATTTTTTGGTCAAAGTCATCACCACCGAGTTTGTTATCCCCTGCAGTGGCCAATACGTCAAAGACACCGTCACCAAGTTCAAGGATAGATACGTCGAATGTACCACCACCAAGGTCGAATACCAAGATTTTTTCTTCTTTATCAGTCTTATCCAAACCATAAGCAAGGGCTGCTGCTGTTGGTTCGTTGACGATACGTTCTACTTCAAGACCAGCGATTTTACCAGCGTCTTTTGTTGCTTGACGTTGTGCATCGTTGAAGTAAGCAGGAACTGTGATAACTGCTTTAGTTACTTTTTCACCAAGGTAATCTTCAGCATAACCTTTCAAGTATTGAAGAATCATAGCTGAAATCTCTTGTGGTGTGTATTCTTTACCGTTTGCAGAAACTTTTTCAGAAGTACCCATCTTAGATTTGATAGAGATGATTGTATCTGGGTTTGTTACTGCTTGACGTTTTGCAGCGTCACCAACGATGATTTCACCGTTTTTGAATGACACAACAGATGGAGTTGTGCGGTTACCTTCTGGGTTTGCGATAATTTTTGATTCAGTTCCTTCAAGAACTGCTACTGCTGAGTTTGTTGTACCTAAGTCAATACCAATGATTTTAGACATATGTTTTTCCCCTTTTTACTTTAATTTCTATTTTGCTTTTTTATCTTTCATTCATAGTTTTCTGTCATTTCGGACAAGTTTTCAATTAATTATATACAACTACCATAGCTGGGCGTAAGACGCGTTCGTGGAGTTTATACCCTTTTTGGAAAACTTGTGCAATCGTGTCTGCTGGATGTTCATCATCTGCAGGCATTGTTTGAATCGCCATGTGGAAGTTGTGATCGAAATCACCATCTGCTGGGATTTCTTCAATTCCTTCCTCTTTAAGAGCATGTACTAAACTTTCTTGCACCATTTCCAAGCCTTTTTTGACATCATCAGTCAAACCCTCAACGGCAAGAGCACGTTCAAGGTTATCAAGTGATGGCAAAATCGCTTTTGCCAAATCTTGGCTACGATACTTTTGCAATTGTTGACGTTCTTCATTGGCACGTCGCTGAATATTTTGCATTTCTGCATGGGCACGAAGGTATTTGTTTTCAAATTCTTCGGCACGCGCTTGGGCTTCTTCAAGTTCAGAAGGTTCGCTTACTTCCTCTACAACTTCTTCAGTTGTCTCAGTAGCTTCCTCTTCTTTCACTTCTTCTTTTTTAATATCTTCAGTCAAGGCATACACCTCTTTCTATACTTTTTAAATGTTATATCTTAGCTAACTTCATAATGGTTACTATTGAGGTAACGGTAATAATCCGTCAACTTCATAACCAAAACTCTACTAATAACATTGACCAAACTAACCATGCGACGATAATCCATTTCAACTGGGCCAATCACATGCATGAGCGCCATCCCACGATAAGGAATCAGGAATTTATGACTCATAACTGTGACATTTTCAAGCGCTTCTTCAGTTGATTCTGCAACCGAAATCTTGGTCACTTCATCATCGGAGATAGCTGATCGAAGCTCAAGTGCCACATGTTGTGGATTGTCCAAAAATTGATAGGTTTTTAAGTCGGCATAAGTCAGTGATGCAACCTTACCTTCGATGAAAATCAATTCCTTAAAAAGTTGTGAAAAGATATAATCAAACAAATCCAGAACATTATCTGTTATCTTGAAATACTTCTGCACAATCTGAGGAATCTCAGTTCTCAATCGGTAATGGATATCTAAGACAGTGTTTCCCAAAAAACGTTCTTGAACAAGCTTATGAAGAATTTCCAAATCACTAGACAAGAAATTCTTTGGAATAGCAAACTGAACTGTCACAGGCTTAGATTCATCTAGAGTGAGAACCGCTAAAGCGTCGTGATTGGATAGATGAACAATGTCAAATCCAGTCAGACGTTGTCGTGTCGGTTCCACATCTTGAATCACCGCTGTGCATCCTGTCATTTCTGCCAGCAGCTTTGCCGCTGCATCCAAGATATCTTCAAGTTTGAAAGCTTCAAAGTCGAAAGCTTTAACCACTTGATAAACATCTTGTTCATCAATCGTATCAAGATTCAAAGAATTAGCGACAAAATACTGGAAACCTGCTCGGCTTGGCATACGCCCACTAGAAGTATGAGCTTTTTCAAGATAGCCCATTTTTTCTAGCTTGGCCATGTCATTACGAATAGTCGCTGAACTCGAATCAATTGATTCTTGTAACGCTTTAGAACCAACCGGTTCATGTGTACGAGTGAACATCTCAACTATCAAATTCAAAATAGTGTTTTGCCTTTGCGTAATCACGATGTCACCTCATTTCTTTTTATTAGCACTCTAACACATCGACTGCTAACTTATGATTCTATTATACACCTAAACTTGAACATGTCAACCCCAAAAAACAAAAAAATTAGCACTCTTTTTGATAGAGTGCTAAAAATACATCTCAAGACCTAGAGAAGCAAAAAAGAGCACCTCCGAGGTACTCTAATCTTATCGATCATATTTTGACAAATGATAGGTCTCAATAATAGATATGAGGTGTTTGGCGTAATCTGGATCACTGCTAAAACCCGCAGCTTGTAGTTTTTCTGCCGCAACTTTATAACTAGTCGTTCCTGCCACCTCTTTATAGGTCGACTCGCCCCACGTTCCTTGGCGAAGTTCTTCTAAATAAGTCATCATAGAACTTGACCAATCCTTAAAAACTGCAAAATCCACCTTTTGGTATTGCCACTTACCTTTACTATAGATACTATCTTTTAAACGAATACGTTCTTGACCCGGCTGAGCTAGCAGACTGTAGATGTTATGGTATTTAACAGATAAAAGACTGCTACCATAATTCGACTCATATGCAGCTTGACTAAGGAGAATAGACGCAGGTACACCATAGTTTTTAGACATCTTTTGAGCTGTTGGAGCTAAGGTCTCAATAAACTCTTGCTGCGTGTAAGCAACCTTTACCGAACGAGCATTATCATCTGTAGAGACATGAAGAATCAAAGGTAAGACAATACCTAAAGCGAAAACAGCAACTAAGGTTATGAAGGCTTTTAGTTTAAAACGTCGTCTCACTTAGTTTTCTCCTTTAATAATGCCAAATATTCCTCCAAAGTAAGATTATGTTCAGTCATATACTCTGCTGACTCTTTACCAACATAGCGGAAATGCCAATCCTCGTAGCCTACACCAGTTGATGATGTTTTACCATCTGGAAAACGAAGAACAAAGCCATATTTCGGCGCCAACTCTTTGACTTTAGCTACTGTATCTGGATCTGCTTCATTTAAGCTATCTACAGTACTCATATCAATCGCAAGACCTGTCTGGTGTTCACTCGCTCCTGGTGGTTGTGAATAGGTTTGAACCTTTTTCTCCGCCTGAGACTCCGTCAAACTTGGGTCAGCAGCCATTTCCTGCTGAACATAACTGTTATAAAGTTCTGTCTGATAAGCGACACTACGATAACCGGATATCAAGTGATAACTTGGATCAATTTCTTGAGCAGCCGCTAAAAACTCCTTAACATTCTTAGCAATTCTCGCATCTACAGAAACACCATCGACATCAGCAATCTCAGGGTTAAGTTCTTTAGACTTATTATCTCGATTTACCAAAAGCAATTGCCAGTCTTTAGGCGATACATCAGGTAGTCCCTTTGCATCCTTGCTTTGAGTCGCATCGGTAGCTTGTTTACTACTTTTTGTTATTGACGATCCACTGGTTTGTTGGACTGTACGACTGACACCAAATACTGAATAAAGTCCTGCTACAACTAAAAGAACTGCAATCAAGACACTACTGATAACCAAAAACCAGTTGGTTTGCTTTTTCGCCCGACGGCGACTTGGATAGTTATTTTTTACCATTTTCTTTTTCTATTATCTCTCGCCCAACCTGACGATAAGTCATATCGCCAAGTGCTTCTAATGTAAATTTACCATTTTCATAAGCAACAACAGTAACCGAACCGTTGTCCAATGAAGGATGCTCGACAGAAGGATCAATTAACCATGCAAAAGTTGCGATAGTCATACCGTGACTAACGACGATAGCATCACCACCACCAGACCTCTCAAGATCCTCAGCCATAGCTGTAAACCCTTCTATAATACGTTTTCTGAGCACTTCCCAAGACTCTGCCCAACCAGCCGTATCCACATCAAGGATACCTTGTGCAAGTTCAGGATAAGTTACCTCATGCAAATCCTTACCTTGAAAAGCATCTGTTCTCGGTAGCACACCGTAGAAAAGTTCACCATCATAGCCACCATCTAAACTACCAAAACACCACTCACGAATACGTTTGTCACGTTTATAGGGAATAGTTTCTAAACCCGTCTCACGCAAAATGATATCCATGGTTTGAATCGTTCGACCTGAATCACTAGAATATGCGGCCTTGAAAGGAATACCTGCCGCTTTCAGACCTATCCCCAATTCACGAATACCTTCTTCACCGAATGGGGTCAAAGGGCTATCAGACCAACCTTGTGCACGACCAATGGTGTTAAACATCGTTTTGCCATGTCTCGCAATATATAACCTAACCTTACTCATAGCGCCCCTTCTTTCCGTCATTTTTGAATTCATTATAGCACAAATCCCCTCGACTATCTAGCCAGCGAGACCATCAGAAAATGCCTTACCAATTGGCAAAGCATTTATCATCCGTTTAGTTTTTAAAGCTGTGAACAGGAGCTGGGATTTGACCACCACGCGCAATGAAGTCAGCCGATGAAGCTTTGTTTACCTTCATTACCGGTGCATACCCAAGAAGACCTCCAAGTTCCAGCATGTCACCTTCCTTACCATAAGGAATAATACGAACAGCTGTTGTTTTCTGGTTAATAACACCGATAGCCGCTTCATCAGCAATCATGGCCGCGATTGTAGTATCTGGCGTATCAGCAGGAATAGCAATCATGTCTAGACCAACAGAACAGATGGCTGTCATAGCTTCCAATTTTTCAAGGTTGATATGACCAGATTTAACAGCCGCAATCATACCCTCATCTTCAGAAACTGGAATAAAGGCACCTGACAAACCACCAACTTGGTTACATGCCATGATACCACCTTTTTTAACTTGGTCATTAAGAAGAGCTAGAGCTGCAGTAGTACCATGTGTACCAACAACTTCAAGACCCATCGCTTCAAGGACACGGGCTACTGAATCACCAACTGCTGGTGTTGGCGCAAGAGACAAATCTACAATACCGAACTCGACACCAAGACGTTCACTGGCCATTTGACCAACCAACTGACCAACACGTGTGATTTTGAAGGCAGTCTTCTTAACTGTTTCAGCTAAAACATCGAAACTTTCGCCTGGAACTTTCTCAACTGCACGTTGCACAACACCAGGACCTGAAACCCCAACATTGATTACAACATCAGCCTCACCAACACCGTGGAAGGCACCTGCCATAAATGGATTATCTTCAACCGCATTGGCAAAGACAACCAATTTACCTGGACCCATTGGATCTGCCTGAGAAGCCTCTTTGATGATACGTCCCATGTCACGTACTGCTGTCATGTTAATACCGGTCTTTGTTGAACCAATGTTGACAGACGAACAGACAAAATCAGTCTCAGCAAGCGCACGTGGAATAGAATTGATAAGAATCTCATCACCTTTTTGGTAACCCTTTTGAACGAGCGCAGAGAAACCACCAATAAAGTTAACGCCGATTTCCTTAGCTGCTCGGTCAAGCGCCTTCGCAAAAGGTACATAGTCTGTAGCATCTGTTGCCGCACCGATGATTGAAATCGGAGTAACAGATACACGTTTATTAACAATCGGAATACCAAGTTCAGCCGCAACCTCGTCGCCAACAGTTACCAAATCCTTAGCCTTAGATATAATCTTGTTATATACTTTTTCCGCTGCCTTATCGATATCTGAATCGATACAGTCTAGGAGTGAGATTCCCATGGTAATGGTACGAACATCAAAATTCTGTTCCTCAATCATGGCAATGGTTTCTGTGACCTGTTTAATATCCATTTTAAGCTACTCCTATCTTACAAGTTGTGCATCGCATCAAAAATCGCTGAACTTTGGATGTTGATTTTAACGTTCAATGACTCACCAAAGGCTTCCAATTCAGCACGTAGGTGTGTAAAATCTTGTTTGCCTTCCGATGATACAACCGCCATCATGGTAAAGAATTCATCAAGGACTGTTTGAGAAATATCATCAATATTCAAACCAAGTTCTGCCACCTTAGTCGCAACACCCGCAACAATACCTGCTTTGTCCTTACCTACAACTGTAATAATTGCTTTCATGAGAAGCCTCCATCATTTTATTTTGTATAATTTTAGCATATTTTGATTAAAAATGCTATTTTTTATGAAAATTGCCTCTTTTTCTTGAAAAAGACGAATGTTTCAGCAACATTTAATCATTATCGTTTATGAAAATATCCTCTCTTTGACTTAACTACTTGTGGATAAACTTGTTCACAACCTAAATAATTTCCTTCTTTTAAAACCTTGAAAAATCAATATTCAACACAGTTAACAGACTTATCCACACCTGTGGATAAGTCTGTGGGTAACTTGTCGATAAACAAAAAATACCGCCAAATTTAGGCGATATCTTAGCTTTATTTCCATTTTAAATTAACATGGGCATTCATTTCTTTATAGGCAGTATCGATACGTTCTTTGGTCTCTTCATCTAGTTTATTTCTATATTTACCACCTTTAATGAAATCCTCTAAAATATAAGTTTGGTAAGTATACAAAGGATACCCCTCTGGCGAAGTTGTTCCTTTAGGCGTACGGTTAACCCAAGTCGGATGTGCTTGAGCCGTCTTAATCGTGGTTTGACCATTCTTTTTCTCAAGGGTCACATCCATTAAGACACCTCTCTCTGTCCACTCTGCACTATCCACACCATCCATAGTCTCTATGCGCTGGTTAGAGATAAAATTCCCCATTGAGTAAATAATAAGTTTTTGCTGACCATCTTTTTTAACCACCTTTGAAGGCTCAACCACATGAGGATGACCTCCAAAGATAATATCGGCACCCCAATCAATCATCTTATGATAGAGTTTAACCTGTTCATCTGTCGGTTCCAAACGATACTCAACACCCATCTGAGGCATGATAACCGTGATATCTGCTTCTTTTTCTGCACGCTGAATCTCAGCTTTCATACGTTTTTCATCCAAATTCGATAAGTGATCTGCAACCTCTTTATACGTTAAGTTCGACTCTAGACCATTGTAACCATAAGCATAGGAAAGTATTGCAACCTTGATACCATTAACATTCTTGATGAGGAGTGGTGCCTTGTCACGCACCGGCTTTTCATAAACACCAACAGGATCAATTCCTACTTTTTTAAAAGCATCAGCTGTTGTAAAAGCTCCCTCTAAACCAGAATCCAAGATATGATTATGAGCCAAATCCATAACATCATAGCCAGCATCCTTAATAGCTGCGGTCACTGATTGAGGAGCATTAAACAGAGGATAACCTGACAAGGGATAGTCAGGATTGATAGTTCCCTCAAAATCACCCAAAACCAAATCAGCCTGCTTTAACCACGGCTTCACATAAGTAAAATTCTCCGTGAAATCATAGCTACCATCTGCCTGCAGAGCACTCATATAGAGACCGTCATGATAGAGCAAGTCCCCATTAGCCATGATACGTGCTGTCTGTATCTGGTTCGAGGCATTCTTTTGCTGTTCGTTCTTACTATGAACAATTAAAATCTCAAGAAAAAGCAAACCTAAGACAAGAGCAATTAACCCCATCAAAATCTTATTAGTCATCGCATTGTCACGCTTTTTAGCCTGGCTCTGTTTCATAATACTCTCCTTTTTCATACTTCTAGTGTACCAAAAAAACTTATCCATTGATGATAAAAAAGATTAATAAACGGTTACATCTCAATTCCACGACGATTGAAAAGATCAGTTTTCTTAGACAAGATAAAAAACCCTACTTCAGTATGAAGTAGAGTTTTGTTAATGATTAGCGTGTTGGTGTGTATTCCAAATCTTTACCGTGTTTAGCTACAAAATCAGACATTTCAGAGTCTGGAATTTGACGTAAGTAGAGATTGGCACGAATCGTTTCATCTTCCTCACGACAAGTCGAAAGAACGAGGTATTTATCTGAAGCACTAACCTTCAAATCCTTGTTTTTAACACTTGCTTGATCATAGATAATATCCAACTGTTGTTTAAAGTCTTTATCGCTTTCAAATGATGTACGATAGAAAGCTGTGTCTTCAGGCACAATTACCATAGCAAGCGCTTCATAATAGTACTTACGTTGAGGCGTCTCAATAACAACATATTTGTGTTTATCAAAGAACGACTGATCACTATAGTAGTTAACATCATTGAACATACGACTATCAGCAACCTTACTGCCTCGAGCATGGCCGAAGAGCCAAGTCAAACGATCACTGAAATCTTTCTTATTGTCTGTATCCATGAAGACAGTTCCCAAATACGGAACGTTTCCTCCATCAAATGTTTTATCTAAATAGGTTGAATTGTCCGTTGTTTGAACAACTGGCTCATCCAATTTAGTCCCTGGTGCATAGACATAAGCGATAGTATCAGGGTTTGTTGCCTCAAGACCATCAAATTTATTTTTGAGGTAGGCTTTCTCCTCATCTGAAACTTTATAAGTGTTTGCTTTTTTAGTCGTTAAAACACTCTTAACACCATTAGAGGATGATGCTGTTGGAGACATAAACTGGAAGCCAAGGAAAATTGCCAAAGCAGCAATTACTACGGCAGAAATCCCAGCAATCAGTTTATTGCGAGATCCATTAGATTTACGATTGTGATTACTCATGAAATGTCAAATCCTTTTCTTTATCCATAGAAAAATATCACCGAAGCTTAAGCTCCAGTGATATTCTTTTTAGCAATAACAGTTAATTATTTAACAGCTGCTGTGTTTGGAAGAGCTTTAGCTTCAGCTTTAGCTGCTGGAGCTTTCTTTTCTGCAGCTTTAACAGCTTTAGCTTCTTCTTTAGCGTCTTTGTTAGCGTTAGCTTTATCAGTAACTACAAATTCATCTTTGATGATGTTTCCGTTAGCATCACGTTTTGGTTCGATGTGTTCACCAGCATCTTCAAATTTTTGTTTAGTTGAATCTGCGTCAACGTTGTTAAGACCATCTTTAGCAGCTTGAGTAAGACCACCTTCGTTGTTTGTGAAGAAGTCACCACCAGTTGCTTCAGTTTTGTTATCAAGGTTTCCAGTGTGAACGTTACCGTCGTTAGCGAAAACTGCTGCTGATGAAGCGAATACTGCAAGAACTGCAGCTGATGTAAGCAATACTTTTTTCATAATTGTTTCTCCTCTAATGGATTATTATATATTTAGTATCAGGACCTCCCTGACATCTATAGATTATAACACTATCTAGAGATATGTCAACAATTTTTAAAAACTTTTTTAAATTTTTAATATATCCTACAATTCCTACAAACAAAGGGTTTTTGAAGTCTGTTACCAAATAGTAATAATTAATCATTTTTAATTTTAATGTTATTTTAGGTAATTTATTATGTCCTCTGCTAAGTTTAAATACAAATTTAAATCATATATAAAAGCATAATTTGTAAAATATACATTCATTATTATGTGAAGTTTTTTGGCCAAAAATCAAGAGATATTTAATAGATGTATAAAACCCTTTACTGATAATATGTTTGAAGTATATAACAATATCATCTTTCAAATGAATGTACTCATTCACTTTGAGCGCTTTTGTATGATAACTACATAATATGCAAGACCTCAAAATTGAATAGATTAGAGAAACATTAGCATTTTTGAAAGTATTTCGGCCTAAAAAGTTCTATTATTGGGTTAAAATGCTTGAAAAATAAACTATTATCTTATTTTTGAATGCGTTTCAACTAAGGTGAAGTCAAGAAAATTCCTTTGAAAACACTCCCTCTTACCAAGACCTCTTCTCAGAATAACAAGTCTCCAAAAAACTAATACACAAATCAATTGGATTGTTTTACTTCTCTTATTTCAGACGAAATAGTTCTTCCACTTGTTTATTAAAGACTTGTGCTATTTTTAAAGCCATTTCCAACGAAGGGTTGTAGCGGTTATTTTCTAAGTGAACAATCGTTTCTCTCCGTATTCCTACTTGATCTGCTAAATCTTGTTGAGTCATACCATAAGCTTCCCTTACTTCTTTCAAGTTAGTCTTTATTTTACTTTCTTTCGCCATATTTCATCCCCTTTTTTCAGTGATAAAGTAAGTAATGGCAAATAATAAGAGTAAAAAAGCCACCAAAATATAAAGAAATCCAGCATTCAAAACAAAAACTTTACAGACGGCTATCAAGGTTGCAATTCCCAATAATATAAAGATTGCTATTGTAAACAAAATGGAAGAGGACTTTGCAATATTTCTATAAAATCGTTCATCGGGTTCTTCATTAATTCTCTTGAATAAGAAGTAAAACATTAATAACAACTGAACACTTAATCCAACTCCTAACATTATATTCTTAATCAAAGAACCAGGAGTTAGAAGCCAAACTCCAATAGTATAAATCGAGGACGAGAGAAATACAAGCACTGTATATAATTTTGCAGTAATCCCAAACATATTTTTCTCTTTCTTTTGATAGGTTGATTTTGAGAGGACCGATAGCATCGTACAAGCCAAATACGTAGGAAGCCAAGACATCGTCATAATAGCACCTTTTGCTAGAATCGGTAGGTGATTCCCCAGCAATAAAACTAAACATACAACAATAAGCATGCTAGCGATATAAAGGATTATCTTTAAGTTCTTCGACATTTTCATTTTCGTCACCTTCTTTCATCATGTTATAAATACATCACACCTCATATGTTATAAATATATCACATTGTTATAAGAATTTCAAGATGAAGACAAAACTCTAGTAAGATTTTGAACAATTTTTCAGAAATCTATACAAAAAAGCACCCATGAGGTAAACTCTTGAGTGCTTTGAAACGTTGATATAATCGTATCGATTAACGTTTTGAGTGCAGTGGTTGCCATCCAATCAAACATCGCTTCGCTTGTTTTCTTGGGGCAACTATGCATAGCATATCTCTATGCGACTAAAGTCGCTAGAGCTATCCTAATTGCGCACCGCCAATTCTCATACAAAAAACACCTTGCAAGTTGCAAAGCGCTTTCGATTATAATTTGCTGTCTAGTAACAATTAACGTTTAGAGAATTGGCTAGCTTTACGAGCTTTCTTAAGACCTAGTTTGGAAAGTATGGATTTCAGTTGGACTAAAAACAGCGTAATATCAAGGATTTTCTGAACAATATCTACTTTTTAATTTCATAAAATCTGAATCAATATTTTTAAAATAGGGGAATAGTTTAGGTCTCTAAGCATTAAAATAATACACCTAACTTTGGTCACCGTTTTTTAGT
Organism: Streptococcus sp. SS4; assembly: GCF_030440125.1. Classification (NCBI taxonomy): domain Bacteria; kingdom Bacillati; phylum Bacillota; class Bacilli; order Lactobacillales; family Streptococcaceae; genus Streptococcus; species Streptococcus sp. SS4. Next base: position 70,074 of record NZ_JAQFJM010000011.1, on the reverse strand, counting down.
TATTCACTCTTTTTTCGGATAGTGTTTTTAAAGTTATGATGTAAAATGCCGCAATTAAAACACTATACATCATAATCGGAGGATAGAGAATTAAGGATAGAATCAATCCCACTCCTTTAATTATTAGGTCAGGTATCAATAACTTCCTATATTGTGCGGTAGCTTCAAGTAATTCTTTCTGATCTATATTGGGTTTATCAATTACTTTATGTAAAAACCAGTTTGCTACCGTTGAAACAATAACGATCAGTCCATAAAAGAGCTGTGCCGTATGATTCATGAAATGACTACTAACTATTCCAGTAGCATAGGGCATAAATGAAACAAAAAATAAAAGATACAAATCCTTTCAAATTCCTCCCTTTTCAACTTGGCTAACTTGACCTGCATTACCTAGGTCGCTTTGCTTTAAATTATACTTTTTTCTTAAACATTTGATACGAGTAGGTATTTCTTGTGAGTAATTTTCATCAAAAAATTTCATAGATAAGTCCTATATATAATCATGGTAAAGTAGTAAAAATAGTTGTTATCCTAGTTGATTAAAAAAGTCTTTGATTTCCTCATCTTTTATAAAATAATATATAATTTTCCCCTCTCTTCTAGTATCCAAGATGTTTTGATTGGCTAGTTTACGAAGATGGTGGGAGGCAGATGCCATACTGAGATCTAGTAAACAGGCTATATCACAGACACAGAGTTCTTCAACAGCAAGGAGATAAAAGATGATATTTATCTGTTTATTATCGGTAAACTTTGATAAAATACGAAGTGATTTTTGGACTTTTTCCTTTTCAAGGTAGTTCGTTGCGGTTGTAACATTTTGTTGATTTATAACATCCACTTGACAGATACTATCTTTTTTCATAATTTTTTCTCCTAGCCGAACACAGTCCTTAGCATGTCAAAGCTGTTGTTTTCAATCAGGATATACATCCCCAATCCTAAATAGACAACGGCAATAAACCATCTGCTATATTTCTCCAAAGTTTCTCCAACAGAAGGGACTTGTGCTAATTTTTGGGCAGAAAAAACCAAGAGATAAATCATGACTAGAAAAGTAAGTAAAGTCACTATCAAATTCGCTAAATTTAAGGTAGTAAAATATGGGACAAAGACACCAATATTGTCAGCGCCACAACTTGCAAAAGTAATCATAGCGACTAAAAAAATCAAGTTTTTATTGTCTTTTCGCAAACCATCTTTTGCAATAGCTTCTCCATCAGAATCTCCTAAAAGCAAAACTTTGAGGCCTAGGAAAATTGGAATCAAACCGAGTAAACCTAAAATCTCTTTACTAGGAATATAATTTAAGACAAATGCAAAAAGCAAACTTAGGAATATTAGACTAACAGAGCCTAGAAATTGTCCTAAATAGATGTTAATGATGTCCTTTCTGCTTTTTCTTTTGGCAAAAAATAACATTAGGATAATAAGTAAGTCTACGGCTGTCCCAGAATACAGGATTATTGAAGTAACAACATTTTGAATCATAAAATACCTCATTCAAATATATTTTTGAATGTATTCTAACATTAAGCTTTGTAGATGTCAACTTAAAATCCACCAATTAATAATTGCATGTCAATATTTGTATTGTGAAACTAGTTTCAGAAATATATAGTCTTAAAGTATGTCCACTGCCAATGGTTTTTTCAATATTTAAGAGGAGATTTATAATGGTTCATTTCTATAAATTTATAAACGAGTTATATATTTTGTTTAACCAATTATTAACTATTTTTATCAATAATCACTTCATTAATTTGTACTTTTTAATTTTGATTTATTTTTCGTGCATATTTTATATGAATTTAATTCTAATACATTTTAAATAAAAAATACGCAATTTTAATTGGCACTGACCCCCGTAAATGAGAATTAAATAAAAACACCTCCAAGTTGGATTTGGTACAATATAATCAAATGCTCATGGAGGTGTCTTTTTATGGTTAAAAAACGTGTGGAGACGGTGGTATTATTGTCAAGAAAATAGAATAACAAGCTATAAAACTGTCGAAATAGGTGGCTTTTAGGATTTTAACAGAAATCAGTTCTATAATAAATTAAAAATCGTGTTGGTAGAAAAATCGTCTACTTCTACCAACACGATTTTACAAAGAGCCATTACTTACATCTCTTTTTCTCCTGTAAAACTATTGTATCTTGATACTTTAAGGAGTTTCCATCATTCAATCTGTTAACCGTTATTTTTGGGATCTAAACGTAATAACATAGCATTAATAGCGACGATGACTGTTGACACAGACATTAGGATTGCTCCTAATGCAGGGCTTAATGTGATACCAATAGGAGCCAAAATTCCTGCAGCTAGAGGGATAGCTATAAAGTTATAACCAGCTCCCCAAAATAGGTTTTGTTTCATTTTACGAGTTGTTTTGTGTGCTAAATCAATGAATGATCCAATATCTCCTGGATCGGATTGAGTCAATATGACATCAGCTGAATCCAACGCAACTTGAGTTCCAGCACCTATAGCTATACCAACATCTGCTAAGGCAAGAGAAGGAGCATCATTTACACCATCACCTACCATGATAACTTTCTTTCCTTCATCTTTAAGTGTTTTAACTAACTCATATTTGTCTTGTGGAGATTGATTTGATCTATATTCAATCCCTAAATCTACTGCCGCGCCTTGAGCCGCTTTTTCATTATCACCTGTTGCCATAATTGGTCGAATATTGTTCTTTTTAAGAGCTTTAATTAACTCTTTACTCGTTGGTTTTAATTCGTCCCCTAAAGCTACAGCACCAATGGCATCATCATTTTCTACTAAGACACTAAGAGTTGCTCCTTTTGGAGTATCCATATCAAGATTACGTCCATAGGCTTTTTGACTGATTAATTGGTAACGGTGCCCACCTGCTTTACCCTCTACTCCAGAACCGGAAATCACATCAATCGAATCAAAAGATGCTGGACGTATATTTTGCTGCTCGGCGAAACTTATAATTGATTGAGCAATTGGGTGGCTAGATCCTCCTTCAATACCTGCCAATAAGGCAATGATTTCCTCTTTTGTATATTTGTCATTAAGAAGTTTTACATCTAATACTTTAAATTCACCAGTTGTTAAAGTACCCGTTTTATCTAAAATCATCACATCTGCATCTTGAGCTATTTCTAAGGCTTGGCGGTCTTTTACTAGTAAGCCACGGCTAGCTCCTAAGCTTGTGCTACGGGCGGTTACCAATGGAATAGCCAGACCCAATGCGTGCGGACAAGCAATAACTAATGTAGTAATAGTAAATATAACTGCCGTTGGGATATCTCCAATAATCATCCACACTACAAAAGCAATTAGCGCGACAATAACAGCAATATAGAAGAGCCACCCTGCAACCTTTTGCGCAATATTTTCTGCCCTGGAAGGCTGACTTTGAGCTTGGCTAATTAAAGTCTGTACTTGAGAGATAAAGGATTGATCACCTGTCTCAAGCACTTTAATATAAAGAACCCCTTCTCCATTTGTTGAGCCCCCGATTACTTCATCGCCAGGGCCTTTTTTAACTGCTTTTGATTCTCCAGTCAAAAGAGCTTCATTTAAACGTGATTCGCCACGCTCGATAATCCCGTCTGCTGGCACATTTTCTCCGGCTTGAACACGAATTAAATCACCTACCTTTAAGTCAGCAACTGGTCGTGTTTCAATTGAATCGTCTTCTAATACAACGTGAGCATCTTTCGGCACTAACTTAGCCAATTCTGCTTGTGCGTCTCCTGCTTCTCCAATAGCTTTCATCTCAATCCAGTGACCTAATAGCATGATTAATAGTAATGAAGCAAATTCAAAGAAAAAGTCCATCACGTGTTCACCCGTTACGTAGGTAATGATCACAGCATAAATACTGTATAAATATGAAACACTTATACCTAAAGAAACGAGTGCCATCATTCCAGGGTTTTTTTGTTTAAATTCGTCAACTGCACCTTGATAGAATGGACGTCCGCCATAAATAATTAATATAGTAGATAAAACAGCTACTACAATATCAGAATATGGAAAAGTAAACTGGAATGGTAGTTTAAATCCATGCAAAGGGGAAAAGAACATAATAATGATTCCTAGTGGCAATGACTTTAAGAAAAGTTCCTTAAAGCTTCCGTGATGATGGTGGGCATGCCCACTGTGCCCGCTGTGATTATGGGACGAATATTTGTTGTCATTATTCATTTTAAATTCCTCCTTATGCTTAATGATGATGTAAATGACATTCGCATTGTTCTTCTGGACAATTGCAATCCACTTCTTCTACTGCGAAAGATTTTTTCATCTCTAATATTTTTTCTAGTCGATCTATATCATCGAAGCTTAAAACATGATCTTCAATGATGCTTCCGATTACATTTCCGACATTCTTATTGCAAATACGTTTAAAAATATCTTCTGCATAATTCCTTACGGCTTCTTTCTCTTTAATATTGGCAGTGTAAATAAACTTTCTACCTTCTTTCTCTGTATTTAGTACGCCTTTTCCAACTAATCGACCTAAGATCGTTTTGATAGTGGATTGTGTCCAGTCCATTTTTTCTTGCAATACGGAAATGACTTTTTTACTAGTTACTCGATCATTTGCCCAAACTACACGCATGACTTCCCATTCTGCATCTGTGATATAAGTATTAAATTCTATTGTGCTCATTCTCCTTCCTCCTAGCTGTCTACAGATGTAAACGAATATCTTTAAAAGAAGTTTACCATTGTAAACGAATTATGTCAAGTCTTTTTATTAAATTCTCACTTTTTGGGGTCAGTCCCTTAAAACATGCTATTTTTATCATTGATAAATATTAATAGCTAACTTTCCGAAAAACAACTATTTTTTATACAAAAAAGACATCCAAGAGAAATCTCTTGAATGTCTTGAAACGTTGAGATAATCGTATTGATTAACGTTTTGAGTGCAGTGGTTGCCATCCAATCAAATGTCGCTTCGCTTATTTTCTTGGGGCAACTATGCATAGCATATCTCTATGCGACTAAAGTCGCTAGAGCTATCCTAATTGCGCACCGCCAATTCTCATACAAAAAAACACCTTGCAAGTTGCAAAGTGTTTTCGTTTGGACTCTGCTGTCCAGTAACGAATTAACGTTTTGAGAACTGGCTAGCTTTACGAGCTTTCTTAAGACCTGGTTTGGAAAGTATGGGTTTCATTTGGACTAAAAATAATGTAATATCAATATTCTATAGTTTTCAACTGCCTTTTTATTTCAAAAAATTTGTATAAGTTTTATTGAATGAGGGAAATTTCAAGTAAACAACTTAGCTGTTATTACTCCCAAATAGAGTTTCCCACTGAGTTATTGATAATGGGAGTATGGGTTTGTTTTTCTTGTAAAAATCTAATAGGTCATCATTATCTATTCGAATCACATTGTCAATCTGATCTATATTAATTACTTGCGGTGCATATAAGTAAACTATATATCCCTCTTCAACATATTGTTTAAAATCTAAAGCATCAAGTACTTTCGCTTTCTTACCCTTCACCTGAACCACAGCTTTCCTAAAGTTGCCAACCTCTCTAGAAATCATTTCACACTCGATCTTAATTGTAGTAGATTTATTTGCTATTGAATTAGATAGAACATAGTAGTTCTCTTCTATTTGCAAATAAGATATCACAAGTTCCTCTAAGTCAAAATCCGGTAGATTATCCAAAAGATTATCCTCATATGGAATAACCTTATAATATTTACTGTTTGATAATTGATTAAAAATTGTTTTCGAATACTCAATTATTATTCTATCACGAATTCTTTCAACAGTACCACCTCGTGGCCTATTGAAGGACGATTTAATTTGACCAGGAACTTGCATTCCAAAATTATAAGCTTCAACTGGTAAGACTGCTCCAATATCCAATCGTTTATCACATACTACTTCAACAGGCGATTTAACTCTACAAATCCAGTATCTACCATCTAGATCTCTTGTCCAGAATAAGTCGTCTACTTTTGCATCCCTAAAAACGTTAATTGCTGGGTTAGCTCTTCCAGATAATTCTTTAACCCTTTGATAATACTCTTGAAAACTCTCACGATAGAGATCTTCACTCTGACTACTCCACCCAATAGCAACATACTGTTTTTTACTATTTAAACAGAAATCCACCAATTCCTGCCTAGAATCAGTCCCAGTCTTCAAGTGTAATCTCACTACATTATCCATAAATTTCACCTCATCAAAGGATATAATTACAGTATAAGTATATCATAAATAACAACAAAATCTTGACTTTCTGAAAAACAACAATTTTCCCGAAAGTTGATTATTTGCCGTTATAGCAGACATTAGCATAATCCTATAAAATTCTTTTGGTAAAAAACTATAAAAAGATGTGTATTTTATGATAAGATTGATAGAGATTCTACTACTTTCATTATCAATTATTGCGCTAATTGCTAGCTCAAAAATAATTGTTTTTTTCAAATATAAACTTCTTAAAAAATTGAGGGAAATAGAAAAAGCATCCCGTATTATGATGGAGAAATAATTACCTATTACATATAGTAGAAAAGGAGAAATTCATCATGAAAAAAATCTTATCAATTCTACTTCTTACCTTATCAGCTTTCCTTCTCTTTTCTTGCTCATCACAAGACAAACTAGATGGCAATTACTACTGGATTGATACCGAAAATGGTCTAAGAAATGAGTTGTCATTCACTATCAAAGGTATTGAAGGTACGATTGAGAAGGGGGAGTACGACAAATTCACCATCAATAGTAAAAACAACACCTTTGAACTTTCTGGTGAAGATGCTTCAGCCAAAGAAGTGACTTACAAACATTCTGATGGAGTCATCACCGTTGATATTAGTGGTACTGAACATGAGTACTATAAAGAAGGTACTAATGCTTATAAAAAAGCCGTCAAGAAATACAATGAATTACAAAACTAAAAAGGAGGTCATTTGAATGGAAATCAACTCAGAAATCTATGATAATCTATATGATTTTATCCAAAACCTAGAAATCAGAATCCAAAAGAATGTTTTTCATTCTAATCATTCGGAACAACTATCAACTTTCAGCAATGAACTATACTAACTTTGCAAGACCAAAGAATTGAATGTCTTGCTAAATGACGTTACTTCTCTATCTTCATATGAAGAACTTGTCCTGTCTACACCTGAACGATCAAAAGGATACGTTATGATGAGCGTAGAGAATTTCTATAATGAGGTTATTGAGCCGTCTAAAATAGAATATTATGGGTAAAAGCACTAAAGCCACTTCGATTATGAAGTGGCTTTTCTATTTATTAAGGAGGCTAAAATGAATACATTTAATAAGAAAGAATTACTTAGAAAATATCCAGTAGGTGCTAAAGTTAAACTTTTATTCATGGATGTGATGTCAATCAAGCAGTCTTAGAGTGTATGAAACTTTATCCCATTAAGTCCATAACTGCAGATAATGGAAACGAATTTTCATCATTGAGTAAAATAGAGGGATTAGATGTTTATTTTGCACATGCCTATTCATCTTATGAACGAGGAACAAATGAGAATTTCAATGGACTACTAAGAGAGTTCATTCCGAAGGGGTGTTCGTTAAAAGAACTAAATCAGAATCTTTTAGAGGACTATACAAAGGCTATCAATGAAAGACCTAGACGAATTCATGGCTATCAGTCCGCAAAAAAGCTGTTTGAGCTAACTCAAACAGCTTGAAAGATACTCACTTAATCAGATGAACAACTTTGTTGCACTTGACTTGATAATTAGAGGAAAGTTTGAAATTATTTAAAGTTTTGTAATTTTTTCTTGACATAGGAAAACGTTTGTAATACAATAATGGTGTTAGCAGGTTAACATATGATTAATAGTTGGAGGTATTATCATGAAGTTCCTAAAAAAATTATTTTCACGCAACGAAGTTAATGTTGGTTTCGTAAAATTTGGATACACTGGTAAAAATTGGCACTGGTAAGATATAATTACCTTACTGTATGTGTCAATTATTACAGTAGCTACTGATGGTTGCAGTTGAGAGAAAGGTAGCTGATTCTCTCAACTGTTTTTATTTTTGTTAAAAGTTTAATTTATGTTTATGAAAGAATCCCATAGTAAATTTGAAGCAATAATCATTTCAATTGGTATGGTGGTATTAGCAGGTTTATTTGTTAATATTGGTAATGTCTTTGCTCTTTTTTGGAGTGTAGACAATCAAATGATTATTAATTGTATTTTGGCTTTTTCATCTTCAGTAGGTTTTATAGCAATACCGTTATTATTTTTACACCTTTTAGGATTTAAATTTATTAAGCCTAAGTTTAATATTGTTTTTGCTATTATTTTATTGATTGTTATTCTGTTTATTTCTATTTTTGTTTTTAAATCAGGAGAAACAATACATGCATTAATTATAGCAACTTGTGAGGAATTTTTATTCAGAGGAATTATTTTAAGTGTATTATTGTCTTGTTTTACAAAACGAGAGGCTTTTATTTTAGGTTCTCTAGTATTTGCAATTCTTTTACATTTAAATGGTGATTTTTTGTTAAATTTTGTGGTGAAGTTTCCTGCTAGTATTATTTTATATATTTTAGCAGATTATTTTGGATTACAAAGTTCAATTGCATTTCACTGGCTTTATAATATTTGTGTGGGGGTTTTTCTTGGCTAAGGAGGAGATTTTTTGTTACTTTATGTTATTATTGCAAGCATAATAAATATATTTTTGATTGTTGTTGGGACAAAATTTTTATCAAGCTTAACAATTTTAGGATTTATTTTTATTATTTATCTGTTTCCAATTATATTGAATTTAATACTTTCAGTTTTAGCGATTTTAAAAAAGCATGTAAAGCCAACCTATTGTTTTATTTTTCCAGCAATCTCTTTAATTGCTTACATTATTATAGGGCTATTTTTAAAAGGTTCTAGTGTCTGGACTAGTTTTATTCAAAAAAATACAATAACAAGTGGAGAAATGTATATCAAGATAAATAATAGTTTAATTGAGCCTTCTCAAATTGTATTTGTAGCCTTACTTTATTTCTTGGTAGAGTATATTAGCATAAAAGTTATGGAACGTATGGTGAAGAAAAATGGCAATAATTGAAGTTAAAGGGTTAGGAAAAAAATATAAGGGTAATGCTTTTTATTCTTTAGAAAATGCTAATTTTACGATTGAAGAGGGAGATATTATAGGTTTAGTAGGTAAAAATGGTTCAGGGAAGAGTACTTTGCTCAAAATATTAGCAAAATCTCAAAATCCTACAGAAGGGACTGTTTTTTTTAATGGTAGGGACATTTTTAAAGAAGATAATATTCTTAAAGATTTTGGAATCATGATAGAACCTGTATTCTTTCCACAAATTAGTGTTGAAGAAAACTTAAAGTTATATCTTAAAATTCATAAGAAAGAACAGTATCAAGATAATATCGAAAAAATACTGAAATTAGTCGGACTTTGGGAAGCTAAAGATAGAAAACCTATAGATTTTTCTTTTGGTATGAAACAAAGAACTGCTTTAGCATTGGCTCTTGTTACGGAACCTCAATTTGTGTTATTAGATGAGCCTTTTGTGGGTTTAGATCCTATTGGTGTTAAAAATTTATTGGAAATTTTAAAACAATGGTCAAAAGTTAATAAAACATCAATGATAATATCTAGTCATCAGTTAGCAGAATTAGAAGACTTGTGTACACGTTATCTTTTCATTGAATCAGGGATAATTGATGATAAAATCAGTACGGAGCAAAATAGTATTATAATAGAGCTGAATGAGATTTTCAGAGATGAAGATAATCATTTGATAGAGAATCTTGTGAAAAAATATAGCTTAAAGTATAGTGAAAATAATATTGAAATTGATAATTCTGTAAATAATGAAGCATTAAATAGTATCTTGGAACAACTTGCAGTTGCTAAGCTAATTAATAATGTTTTATCAAAAAAGGATAGTTTAGAAAGATTATTTGTGGAGGAATAGGAATGAATTACTTAACATTACCTTTTTTTAAAGCATTGTTGAAGAAAAAAGAATCAAAAATTGCGTTAGCTTTTAGCTTTTTCCCAATGCTATTAATTGTTGTAGGATTATTTAATACCAATTTTATGCAATTGAGCGCCCCAGTGGGGTCACTAAGCTTTTTTGAGTTTTTTAGTGCAGTTTTATTTACTCAGTACCAAATGACCTTGCCATTAGTAGTTTTTATTTATATTGTAAGTACGATTTTTAGAGATGAAATTACAAGTGGTATTATGTATCTTTACAAAGATATTAGTAGAAAAGTTATTTTAAATGCAAAGCTAGGAGCGATTTTATTGTTTCAAATATTGTATATAGTAATAACTTTCTTTTCATCATTGTTTACTTATTATGTCTATTTGGTTCATCAACCATATACATCAGGTAGGTTTTGGCCTTCCCAAATTGATGATGTACAGTATACGGTAATTAGTATTTTAGGGACTATTTTGGTGTTTTTGTTGTGTTTATTAGTTGCCAGTTTGGCATCAATTATCTTGACAAATGGATTCACTATGCTTGTAGGAATTATTTTTGCATCTTTTTCTTTTATAGCTCCACATCTTGCTTCGCTAAAATATGTGTTTCCGAACGGTTATGTTAATGTGTTAGGTCATATGTCTTTTAATAGTAGTATATTACTTATTATGTTATTATTTGTAGTCTACTATGCAATTTTGTATATTGCTTCTTTATATTTTTATAGTAGACTTGAGTATTAGTGGGTTGAGGTACTATTATGGAGAGTAAAAAAAGTTCTTCAGTATTATCTCAAATTAGACGCTTTCTTATACCTGAGTACTTTTTATTTATAGTAGGATTAATTCTAAGTATTATCGGTGCCTTATCTACACTTGCTTTGCCTTTAATTATGGGCAGTTTAGCAGATCGTAATAGAATGAACTTTATTCTATCACATAAAATTATAGTTCTTTTAGGAATGATTGTAATTTGTATAATTTATATTATTCAAGGTTTAGCTACATTTTTGTTGGGTAAGGTTGGAGCTAGGGTTATTAAGAATATGGAGAATGAGTTTGTTAACCATACTTTGAATTTACCTATTTATCAGTTAAATAAATTTTCAGCAGGAGATCTTACGAGTCGTCTGACAAATGATATATCAGAAACGGCTAAAATTGTTACTACGACTATTCCTCAATTAATAATAAATGCTATTATTGTTTTGGGAACGAGTATTATACTTGTGTCAATAAATTTTCGCCTTACTATTATAGCCTTTTTAGCAACAGCTTTAGCCAGTTTGCTTATCATGCCTTTTAATAAAAAACTGGAACGGCTCTACAATTTACACCAGACATATTTAGGTGATGTTAGTGGAAGTTTTACTCAAAAGATTTTAAATAATAAGTTGGTAAAGTCTTATGTAGGATCAAAACAAGAAGTAAGTACATTTAAAGGTAAATTTAATAAGATTTACTATAATTTTGTTCAGATGGTTGCTACAGCCGCTGTTCTTAATACTTTAACATCTGGTTTGTTAATTCTTTTAGTACTTAGTTTTTTACTATATACTAGTTGGCAAGTGAATCAAGGACTTTTGTCTATTGGTGAGATGGTAACTTTCATCTTATATATTATTCAAGCTATTAGTCCAATCACGAGTATTTTTACTAGTATATCAGAATTTTTTGAAGTTAAAGGGACATTAAGACGTATTACAGATATTTTGACTGTTAATATTGAAAGTGATTCATTAGATTCAATTGATTTTAACATTTTAAAAGGAACTATCACTTTAGATAATTTATCTTTTAGTTACGATGGTGTTACAAAAGTTTTAAATAATATCAATGTAGAGTTACCTTCAAAAAAATTTATAGCTATAGTTGGTCCAAGTGGCTCAGGAAAGACGACCTTGTTTTCTTTGCTGTTAAAATTTTTTAATGATTATGATGGGAATATTTTAGTGGATAATGTTTCATTAAAAAATATTTCTACAAATACTATACGAAATCAGATTTCTTGTGTTTTCCAAGAAAGTGGCTTCTTTTCAGGAACTATTAAATCTAACTTATTGTATGGAAAAAATTGGAAATCAGATGATGTGAGTATTGCCAGGGCTCTAAAAAGGTCAGGGGCATATGATTTTGTTCATCAGTTTTCTAGTGGTTTGGATACAGTTATTGGTGAAGGTGGGATAGAACTTTCCGAAGGGCAAAAACAAAGGTTAAATATTGCCAGAGCTCTAATAAGTAATCCTAAAATTTTATTGATGGATGAAGCAACAGCAAATCTTGATACAATGACTGAAAGTCTTATTATTAATACTTTGTTAGAGCTAAAAGGAACTATCACAACCATTGTTATTGCTCATCGGTTAAAAACTATTGTTGAATCAGATTTAATTATTGTGTTGGAGGAAGATGGTACAGTAATACATTGTGGGACACATCAAGAGTTGCTTCAGCAAAGTGAAACTTATAGAAAAATATACAGTGAGGGACGCTTTTAAAAAAATTGTCTTCAATATGCTAGTTATGCGATTGCATGGGTGATGGTGATGAATGGGAAGATGTTACCATGAGTACTGAAGTTCCTTACTATGAGGGGGAGCAGATATTGTCAGCTAGTTAATGAGTATAATTGTTGTGATATTGAGAGAGTTGTGTTAGTATGACACTAATCTTTTAGTATTTATTCTCTTTTACAAATTGTCACAATAGAGTAGTCGTAGGACTATTCTATTTTTATAACAGAGATACTATCAATAATTTTGTGTAAACACCCTAGTAGAGTTATGGAGTTTTAATCAAATAAGCTTTCAAGTGTGTCAGAACATTGGTTTTCAGTGTGATGATGGCTTTTGAGCAGCATTCTACTAAGGTAATGACTGCACTTTTGTGTTTTTCTCCCACAATTGTATCCCCTTCTAGATGACCGATTCCGTCTTAAAATTAGGATAACTGTCTGCTCTCTCACGTAAATCTCTGCGCAACGCTTGTTTTCCTCGTTTTTCGCTATGACCATTTGGTTTTCTTTTGCCTTTCCAAGGGAGATCCTCTTTCTTTAGAATACCACGGTCTGCTAGTCGATAGAGAGCTCATAGAACAAGAAACCCTATCTGGATAAGTTCCTTTAATGACATCAAGGCTCCAATTTTGTTCTAAATAAGTTTGGATAAAAACTTTTTCTGATTGCGTAAGACTGGTTTTATTCCTGCCACAGCGTTTCTTATTGATTTTATATCGGTTATAGCAATCATAAGCAGAGCGCCCCTCTTTCAGATAGTTGATGACATTGTAGATTGTCTGTTTTGATCTGCCAAGTGAAGTCACAATATCTGAAACTTTTATGTTTTCTTGATAGTAAACCTCTATCATTACAAGCTCGTTTGTGATAAGATGAGCATAGGTCATTTATGTTAGGGTCAGACAAATGTGGTGTTTATCTGGCCCTAACATAGATGGTTTTTTCTGTCTAGCTTAATTTTACAAATTGGGATTGATAAAGATAATAAAACCTTTGAACTTGAACATAAAGAGGCTGGGACAAAAGTCCTAGCCTCTCAATTGTCTTTGGATTGTCGAGCAAGACGCAGTGGTTGAGTGGGCTCTACTACGCTGATTTCATCAGCTTTTACAGCCCTACTCAACTGTGAGGAGGTAGGACAGAAATCGAATTCTAACGAATTACCGATTTCTGTCCCCCCCTCATGTTCTATAATGGATAAACCTTACGAAATTCTTCCAAAACAACCTTGCTGTTAGGTGTAAAAGTCATTCCTGCCTCTCTCAGCCACTCAGCGAAACAGTCCTCATGAACCTGACGCCAATAGGCTAGGGATTTGTCACCTTCCCCTTCCTTGAAGGCATGGTCAGCTGACACTTGATCAAAGGGTTCAACGGAAACCTTTGTAATTTCGACAATGCAGACAGCTTGACCTTGACTGTCTAAAATAACATCGAATGTCCCTTCCTGTGGAAGGGGTTCATCCTCTAGTGCATAAAGGTCGTAAGCTGAAGCGGTTGCCGTCTTTACGCCTTTTAAAACCAAGTCAGCTAAGAGATCTGCCTCTACTCCAAAAGCCCAGGCGTCTATCTCATCACCGATAGAGGGGTTGATTTGCTTGTAGGCATTCCACGTTTCTTGCGGTGTCATGAGTTCTCCTTTCAACTGAATATACCTTTCCGGTTTAAATTTAACATATTTTCCATGTACAGATTTAATGTATCTGAAATCTCTTTTCTAGAAATGATTTTCTGGATAATTTCTGATTGTGCTTTACTGATACCTAAAACTTCATAGTTTTCATTCACGAAAGCATTCAACTTCATCTTATCAATGAAATACTTGAAACCTCTATTAAACTGCCTTAACCAAATCTCTGTCTCTTCACCTTGATAGGCAGCAATCATCGGAGCCTCTTGTCCTCTAAAATAACATTTTAGATCAAAAAGTAAATAATCAATCCTATCTAAATATTTAGTGTAGCGATAAGTATTGATTGTTGGCGCCTTGTGTTTAGGCCACAAAAAATGAAGGTTTAAATTGGAACGAACAAGTTCAAAATCTTCTCTCCACTTTTTATAATCATTTTCGTGAAACTTAACAATTTGCTTTCTACCACAAATAATATCAGACGCAAGTCTAATCTTTCGTCCTTCAATATCATCTATCAAATGATCTTTTCTAGCAGGGATTTGAAACTTATTACTTAATTCTTGGTACAAAGTTCTGTCACTTGCATCTGGATCTTCACATAAATGATCAAATAAATAGGGGATATAGTTGTGACTATTCTCCTCTAAAAATTGATAAAAAGCATCACAACGTCTTAAATTTTCTTTAATAACTTCCATCCTACTCCTCCTACTTCAAAGACCAGCCACCATCAATCGTCAGGATTTGTCCTTGCATGGCAGATGCATGACCACTAGCTAAGAATAAGCTGACTTCTGCAATCTCACTTGGCTCAATCCAGCGTTTGATGGGTGTTGAGAACTTCCACAATGAGATTATTGAGCCATCTAAAATTGAATACTATGGATAATAAAAGATGAGCAAACACCCCTCTTTCATTTTAGTTTATCAGAAAAAATTCCCATTTTTTTCAAATAGTATTTAGCAACCGTCATATTCAAGGGATGCTCTTTTTTCCTATTAGGACTAGTATATATAATTTGAGGACCTTTTTTGTCAGTATTTTGTGAATTAAGCACATTCAAATATACTTTTTCGTCATCTAAAATTACCTTGAGAGCCTTATCCTCATGAAAAGCTTTTCCATTTGTAACCATTGTTTTATATGTCTGTTGCATCCAATGGATCTATTGTTGAAGTTTCTGATAAAATGCGTATGTTCTTTATGGGAAATGCTTTAGTAACGGAAATTGTTCGTAAAATTGGAGATTTTATTAAAAAAATTGAGAAATAGAAGAAGTACGGAAAATCAACCGTACTTTTTATTTGATTTCAAACCTATGTTGCTTATACTCAAAGCACCTTATTTCTCCACTACTTCTAATAAGAAAATAAAAATAGTGATCCCGTCTATCCTTTGCGTTCTCTTTATTCAACTTGAAAAAGTTCTTCTGGTTCATTGCCATAGTTCTGAGAATATCATCAATTAGAAAAGTAAGTGGTACGTCCATTGCTGAGTATTTTTGGAAGTCTTCTTCGAATCGTATATAGTCTTCTGAGAAATAATCCATCTGCAATTTATTCTCATATAGTTCTTTTCTACTCATAGGTAACCTCTTCTAATAACTGGATGCTCAAGAAGTCTTCTACTTGAATCAGTCGGTATCCTTCATAGGTCTTGAGAGATATTTCTTTTGCTGAAATTTCTCTAACTTCGCCAATCAGAATTACTTTTTGAGTTTTTTGTTTGACTATAAAGCGACCCTTTAAATTCCCAACATAAAGCTGAGAAAGTAACAATAATTTTTCTGTTTTGTTCAAGTCACTAGTTAGATCGACACGATATTTTTCTTCTCCTAGTGACCTGGTATGTTCGGACAAAAAGAAGCCCATCCACTTTTGCATACCTGAGTCTTGATATTCTCGGGCTGACTGATAGGGCAAATAAGAACGATCAATCATTTTAAACCATCTAATCCGCCAGCAGAATGACCTCCGATTAGTTTACTTCTAACGACGCTTCTTGATGCTGACTCAAGCGCATTGGCTTTTAATAGTGAAGTGAACCCAAACCGATCTCGGATACTGTCAATCGCTGATTGGAGCCTTTCTTCTTTTTCTATTTTTTCAACATCATCAAATAAAGAAATGAGTCCAAACGATTCATCCACTAGACCCGAATAGTTGACGGCAACGCTTCTTACAGCACCAGAACTGTATTTCTGATGAAATAACTGTAAAACCACATTAGTTAGAGTGTCAATCTGATTAGTTGGTTCGATCTTTCTTTGTGTGTTGATTGATTTTCTATTTTCTTGTTTGGAATAGCCTACGTGAATAGAGACAACAGTTGTTTTCTTACCTGCTCGTCTAAGACGTATAGCAACCTGCTCTGCCATCTCTCGAAGGACAATCTCAATATCCCGTTGCTTGATATAATCTCTTGGTAAGACTTGAGAGTTACCTAATCCTGAGCTCTTTGGTTTATATGGAGTGTTAACTTTACTTTCATCTACTCCATTTGCGTAAAACCAGAGACGTAGCCCTACTACTCCTAAAGACTTTTTTAGTAAGTCGGGATTACAATTAGCAAGTTCCTTAATAGAGAAGATTCCCAAATCATTTAATCTCTTTTCCATACGATGACCAATTCCCAAAAAATCAGTCATGTTAGGAATTGTCCAAACCTTACTTTCTACGTCTTCATAAGACCAGTTAGCACGCATGGTGGACATTTTCTTAGCTTCGTTGTCTAAGGCTAGCTTTGCAAGTAAGGGATTACTATTTGACATACCAACAGTTGAGTAAATACCTGTCTTTCGCCAAATATCATTTTGAATCTTAGCAGAAATCATATCCAACTTATCTTTTCGGGATATGGTCTGATCGCTAACAAAGTAGTTAAGAGAAGTTGTTAGATCAATAAAGCCCTCATCAATTGAATAAGGGTGTATTTCATTGGGGCTACCGTAGTCTTGGAAAACTCGTTGTATTTCCATATTAACCTCAATGTACTTGTCCATTCGAGGTGGAACGATAAAGGTGGCCTTCGCCCATTCCTCAATATAGCCTACAAAGTCTGGATCCGTTGGAAGTCCCTGCTTTTTTGCGTTAAAGTAAGAAAATTTTCTGGTTTTGACGTCAAATGGTAAATCATAAGCCCGACCAACATTCTTTTTTCCAAATACTTTCTTAAACATAGGTGATGATGCCAATATCAATCCAGCAGAATTATCCGCTCGACTCATCACACAGAGGGAGGTTTTAAGAGGATGAAGTCCTCGCTCCACACATTCAACACTAGCATAGAAGGACTTCATATCAATAAAGGCAATATCACTGACAGGCTCTTTTGAATAGTCAATGATTCCCATAGGCTAGTCCTCCAAAGGCATAAAGTTTCCTACAATTTTACCAACAATGCGAGGATCATCGTCATAAGGAGCAAATTTGTCTTTGTATTTTTTATTGATGGAAACGAGGCGTAAGCCATCTTCTTCCAAGTAGACTCGCTTGATATAGGTCTGCTCATTCCAAACAACTGCATAAACTGCCCCATTATAATCAAAGCCTGTCTCACGAATGAGGGCAACGGAACCATTCGGATATTTAGGCTCCATAGAGTCCCCTGAAACCCAAGAAGCGAAATCATGTCCCAGCTCCTCATCATAGTAGACCGTATCGTATTCTTTTTCTCCATAAATAGTGGCTCCAAGACCAGCAGACATTTCTTCATAGACCCGATATTCATAACGTGGTTCAGCAATAGAGACAACCTTCTTATTTTTCTCTTCTGCGACTAAGTCACGAGCATAAGACACAACTTGATTTTTTCCATTGGGTGAGAGGACATTATAAAGTCTGACAATCTCTATTTCAGTGAAATAACCTTTTGGGACACTCAGAATCTTTTCTAGTAATGCTACTTTCTCAGTAGATGGTTCTTTAACTCCACGTTCCCAAGCAGAATAGGCTTGATAGCTAATTCCTAGCTTATCTGCAATATCTTTTTGTGTTAGTTTTAGCTCTTTCCTCCGAGCTTTTAATTTTTCTGGTTGATACATGATTCACCTCACATGACTAATAATTCTAAATTTGCCTTTCTCCTAGCTTCTGTCTCTGATAGTTTGTTGCTATCCCACACGTAGGCTAAAGATTTTCCCTTATTGTAAACAAGCCACACCTTGAATTTCTTTACCGCTCTAATCTCGTCCCATCTTGTCTGATCAAGTAATTCTGGTAGTTCTTGACTCGTCACAAAATTGGTTTGTTTCAATCTCTTTTTTAGCCGTGCTATAAGCGAGGGTTGATATTGATTGAACTCCTCAATCAATATTTCTTTAAGTTGATGAAAGCAATGGTGAAGGGAGGCATTTTGACCGTCAAGGTATTCATCTACTGCCTGTTTGATGGCTGATTCAGTATCCACTTTGTAAATTCTCAACAAGTCAATCAGTCGGAAATAAAGTGCCTGCTTTGAAACCTCTAGATCCTCTTTGACCTTTTGGAAAGATTCACAAGCGTAGTAAATCTTGGATAGTAACACTATATCAGGCATGAGTACAATAGCTGAAAACACATTGGCTTCTCGCTCCAAAATAGATTCCTGATTATCCACCAACTCTGTAAAATAAGAACCATCGTGTTTCAAGATAAAATGGCCTAATTCATGACACAATGTAAAGTGACGTTTGCTTACTGGATTTTCTTGCTCATAGGAAAAACTCGTTCCTAGATTATCAGTAACTGTCAGGCCTTCAATTTTATGATTTGAAAAGTGATGACTAATAACTTGTATATTATTTTCACGAATACAATAGTCAAAATAATAGTGGAACTTATAGTTCAGTGTAGAAATTTCTTCCTCTTTCATAAAAGAATAGAGGGCTTGTTTTGTGATTTCACTTACTCTTGAATACAATTCATCCAACTAACAGCACCTCCCTTAATTCATAATCCACTAAACTAAACCAAAATGGTTGAGCTTATTGTACAAAAAAAGTGGACGATTGTCCACTTAAATCCATGATCAAAGAATAATGTAAATTTCTATAAATCTGAGTCTAAATCAAAATTATTTAAGATGTATTTCGGTTGTAATTCAGAAATTTTATCCTCATCTATTAGAAGCGTTTCATTAATTCTCTTTTCAGGCTTTAACCAATCACTATTCCATAAGAGTATACTATTATCGGCTATCTTTTGAGAAAGTAAATTTTTGTATTTCTTTGATCTATCTAGCCTGACTGAAATATTTTGAATCCAAATCTCTACTAGATCTGCATTTGGTAAACTATTAAATTTTTTAAGAATACTATTTATTATTTCCTCAGCCTCTTCCTTATTCTCTAGAAATTCCAAAAGTTTGTGTAGAATAGCTACACAACTTTGTATTGTTCTAGGATTTTTTACCATAATTGATGTAACAATGCTTATAAGTTGATAAGTATCAGGAAGTTGATTTTTAGAGGAATTTAAAACAGAAATACGATTATCATAAAATTCATTTAATGCCTTTATTAGTTGTCCACAATTTGGAAATTTATCACCTAAAATCTTTAATTCAATCAAATGTTTCTGTAGACTAATTTTATAGTGAATCTCCTTAGTTATCCTGATTTTATCATCTTTTCGATATAAAAATGTACGATATTCAGCGAAACTAGCCCTTTTAGTAGTCCAATATAATTTATCTGCTTTAATGGCATCTAGAATAATCTCTTCAGACAAAAATGTTTTTTTTGAATTAATTTTTAAATTTAAATCTAAAAGAACCTCGGACAACAATTTCATTAATCTTTCCGCAACATCTTTTTTGTTTGCAAAAATCCTGTAATCATCTCTATATCTCAATATTTTGAACTCTGAAAGAGATTCTTGATCAGCTAAATCTAATAATCGAATATCGGCATACCCTAATACAATCTCTGCAATAAGATCCATTAACACTGATCCTTGTGGTATTCCATTTGTTTGTTGACCTTGTAACGACTGAATTTTCCCATCAATCATGTTTCCTAAACCATCGTCTCTATTGTTCTTTGCCCATTCTTTGTTATGCAAAGCCCATGCAATTGTATGAGTATAGATTGAAGGATAGCAATCGGTTATATCAGTATGAATACAATAGTTAAAATCTAAAGCAAGTTTTATTTGAGCTTGTTCAAGGTTTTCCCACCAAGATAAAATTTGCTCTTCTGTGTCACTCTTTTTTGCAGTTGACTCTACGGGAATAGAAGCACATATAACTCTATCATCTTCCTGAAATTTAGTAAATCTAGCTTTAATTTCTTCCCAATTATCTTTTCCAGTAATACATTTAACAAAATCAACATAAATTATTGGATGAATAAGCGTAAAAGGACGCCAAGAGTATGCTCCATCTTTATTAGCCATTATTCGCAAATTAGCATCACTTATATCCTTTAATAAAACAATATCTAAGTCAGGATGTTTTTTTTTATACTTTGGTGAATACTGTATGTTTGAAAGATCTTCTATACCATCTATTAAATTTTCAGCATATTGTATAACATCCTTTAAATTAATATAGTCCGGTAAAGGAATATTACAATACGACTCCGGTTTCAGGAAGAAGTTTCTAGCTTCAATTTCATTCATATCTAAAATGCTTCTTCTAGGCATCTATTCTTCCTTCCTAAATGCTTTTTTCCTCTCTTCCATAAACTCAATCAATTCCTTCTTGAAGATTTCTTTTTCTTCTTCGGTCATTCCCTTTGAGTTCATACGGAAAAGCAATTCAATATTGTCTAATTCATCTGATTTTTCTTCTGAATTTCCAACTAAATAATCAATTGATACACTTAAAACTTGTGCTATCTTAACAAGATTTTCTTGGGTTGGTTTTTTCTTGCCTCTCTCCCAGTCTGCATAGGAAGATTGTCCTATCCCTAATCGTTTTGCGAGTTCAACCTGAGTCAGGTGAGCTTGTTTTCGTAATTCTTTTAAACGTTCTGCAAACGCCATAGCTATTCCTCTTCAATTTTTTAAAAAAATTCCAAAAATCTCTTGACTATTATCGCCAATAGCGATAAAATATAAATATAGCTGGTAGCGATATTGAAAATCAAAATAATAATCCCTACCAATTGAGATCATTGACAATTAAATAAAAAGTGCGTCTGACAACCAGAGGACTGACTATCAAACTACACTAAACTTCGTACCTTTATTGTAATTGTTTTGATAAGTAAAGTCAAGTCCATTTATGGTTGAAGTGAAGATAAAAACAAGTATTTTGTGGGCTTCCACGCATTTCGGACGATTAGCACTTTTGCCGAATAGTAAAGTGAACTGGTTGCGCAAGATTGCGTAAGAGAATCCCTAGGGTATGACAATGACTACCTAAAGAGATTGGCCGGGAAAGCGATGGTAATTCATGCAATGCACCTTGCTAAACGTTGCCACCGTGGAAAGAAGAATCTTTCCAACCAAACAACTTTTCTATACTGCTGTCTATCTTTTGAGATAGACTTACTCTCAAGCTACTAAGTCTTCTTTATATCTTAGTAGCTTTTTTACGCTTACAATAAAGGAGAAATTATGACTAACTTTTTTCGCACTACAATGTAAACGCCTCTATGATAACTATGAATTCACCTATAACATGTTTAGCTACTCGCCTAAACTACAAGCTAAACTCTATGCACAAGCTCTTATTGACCTCGAACATTTAGTCCAAGAAGCTCGTAGAAACAGCTATCCTAGTGGTGATATTCAGTTCTATAGTCGACAGTTTAAACGTAAACTATTTACCCACTATTACTCAAGAGTGAAGCAACTAGCTTAACTCTTTTTCTTTTGCTTAAATTCAGAAAGGAAAAACCTATGATTCCAGAAACACTTGTTATGAAACCAGATTTTATCGGCCCTGCTTACTACGAAAAATTAGGAAATGCTCCTCGTTTTATCTTTGGTAAAGAAGGCAAATACCAACGTCATATCCTTAATAGCGAAAAGCACGGTGCTTTTCACGTCATTACCCCTGCTTCTACCACCGTTTTCCCAGAAGATGCTCTCGTAGAAGCGGTCAACCCAATTTTTCTCTCAGACACGGCTCTAAACGGCAACTCAGTTGCCCCAGCCCTCAATGTCTTTGCGGAAAAATTAGTCCTAAAAAAATAAGAAAGTAAAGGAGAAATACCTATGGCTAAAATTGGATTAAACTACGGAGAAAAACTACAAATTGCAGACAAGACCTATCGTGTCATTACGGATGGCCTAAACGTACCTGAAGTCCTTGGAAGACTATCCTTCCGTGGCATTGAAGGTCCTGATATCATCTTTGAAGAAGACCGCACCCAACGAAATCCTGACGGCTCATTTGTACAAGTTAATACAGGAGAAATCCGAGGGATTGTGGTGGCAATTCACTCTTCCGTCCAACACGAAACCCTCTTTTTCACCATTGCTGATATGGCACAGTCTGAAATCGAAGACCTAGGGATTAAATACCGAGAAGAAGTTGAACTAAAAGATATTGTGATCACCCATACGCACGTTAACCGCAATGATATTTACAAGCTCTTTGCTTCTAAAATCAAGAAAAAGAATGGAGGGGCACCTCTTAAGGAAAACAAACCTCTAGACACCAAGAAGGATAATTAGGAGGTGATGCATTATGAAACTCTTTACCTATCGTGGGATAAGAGTTAGGGCCTTTTATCGTCATATTCGGGGAATCACCTGGTTTATCTGGTGGTTCCCTTCTTTGTTAGCGATTGGAAATTATTGCTATCTTAACCTAGAAGAATTGAAGGACCATCCCTTGCCACAAGTTTACTTTATCGGGGGTGTCCTTGTTGCTTCTTGCCTGGTGGCTTACCTACTGAATCGGATGTGTTACGAGAAAATCGTCTTCTTTCAAAAGCTCAATAGCCTACGGATTTTATCTCGCTTCCTGATCGAAAATAACCTCTATTTGATTAAAAATATCAGACGTGAAAACAAAACGATTGAAAAGATTGTCCTTCCTCAGGTCTACTTGAAACAGTCTCGCTACAAGATTGAAGTTCGTTTTATCCTAGAAGGCAATAAATTTCAGGACCGTTTTCTCAATCTTGGCTCGACTCTTGAAGTCATGTTTAACGGGGACTTTCGTAATAAAACCTTTGATAAACGGTTTATCACCTATGACATTGCCATCAACCGCATTGATAGCCGTATCACCATTAATGAGGTCGATGTCAAGGGATCTAAACTCCAACTTATGAAAGACGTCACTTGGGATTATATTGAAGAGCCTCACTTGCTCATTGGTGGGGGAACCGGTGGTGGTAAAACCGTTGTCCTTATGACCATTATCTATGCACTGGCTAAGATTGGCTTTGTGGATATCTGTGATCCAAAGAACTCTGATTTGGCTGGTCTCAAAAAGATACCTGTCTTTCATGGTCGTGTCTATACAAGTAAAGAAGATATCATCCAGTGTTTTAAAGAGAACGTCGCCTTCATGGAAAAACGCTACGAGCTTATGTCAACGTCACCTAAATTTCAAGCTGGAAAGAACTTTACATACTACGGTATGACACCCAAATTCATCCTCGTCGACGAGTGGGCAGCCCTTATAGCCAAGATTGACCGTGACTATAGTCTCCAATCTGAACTCATGGAATACCTCTCTCAGCTCGTCCTAGAAGGGCGTCAAGCTGGTGTCTTTATCATCTTTGCCATGCAACGACCTGATGGAGAATTCATCAAAACAGCTCTTCGAGATAACTTTATGAAACGTCTCTCAGTTGGCCACTTGGAATCAACAGGTTACGACATGATGTTTGGAGATGCTAACAAAACCAAAGAGTTCAAAAAGCTTGATGAAATCAATGGCGTCAAAGTTAAAGGACGAGGCTATATCGCAAATAATGGGGACCTGGCTGGGGAATTCTTCTCACCTTACGTGCCACTTGACCAAGGCTTCTCTTTCTATGATGCCTACGCAAAGATCCCTATTATGGAATATGATGGCAAAGAATTTGAGGTCTTTGGAGAAGTCCAACCTCAACCAGAAACGATTGAATCAATAGAGGAGGAAGAGCCTCTAAATATTGAAACCAATCGGCGTCCTCTCAAGGAATTTGCGGAGGAACAAGAACTCAAAATGGCGACGCTTAGAAAGATTATCTATCTCTTGCAAGAACAAGGGATTGTTTTCGAACGGACAGAATCCGCCATTCTAGTCGATCCTTTTCAAGAAGAACTTCTTCTTGAAATTCTCATCCACTTTGAGGAGGGGGGACGCAAATCTTATCCAAAAGCCGTTGAAGCGACGCTTAGTCATCATGAGCTAGGACAAGGGCAAGGGCAAGCCTGACCACAGGTCAGGCGCAGACCGTAGCCCGAAGTTCCTAGGCCATGATGAGACTTCAACCCCCGATTCTAATAGGGGGGTTACATTTGGCAAAAGTGCCACGTCCACCCCTCCTCATTCCTTGTGGGAGTTGGGATTTCAAGATTTAGAAAGTGTGTCACTTTGGTCCAAAAAGTGTGTCACTTAATTAAAAGGAGGTGTTTCCATGAATGACTAAAATGAGTCCCTTTCAGATCAAGAACTTCAGAAAACAAATAGGCCTTAGCCAAAAAGCCTTTGCACAAGCTGTTGATCTTCCAACTAGAACCTACCGCTCTTATGAAACAGGCGAAAGAGGACTGACCATTAACAAGTTCCGAGAACTCAAAGAAAAACTTGGTTATTATCAGGAGTGTCACAGAAATAATCTTAGAGCTCACATCGACTATTTGCGATTAACCTTCCCTAGTCTGAGGGATTTAGAAGCTTTCTGTGAAAACTTTCTTTTTTGTCACCTAAGCGAATTTACAGACCAAGAAACACGGCTCATGAATTATACCCACTTGTGGCAACGAGGAAACATTTGGATTTTCGATTTCTTTGATAAGTCTGCGACCAATAACTACCAAACGTGTCTTCAACTATCTGGTCAAGGCTGTCGGGAGATGGAACTCCTCTTAGAACACAAGGGGATTTCTTGGCAAAACTTTCTTCAAAATATTCTCTATGCCTACCAAGATGTTAGGGTAAAACGCCTTGATATTGCCCTAGACGAGCTCTATAAAGGCTATGGACACGAGGAGGAACATATCCAGATCCCCAAGCTCATTGATAAGCTCTATGCCAAAGAGATTGTACTAGATACTATCAAAAAATGGAATATCACTGGTGGAGGTTCCTTCACCGATAACGAGGACATGGAAGCCAATCATGGTCTTTCCCTTTACTTTGGGAGCCGACAAAGTCAGCTCTACTTCAACTTTTATGAAAAACGATACGAAATCGCCCGTATGGAAAATATCTCCTTGGAAGAATCCTTGGAGATTTTTGGTATCTGGAACCGCTACGAGCTACGTTTTTCAGACCAGAAAGCCCAAGGGGTTGTGGAGGAATACATCAACGGTGTGGACCTCGGAGAAATCGCAAGAGGCATCGTGAATAAAGAAATCCAAGTCTATGATGGTCTCACTCGGTTTGGAGCCTATAAGCCCGATGAAAAATGGCAAAGGCTCTTTGGAGGGGTTGAACCCCTAAAACTCTCAACCAGTCCACAACCTTACAGTATCGAACGGACTATTCGCTGGTTAACCTATCAAGTCGCAAATTCTCTTGCACTCGTTTCTGAGGCAGACAAAATCATGCAAACAGAATACATGAAGATGATTCAAAATAGCGGTGAAATTACTGATCGTGGGGAGGCTATCTTAAGACTCCTCAAAACCAACAAACACTATGAACACTAGAAAGGAAATCCCTTATGGAATACAAAGTCGAAATCAATTCACTAAACAACTTTAAAGCCTGGTCTGGTGGCCTGAGTACCTTAAACACTGTTCGTGAACGAGGTGGCATAGATACCCTAACCACCATTTGTGAAGACCTCTTTTCTGGCAATATCCCCACCGACACTCAAATCAATGATTGGCTTTGGTTTGATACAGATTTTATTTACCAGGCGCTAGGCTACGAGGACCTTCTAGAGGGCTAATCCATGCTCAAGAAAATCTATCAAGCAGACTTCCTCCTTCTTCCTGATCAAGAGTTTTGGAACATGTATATCCTCCTTAGAAAAGGTAAGGACTTCTACTATGAATGTGCTGGAAGGTGTACCGAAAAGCCACCAGATGACAGGGGCTTCTACGACTATGAACATGCCTGTTTCACCCTAGACGGTCAAGTTCTGAATCTCAATAAACGAATGCGCCCCTCTCTCATTGCCTATATTCAACAGACCATCAAAAACAATCACGAAACATTTAGAAAGGAAATTGACATGGCCACTAAAACGATGTTTGAAACCAAAATTGGACAAGTTACCAACGAACTCGGAGAATTGCTCAAAAAGAAAGACCACAAACAAGCTTGGACTAAGGCTGGAGAACTAAACGCTCTGCTCAAGAAAGAGGAAGCCAAAGACCTAAAGCCTGAGTTAGTCGAACAACTACATAATGAGTTACGAGGCTACTACTACATCAACAGTGAGATTGAAAAAGCCAATAAGCGCCTCTACGCTAAAGGGTCTAAACTCATCGAACTCGCTAGTCTCTAGAAGGAGGACCTATGATAAAAGCCAAACGTTACTTACTAAAAGCAAGGGAATACCTCTCAAACTTTAAAAAGGTGGAGAAGAAAGGAGGTCCACCAAAACTAAAAGTCACTACGAAAAAGACCGTCAATCTAGCTGTTATCGGAGGAATTGCTTTCCTCCTTTTTGTTGGTCTTACGGGTGCTATCCGTGCCATCACACTCTCAAATAAAGTGGGAACACTACAAGCTCAAGTGGAAGCAGCTCAAAAACAAAAAGCACAGCCTGTTAACGCTAATCGTAAGTACGACTACAAGCTCCAGTATTATCTCAATGACTATGTTTATGCCTACTTTACCCTCCCACAAGAAGGGGATAAACAACAAGCACAAGTTGAACACCTCAACAGCTTCTATAACTTCGTTCCAGACGTCAAAGCACAAGGTCAAGTGCGTAACCCAAGTACCTTGCTCTACTCACAATTAGTCACGGTAGAGGGTAAGGTAGCCACCTACAAGGTCAAATACAAGGAAATAACCCAACATGACAAAGACACCGAGGAAAAAGAACTGGTAACAGGATTTAATATTCCCTTTGATGAAAAAGAGGGGAAATACTACGTTTCTGGACTCCCTTGGTTCTCTGCCATTGACTCTTCACAAGCTGGACACTTTAGCGAAGACGATCAACTCCAACTAACAGCTAACGACCACGCCTCAGACAGCCAGCACAAGAAGGTTGAAAAGTTCCTCAAGGTCTTCTTCACCAACTATACCACTAACCAAGACAACCTCAACCTTATTGCCAAGAACGTTGCAATTGTAGCCAATACCACCTTTAAAACGATTGACTATACCTATCTTAAGAAAGATGGGGATGATCTCATTGCTTATGTCCAAGCAACCTTTGAGGTGGGGGAAACGACACACTCTGAAAACTTCACCTTCACGCTCTCAGAAAAAGACAAGAACTACTATGTCACAAAACTAGAACACACCATTCCTCTCAACTACGCAAACGATAAAGATTAGGAGAACTCTATGAATACAGACAATCTACGCACCTTCCTCCAAGGCGATGGGATTTGGATTCTCACCGCTATCGCTGTTTTGTTGGCTATTAAAGCTTGGCGAAACAGTTCTTGGCTTCAACTCTTCTCAGTCGTTGGCTTCTATGCTGTCATTGTCTCAATCGCAAAAGGACAAGACATCCTAAAAGTGGTCGGCTGGTTTCTACGACTCTTTGGTATCGATTCAGGACTTTAAGTATGACTGACGAAAGACTCTATGACTACAGTAAGGGCTTAAACGCCCCCTATTGGATCCAGGAAATCAAGACAAAAAAGGGAACTCGCCTTTGGTACTTTGCGACACCAATGCAACTATCATTTTTCATTGTCTTTACCTTCGTTTTTGTTGCTATGTTGCTCTTTGGAGGATTCATCCTGGTTCCCCTCGCAAAACTCACACACTCTATTTCACTACTGCTCTACTGGTACCTCCCCTATAAACTTGCTAAATTCTACACCGAGTATGAACCTCATGGAAAGAAGATGCATCTCTTTCTATCTGACTACCTGATGTATCTGTGGGACTTCAAACTTAATCAAAAAGCTATCTACCAGGAGGACCGAATAGAACCAATTGATGAAATTGTCTTTGAAAAAACAAACCTATAGAAAAGGAGGTCCTATGAGTATTACCTTAACCTATCCAATTCGAGAGACACATGACAACCTAGCTCTGAAAAAGGATCATTCCGTTGTCGCCTTCTATCGAATCCCCAATACTCCCATCACCATTACGGATGATGAGAAAAAATGGAAACACAAAATTACTGTTGCGCAAATGATGAAAAAGCTCCAAAAGAACCAGCACTTTGAAATCTCTCTCATTCCAAAAGATTATCTCCTAGAAGAAAAAATGCGGGACTTTTCCGATGCTCTAGCAGATGACAGCCGTGAACTAGGAGAAGAATTGCTTCTTTACACGGTGGATCGTCTAACAGACGAGATGGAGATCCCTTATCAGTTTGACTGGGTGATTGGAGTCACCCTTCGCAAACAAAATCACGGGGCAACACTTAAAGACTTAGCCTATGAAAGCTTTACAGACTTTTCAGAAAAAATCGCAAAAGGGCTTGGCTATGAGTTAGAACTGAGCCCAACTTGGTATGAAGAATATCAAAGTGACGAATTAACTATCTTTCAAGCTCTTTCTGTTCTTCGAGCACAGCGCCTCACCAATGAAGAACTTTTCTACTACCAGCGGATGCAATACCTCCGCTATATCCCTCACTACAAGAAAGAAGTGGTTGCCAATCGTGCTTCATTCAATATCACAGATACCTTGATTAAAGTCCTAAAAGGAGGCTTCCTTAAGCTAGAAAGTCCTTATGGATCCTCCTTTGTGACGATTCTTCCTGTTGGAAAGTTCCCAGTTCAATTCAATGGTTTTCACTTAGGAGAATTTATCCAGCGCTTGAATTTTCCAGTTGAGTTACGAGTCAAATCTGAGTTCATTGATACCAATAAGATTAAAGGCAAGATGGGACGTTCCAACACTCGTTATCGAAACATTATGGAAGAAGCTGAGAATACCGACACCGTCCAACAAGATGAGATTATTATGGGATCTATCTCTCTAAAAGATCTGATGCGTAAAGTCGGAAACAAAGAAGATATTATTGAATATGGAGCCTACTTGATTGTCTCAGCTTCAAGTGTTCACCAGCTCCGCCAAAGACGACAAGTGGTCCTTAATTATTTTGATGATATGGGAGTTGAGATTAGTGAAGCCTCACAAGATGGACCTTATCTCTTTCAGGCTCTCCTATACGGGGAACCTCTTCAAAAGAAAACTCGTACCTGGACTCACATGGTAACACCACGAGGCTTTGCGGAACTCATGCCCTTTACCAATACCACTTCTGGAAATAGAATTGGTTGGTATATCGGCCGGGTTGATAACTGGACGGGACGCTGGGACTCTATCTCAAAAGCCATCGAATCATCAAAAAATATCGTCCTCTATAATGCGACAGTGGGAAACAAAGAAGATATTGCAGGAAAGATTACCAAGAACCCTCATATCATTATCACTGGGGCAACAGGACAAGGGAAATCTTTCCTCGCTCAGATTATCTTTTTAAGTGTCGCTCTTCAAAATGTCAAAACTCTCTACATTGACCCGAAACGTGAACTTAGAAATCACTACCAACAAGTGATTAGTTCTCCAGAATTTGCAAGACTTTACCCTGAACGCAAGAAACAAATTGAGAACTTTAATTTTGTGACACTGGATAGCTCACTACCATCAAACCACGGAGTCTTAGATCCTATTGTAGTTCTCGATAAGGAACAAGCTGTAGAGGTCGCAAAGAACATGCTCGAGTTTCTACTACAAGCTGTCGATGATGTAACGATGGACCAGAAAACAGCCATCACAGAAGCCATCAATGCTATCGTGGAACGTCGAGTAGCTGGTGAAAACGTCGGCTTTAAACATGTCCTAGAAGCCTTAAGACAGGCTTCCTCATCTGAAATTGCCTCAGTGGGTCGCTATCTGACGTCCATTGTGACAAACTCCATCTTGGAACTCGCCTTCTCAGATGGCACAACTCCGGGGCTTAACTATGAGTCCCGAGTCACTATCCTAGAAGTCAATAACCTCAAGCTCCCAAAAGATGACTCCACAAAGATTTCAGACCACGAACGGAACTCTATTGCCCTCATGTTTGCGCTTGGGGCCTTTTGTACCCACTTTGGGGAACGCAATGAAAATGAAGATACCATTGAGTTCTTTGACGAAGCTTGGATTCTCATGAAGTCCGCAGAAGGAAAAGCCGTTATCAAAAATATGAGACGTATTGGACGCTCCAAAAACAATACCTTAGCACTGATTACACAATCTGTCCATGATGCAGAAAATGACGATGACACGACTGGATTTGGGACTATCTTTGCCTTCTATGAAAAATCTGAACGTGAAGATATTCTCAGACACGTCAATCTCGAAGTCACTGAAAGTAACCTCGAATGGATTGATAATATGATTTCTGGTCAATGCCTTTACTACGATGTCTACGGTAATCTTAATATGATTTCCGTCCATAATCTCTTTGAGGATATTGACATGCTTCTAAAACCAATGAAAGCAACAGTCTCTTCAAGTCTCGAAAATAAATACGCTAGTTAGGAGGTGAACTGATGCAAGAAGCTTTTGCCAAGCTAAAGGGAGTGGATATCTTCTCCCTAAAGTCCTACATGGAACCAACCAACTTTGGCTCCTTTAATGGAGCCTGGGTCCTAATTAATGAACTCTTCGTAAACCTCTTCTTTTTCATTCTTAATGCCGTCGTTGGCTTCTTTTCCCTCCTCATTCGCATCTTAGAAAAGATTGATCTCTACGCCACCTATAAAACCTATGTCTTTCATGGAGCAAGCAGTATTTGGCACGGATTTACGGGCTCTAATTCTGGCAACATTACCAACAAATCACTTGTAGGCACCTTGCTTTTGGTTTTAGCTTTCTACCTGTTCTACCAGTATTTCTTCTCAAAAGGCTCTTTTTCAAGAACACTCCTCCATGTCTGTCTAGTACTCCTATTAGCTCTGGGGTACTTTGGGACAGTCGCTGGAACTTCTGGTGGGCTCTATCTCCTTGATACCGTCAATAACGTCTCTAAAGACGTTACCAAAAAGATTGCAGGTATTAAGGTGGACTACGCCAAAGACAAGTCGATTAAAATTGGAAAATCGATGTCGGATAGCTACATTGCAGAAACGTCCTATAAAGCCTATATCTTTGTCAATACCGGCCAAGAAAATGGAAAATACAAGAATAGCCAAGACGGGAAAGAAGAAGCCTTTGACGACAGTAAAGTTCTTGGAACTAGTGATAAGAATGGAAATTTTAAGGCTGTCAAAGCCAAAGACCGTTCCAAGTATTTAGACGATTTAGGAGACGGAGCCAACGATGATGGTGAAAAGAACCGTTGGGTATCAGCCATGCCGGACTTCATTTTCACTCGGATGTTCTATGTGATTTTTAAAATTGTAGAAGCCTTTGTATTAGCTGTCCCCATTATCCTTATCCAGCTCTTAAATGTAGTAGCCCAAATCCTTGTCCTCACCATGATTCTACTTTTCCCAGTAGTCCTTCTCATGTCATTCGTTCCAAGAATGCAAGAGTTGGTCTTTGGAGTGCTTAAAGTTATGTTTGGAGGTTTGATTTTTCCAGCAATTACAACTCTCTTAACACTCCTTATTTTCTATATTGAAAAAATGATAGAAAACATCGTCACAAATGGGTTTGATGGAGTTCTAAAAACCTTACCATCCCTTCTCTTATTTGGTCTTGTCTTCAAACTCTTAGTATCGGTGGTTTCTAAAGGTGTCATCTATTTCCTTATCTGGAGATTTAAAGGCCAACTCCTCCAATTCGTTCTTGGCTCCAAAGCTCGAATGGTTGCGACAGATATTGGGACTAAAGTTGAACATGGCGTCACAAAGACCAAAGAGGTTGCTTCACAAGTCCCAACACGAAGCCTTGCGACGGCTCAACACCTCGGAAACTTTGCATTGGCTGGAGCCGGTTTTGGGACTGGAGTAATGATGAATGCCAAGAGCCATTTCCAAAATGCTGGTTCCTTCTTTACCCGTAAAGAACCAAGTCAACCGGAAACTGCCATGCCATCTGTACCAACAGAGGCTCCAATAACGTCAGAATCTCCAGAACCAATCATTCCTCCAACACAGACACCACCTGATAACTTCAAGCCGATTGAAGAAGAGAGCCCAACACCTCCAAATGAGGCACCAATCATGTCAGAAGGAATACCTAGTCCAGAGGACGAATTCCAAACGCTCAGAAAAGAGTGGATGTCACCATTCAAACAACACCGTATCAATATCCTAGAACGGAGATTGGATGCTTACAAGGACCCTCAAGCCATGTATAAAGCCCAAGGTTCCAATGTCTTCACCCGTGCTTATCGTCAGACCATGACACGAGACGATAAGATAAGAGCCAATATCGAGCGACGAGATCGTTTAACTCAACGCCTAAACCAATTGAGAGGAGAATAGAATGAATACTAAAATACGCTCAAGAACAGCCTTTCCAAGAATGCTTGAAGAGACACTTTTTAAGGCCTACCAAGAAGGGAAACGCTCCGTCGATTTTCTTCTTTTATTTCCAGTCTCAGAAAAAGACAAAGACCAGATCATTGCACAAACGAAAGCTTATTCCGTCGTCTTAGACGCTAAATGGCGCTTTGGGACTGTTCTATTTACAGCTTATATCAGACATTAAAGTAGAAAGGAGAGTCGATGAAAAAACTAAAATGGTATCTATTATCTAGCCTTCTTCCTCTCTTTTTTCCTGTTTTTATCATTATCATCATTATGGGAGCCGTCGGAGGAGGTAGCACTGGTGGCTCTTCTCAATCACTAAATGGCGCAACCTACACAGACCACTGGTCAAATGGAGACCCCTATACCCATAATTTACTCGTCCATCGCTATGGTATTAAAGCAGAGCAATTGGACGGTTTTTTAGATACTTTAGGAATCTCCTATGACAAGAAACGCATCAATGGGAAAAAACTCTTAGACTGGGAGGCTAAGTCTAATCTAGATGTTCGTGCCATTGTAGCGATTGCCTTAAATGAAAGCTCACTTGGAACAGCTGGAGTCGCTACAAATCCTGGTTCCAATATGTTTGGTTTTGGAGCATTTGACTCTAATCCAGAAAATGCCAATAATTTTAACGATGAAGTGGCCGTTGTTGGACTCACCAATCAGACCATCATTGGCAATAAAAATGAAACCTTCAAAGTCCAAGATGACAAAGCGCAAAAATTTGCGAGTGGTTCCCTCAACACGTCAACAGATGGTGGGGTCTACTTCACCGATACCTCTGGCTCAGGAAAAAGGCGTGCTGAAACCATGCAAAAACTCGATACTTATATCGATGAGCATGGAGGTACACCAAAAGCCCCTAAACAAACAACAGGAAAAACCAGAGACGGAGGCGGTGTCACAACTGGGGATGTCCCACAAGGCTATAGCCTCACCAAAGAAATCAATACCTCAAGCTATACAGGACTGTCTTATCCTTGGGGACAATGTACCTGGTTTGTCTATAACCGAGGAAAAGAGGTCGGTGTTAGCTTTGGAGAGTATATGGGAAATGGTGGCCAATGGATGAATGCCCCAGGTTATCAAACAACTCATACCCCTACCGAACACTCCGCACTATCTTTTAGCCCAGGACAAGCTGGAGCAGATCCAACCTATGGTCACATTGCCTTTGTGGAACAAGTCAAATCAGATGGCTCCATTCTTATCTCTGAATCAAACGTCAAAGGACTAGGAGTCGTTAGCTACCGTACTTTTGATGCAGATACAGCAAAACAATTTACATATGTCATAGGACATTGATATTTCAACTAAATTAGAATATAATTTAGTTTATCTTACAAATAATACGCTGAGGTTTACTATGAATAACAAATCAGTATCAATAGCTGATTCCAATATCCTTGATAAAACTGTAAATTTAAGTCCAGACGATGAGCAATTCATCTTGAATTGCTTGAAGACATCTGACAAACTACACACTATCTTTAATTATTTCAAAATTACTGAGTATAATTTTTATAAGATTTTTGTTGAATTTGAAGTCAAAAAAAATGGTTTTATATCGCTAAAATGTGAAGATAAGTCAGAAGAATTTATAGTTTTAAATTCATTACTTATCAGCTACCTTACAAGTAGTAGAACCCTAACAGATCTCTTAGAATCATTTGAACAAACTGACTTGATGGATGATCATTTTAAAAAGATATATGATACTAATTTCTACTATCAGCTTATGTATACATTAAGAAACTTTGCATTACACGGTCATATACCTATTTATTTCGATGGCTTAAGATATAGTTTTAACCTAGAATATATCCTTAAAGAAGGTGAAAATTTTAAATTTAGTAACTCTGCTAAAAGTACCTTAGAAAAAGTAAGGAATACAATCTTAGAGGATCGTTTTGATATTGCTAATATAGATTTTTACACTACCATTACAGAGTATCATCATAGTCTACTAATATCTACTAAGCACTTTTTTGAAGTGTATGAAAGTATCTTAAAAGGGAAATTTACTAAATACAAGGAATTAATTGAAAAATATAAAAATGACGATGACACACTGTATCTTAATTTAGGCAATGAAATTCACTCAAACTTCCCTAAGGATATATTGAAATGGATAAATTCTCTAGATAATTTTATTCAGGAAAGCTTATCCTTTTATGAACAACAATTTACTTAATATAGAACCGTATTATTACGGTTCTTTTTTATAAGGAGGACATTATGCAGGTAACATTACCAGAAGAACAGACACAAGAAATTCAAAAAATGATTGCAACTCTTATCAAAGATGAGATTCATCATTTCAAAGAAGATATGGGATTAGATACTCCATTTCTGAACAAAAAACAAACGTGCCATTATCTTGGAGTTTCACATAATACCCTTGATATCTGGATTGCAATGGGATTACCCTATATTCGAATTGGAAAATCCATTCGTTTCAGCAAAGAAAGTATCAATCAGTGGATGACTCGACTAGAGATAAGCGCATAAGGAGGCAAAAATGGGCATTTCAAAAACAAAAAATGGATCTTATAGGCTAAGGGTGTACATACCCGATGACGTCCAAGGAAAGTTAGGAATGGGTAAACGATTTGAAAAAAGATTCAAAACTCGCAGAGAGGCAAAGGAAGCAGAAATTAAGTTAGCTGTTGACATTGAAAATGCACGTTTAGGAAGATTTTCTACTTTATCTCAAAGAAAAGGAGACATCCTATTTAAAGATTTTTACAAAGACATTTGGCTAGAACCCTATAAAGCAGGACAAGCTACTGCTACTATTAAACCACCTACAGCAGTAACTGTCTTTCAAACAGAAAATCTCTTTCGTTTGCAAATTCTTCCAGTCCTAGGTAATTATTCTATTGATCATCTCAATGAAAATAAACAACTAGTTTTGTCACTTCTTACTCCACTATCGAATTCTTATGCCAACTTTAAATCCATTAGAGGGTACGTCAATTCTGTCTTGGACTGGGCAGAAGAGCTTGAATATATTCAAGTCAATAAGGTAAAAAAGACAATCAGTAGAATTAAAGCTAATAAAAAATTAGCCCTCAAAGAAAGTAAAAAGTTTGAAGACCTAGCATTAAATGAGGAAGAACTTAAACAATGGCTACAAGCATTTGATGACGATCTAAAAAATGATCGAATGGAATTAAAAGATTATGCTTTGTTCTATACGACATTCTTTTTATCAGATAGAAAATCAGAAACCTACGCTCTCCAATGGAAACATATCAATTTTGAAAAAAATGAAATTCTCATTGAACAAGCATTAGACAAATTCGGAAATGTTAAATCAACTAAAGGAAATAAAAAAACTCTATTTAAAGCACCTAAAGAACTAATGAATATCCTGACCGATTGGAAAATAGAACAAAAAAAGCAACTAAAGCTGTTTGGAATCAGACAGAATGAAAAGCAATTCGTTTTCACATACAATAATAGAACAAACGGTATTAACGTTCCACTTCATATTGATTATCTTAATCATCGAATGAATTCTATTCGAAGAAGACATCCGGAACTTCCTCCAGCATCTCCTCACAAATTAAGACACACCGGAGCAACTCTGGCAAGACAGGCTGGAACATCATTAAATGCTATTTCAGAAGCACTTACTCATAGTGACATCCAAATAACGAAGACTTATGTCAATACTACTGAAACAGTAAATCAAACAGCAGGAGAAATAGCCTTTAGAAGTCTCAAAAAGTAATAGGGTGAACTTGGGGTGAATTTTGGGGTGAACTTTAGTTTTTTGAACAAAAAAAGACATCCAAGAAATAATTCTTGAATGTCTGTAAACGTTGATATAATCGTGTTGATTAACGTTTTGAGTGCAGTGGTTGCCATCCAATCAAACATCGCTTCGCTTGTTTTCTTGGGGCAACTGTGCATAGCATATCTCTATGCGACTAAAGTCGCTAGAGCTATCCTAATTGCGCACCGCCAGTTCTCATAGAAAAAAACACCTTGCAAGATGCAAAGTGTTTTCGTTTGTATTCTGCTGTCCAGCAACGAATTAACGTTTAGAGAACTGGCTAGCTTTACGAGCCTTTTTCAAGCCTGTTTTCTAGTATTTTTATATCTATTGGCAGATTATCCGACTTATCCCCATCAACATCTGACTCTAACTCAACCTCTGAAGAAATCCTAATATTGCGTACTTTGATATATTCGATATTATTGTTACCTACTAGATCCCCTTTTTAATAAATCTGGGATAGCCGATAATTTAGAAATGATGGATGAATCCTTTAAAATCAAGATATTTCCATATTCATCTGTATTTTCATCAAATAGTTTTTTGTCTGCATAGTAATTGGATAGAAGAACTAAGACCTGAGTAGCTTCACCTTCATAATTGCCATTTTTGCTTTCAAAAGGTAATAATTGCTTGTTCATAGCTTGGCGAATCAGTTGCACCAGCCAAATTAATTGTCTTGACCGACGAATAAAGCGACTTCTTTCAAGGATTCGACCATAAGGAAACAGTTGGCAGATTCTATAAAAGTGTCGATGTGATTCGGCACGCTCATCAGACTCGCTACACAGAGCTGGTACATAAATCTGCTATAATTTTCTGGAAGATTTGGTCAAGCGGTCTTTTAGCCGTGTGACAGGCATACAGGAAAAACACTATTTATTT
The DNA here is from genome assembly GCF_030440125.1 of Streptococcus sp. SS4. NCBI lineage: Bacteria > Bacillati > Bacillota > Bacilli > Lactobacillales > Streptococcaceae > Streptococcus > Streptococcus sp. SS4. The sequence continues at coordinate 32,597 of NZ_JAQFJM010000011.1, read as the reverse complement.
ACTTTTTGCACGGGAGGCTTTAAGATGTTGCTGGACGCCTTTCTTGATAGTCACTCAGAGTCTCCAGAGTGTCTGGGCTGGGATATGGCAAAGATATACCGCTGCTGAAACTGTTCTTTGACGCTGATAAACGCGACATAGCAATTAAAATGTCGCACTAAAATGATTGAAAAGTGATTGAAACTGTGTTACAATGCACATGTAATTTTTAGAAAAGAGGTACTAACTATGGAAAACCTAGTAGTTTCAGTCTTTAACACTGAAAGCGAAGCTTATCAGTCCTTTGCGGATTTGAAGGCTTTCCGCCAAACTCAGACGACCAAGGTTGCTCAAATCGCCTTGGTCAAAAATGAAAACGGTCACATCGTTGAAAAAGAACGCTATGACTTTGAAGATTCAACGACGGATGCAACCCTAGAAGGTGGCTTGCTCGGTGCAGTTATCGGGCTTTTGGGTGGTCCTATCGGCGTCTTGTTTGGTTATGGTATTGGCAGCCTCTATGGTTTGGCTGCTGGTGATACCGTTGATACGGCAGAAGCTGGCTTGATTGACGTTGTGTCTCAAAAATTGATCGACGGCGAAACAGCCGTTGTCGCCTTGGTGCAAGAAAACAACGAAGCAGTCATCGATGCTTACTTCACCAAGTACGACACCCAAATCGTGCGTTGGGATGTAGCAACCGTCGTAGCCGAAATCGAAGCAGCTCTGCAAGTCCAAGAAGACCTCTACAACCAAGCGCGTGCGCAAATGAAGGCTGAACGTAAAGCAGAGCGCAAGGCCAAAATTGAAGAGTTCAAGGCAAACATCAAATCAAAATTTGATAAATTGAAAGCCTAACGTCTAAGCGTCTCATAAATTTAAATGTGACTGAGACGCCATTTAAAATTTATGTGCGTCGGATTCTCACAGTTAAATAATTGCGTTGACAAAGCCGTTACAGCCGTTCTTCCATTCTTTGAAAAGAATGTTTAATAGACAAGAAATCTGGACTAGTATTGGTCTGGATTTTTTTGTGAATATAGAGGTCATAGCTTTTTGACTATGCTTCGTTATAATTAGAAAAATTTTAAGTTTTATCAAGATGAAATCAGTCAGACGAAGACATCCCGAATTAGCACCAGCATCACCACACAAACTAAGACATACTGGTGCTACTCTTGCTAAACAAGCAGGTGTTTCTCTTGAAGCCATCTCAGAAGCTCTTACTCATAGTGATAAAGAGATTACAAAAACTTACGTTAATATCAAAGATAAAGTCAATCGGACTGTAGGTGATATTGCTTTTCGTAGTTTAAAAAATTGATGGGGTGAATATGGGGTGAATTTTGGGGTGAACTTTAGTTTTTTGAACAAAAAAAGACATCCAAGAAATAATTCTTGAATGTCTGTAAACGTTGATATAATCGTGTTGATTAACGTTTTGAGAATTGTGATGCTTTACGAGCTTTCTTAAGACCTGGTTTCTTACGTTCAACCATACGTGCATCACGAGTAAGAAGTCCAGCGCGTTTCAATGAATCGCGGAAGTCTGGGTCTACTTGAAGAAGTGCACGAGCGATACCGTGACGGATCGCACCTGATTGACCAGCGTATCCACCACCTACAACGTTAACGTGTACGTCGTATGAACCTTCAGTTGAAGTAACTGCGAAAGGTTGGTTGATAACGAGACGAAGGTCTGCGTGTGGGATGTATTCTTCTACATCTTTTTTGTTAACTGTGATTTTACCAGTACCTGGAACCAAACGTACGCGTGCAACGGCGTTTTTACGGCGTCCTGTACCTGCATATTGTGCTTGTGCCATTATATTAGTGCTCCTTTCCTCTTAGAATTAGATAAGTCCTGAGATATCAAGTACTTCTGGTTGTTGTGCAGCGTGAGTGTGCTCACCGCCAACGAAGACTTTCAATTTCATACCTTGTGCGCGTCCAAGAGTGTTGTGTGGAAGCATACCTTTAACTGATTTTTCAATCAAACGAACAGCATTTTTAGAACGAAGTTCACCTGCTGAGATTTGTTTCAATCCACCTGGGTACATTGAGTGAGTGTAGTAGATCTTATCAGTTGCTTTTTTACCAGTCAATTTAACTTTTTCAGCATTGATAACGATTACGAAGTCACCTGTATCAGTGTGTGGTGTGAAAGTTGGTTTGTTTTTTCCGCGAAGTACGCTAGCAACTACTGCAGAAAGACGTCCAAGTGGCACATCAGTTGCGTCAACGACATACCATTTACGTTCAACTTGGCCTGGTTTAGCCATAAATGTTGTTTTGTTCATGATTTCTCCTATATATAGTTCGATTTTTGTTTACGAGTGATGGGTGTTCCTTCCCATCGAAAAGTATTTGGAAGGTTCCGGGGCCTTTCAAATGGGGTAAACAATACCGTTTAACATAATATCAAAAAAATACGTCCAAGGCAAGTCATTTGGAGGTGTTTTCTTTTATTTTTTGTATTTTTTTAGTCTCTCATTTTATAAGGTGTAAGACTAGAAATCATACCTAATTAACCTCTAAGGGGGTACAAATTAATCCTCAGATTCCCAAAAAAGCTGGTCTAAAGTTTTGTCCAGAGTTTTGCAGATAGCAATACACAGATTTATAGTCGGGTTGTAGTCTCCCTTTTCAATAGCTGAGATAGTCTGACGAGAGACCCCTATAGCATCTGCCAACCCCTGTTGAGTGAGATCCTTTGCTACACGAGCTGACTTCATTTTTAAATTTTTCATTCAAAAATCCTATTCTTCGTCTTCTAGTTCTTCCAAACGGTTTTTCTTGATTCTGTTAATAATAACCCAGCAGTCACAAATAAGGGTCAAACCCAATGTCAAAAATGCTACACTACTCATAAGATTCTTCCCTATCTTAAACGACTGAAATAGACTTAAGAGGCCCATTAGCAATATAAAAATTCCCAAAAGACACATTCCCCAGGACAATATGAGCATCTTCTTCTCAAGTTTTTTGTCCAGCAACCATGGGTGGCCATTCCGTGATACGCTGTGCACTACGACCACACACATAGAACCAAAGAAGGTAATGTATAATAATGACTGCACTAATTCGACAGAGTGTGTCTTACTAACAACCATAATCGTTACAAATAGACCAAGCATGGCTACCCAATAACCTCTAGCAGAAGATTCTCCGCTGATCAACTGAGCACGTTCATCCATCGTGCTAGCTACTTTTTTCTTTGACTTCTTCATTTTGTTTCCTCCATTTTCTAGATTCATTATAGCATTATTTTACGTTATGTCAAATATATCATTCATTTTGTATGGATTATCTTTTGATTTTCTATTAATCTAGCATTTCAGAAAACAAAAAATCAGATAGGAAATCCTATCTGACACTTTTTCTATCTAGCTTCTTTACCAATCGTGAAGACGGCCAAGGTATCTGGTCCGACGTGAGTAGAGATGACTGGCCCAAGTGGCATAATGAGAACTTGCTCAATGCCGTCAACTGCTAACAATTGTTCTTTTAGATTCTCCGCCGCTTCACTATCATTGGCATAAGCAACAATTGCTGTGCTATGTCCAATATCCTGGGTAGCTTGTAGGACCATTTCTTTAATGGCTTTTTTACGTCCACGGATCTTGGCCAGAGGAACCAACTTGCCTGAAGCATCTAACCAAAGGAGAGGTTTAATATTAATCAAACTACCAATAATAGCTGAGCTCTTTGAGAGACGTCCCCCACGCATGAGATGGTAGAGATCATCAACTAAGAAATAAGTCCGTAAACGTGGCAGAATGTCCTCAATCATGGCTTTCGTTTCAGATAAGCTCTTACCTTGGTCACGAGCTTCTGCCGCCAAGATAGAGAGATAACCTTCCCCACCTGCTGCCGCTAGAGTATCTACAATCTCAATGACAGCTTCTGGGTATTCATCCAAAATCATGTCACGCGCCATAACAGCACTTTGATAAGTACCTGAAAGCACTGATGAGAAGGCAATATAGAGAAGAGCATCACCATTTTTAGCATGACGACGAAAAACCTCTTCAAATTGACCAACATTCACCTGGCTTGTGGTTGGCTGACTGCCTTCTTGCATACGTTCTAAGAGACGGTCACTCGTTAAACGGTTAGGACCAACGGTCTCATAGGCAATATCATCAAGCGTAATGGTCAAACCAACGAGCTCTACCTTATTCTCCTGAGCCCATTTTTCATCTAGATCTGCTGTGGAATCTGTCAAAATGTTAAATGTCATATGTCCCTCTATTCTATTTCATTTAAAAGGTCCTGTAATTTCCCTAATTGCGCATCGTCCCATGGACGTAGTTTTGGTGTCTTTAAGTCAATATGTGCCGACATCTTGTCTAGATCAGACTTAACGGTATTGACACGCTCTTCCAACTCACGCGCCGAAACACGTAAAGCCCCTTGTGAAAAAATAGCCCACTGTTCATTTAAGTCACTAGTTGCTACTTCAACTAGATTTTGAACAGTATTCATCTCAGATGCTGCGCGCTCAATATAGCTATCTGCTGTCTCATCTTCCTCAGTAAAAATGACACTGATACGATATTGATCATAACGTTGACGACTCCCTGGAACAAACTGGGCATCAAACACACAGATAATATCAATATGTTCAAAGTTAGCATAATGATTGAGCTTACGAAGCAAGGTTTCACGAGCTTCATCAAGCTGGTTGGTCTTAAAGAGTTGACGGGTTTCTTGCCAAAAGGCAATCATATTATAACCATCAACTAGAAGTATTCTTTTTTTCATAGTTACAATCGGTTTCGATAAACTTCATACATGAGAACTGCTGCTGCCACACTGGCATTAAGGCTCTGCACATGACCACTCATGGGTATTGTAATCATCTCATCCACTTGTTTCTTGATGTTAGCAGAGATTCCCTTACCTTCATTACCAATGATAAGGGTAACCTTTCCAGCTGTATTCCATTTATGAGATGGGGTCCCATCCATATCCGTTCCAAACACCCAGAAGCCTGCTTCTTTAAGCTTATCAAGAGTTTGGCTAAGATTAGTCACTCGGGCAATGGGAATATGCTCCACGGCCCCTGTTGATGTCTTGGCAACGACAGGGGTTACCCCCACAGCACGATGCTTAGGAATAATAACTCCTGTCACCTGAGTAGCATCAGCTGTACGTAGGATAGAACCAAAGTTATGAGGGTCGTTAAGTCCATCTAAAATGAGGACTAGAGGATTCTCCTCTTGTTCAGCCTTATCCATAATAACTGAGAGCTCAGAATAAGCGAACTCTGACACACGAAGAACAAAACCTTGATGCACAGCCCCACCTGTCATATCAGACAAGGTTTTCTTAGGTGTCCAAGAGATGGAAACCTTCTTTTCAGCTGCCAAGGCCTTAATGGCATCAACATTTTTCCCTCGAAGATCATCTTGAATATAGAGTTTATTACCAGTATTTGCTTCTAGACTCTCTGTTACGGCGTGCACACCGTAAACAATGTCTAGACTTGATTCTTTAGTTGTTTTCATAAGCTAATTCTATCATAAAAAAAGCCCTCTTACGAGGGCAAAGCATGTTAAATAAATGTAATTGCTGCTAAGTAAAGCACTAGAAGAACGAGAACAACAGTTGCAGCAGCCAAAGCTTGCTTACCAATTGTATCTGGATCTGAGATTGATTCTGCAATCTTTCTCGCAGCTTGAGTAATGGTTTTACCTGCCGCTTGGAAGATATCAATTGAACCTGTGCTTGTTGAATTATTTCCAGAAATCGCTGAAGACCAACCACTCAAAACCTCAGCAATTTGTTCTGCTAATTGCTGTGTTAACGCTCTAGTTGTCTCAGCCAACTCATTAACAGCCGTAGCTTGTATATGATTGGCGGTCTCAGTATAGTTATTTGCACTGGTATTATAAGTAACCGGTACAGTCGTTGTTGTCGTTGATGAATACTGATTCCTACGGTAACTATCAGGTGTCACTGGACGCTCGCCTTCATTGAAGACGCTAAAAGTCTGTGTCAGGTAATGAATATTGTTATTCGTATCAATCAACTCAAAGGTCATTTTATGAATACCAGTCGTTTGTTCTGCCAAATGGTAGGCACTCAAACCAGCATTGACCTCATCCAGAGTTCCTTCAACAAAGTAGCTATGATGAATTTGTTTGCCATCAAGGACTAGATTAAGGCCCTTAATCTTCTTACCTTCCATCTTGTTAACATCAAAATTGACGTTAAAGATTTCACCACGTGCTAAATAAAGAATGTCTGTATTCCCTGTAACAGCAGATTGATCTTCAAGAAGCGCTCCAGTACTATCTCGTTTTGGAACAACGGTGTATACTTCAGAAGTGATTGGAGTCGCTAAGATTTCTGAGATGAGTCCATCCGTAAAGGTTACCTCTGACGAATAGGTCAAACTCTCACTTTGCAACATAGAAACCACTTCAGAAGTTTCAAAGACCTCAGAAGTTGATGATGAATCTTTCCAACCAATCGTGAGGACAGTTAAGCTATCTTCTGAATTATTATTTAACTGACTCGTTTCTGGAGCCGTAGATGCAAGAGAACTTGCAGTACTTGCAGACTCAGAAGCGACTTCAGAAGTTGCAATAGCTTGGCTAGTAGGAGTCGCACTTACAGATGTCGTATGAGAATCCAGTGAAGAATACTCTGATTTTTCAATAACTGCATGTGTATTTCCAGCAAGTTCGGATGTATATAGTGTGCTTTCACTCTTATACATTGAAGTTACAGCTTGAGACTCTGCAGTCGCTGTAGCCTCACGAGACTTATCATAAGTAAGCACAATATTTGGTTTAGCTTGTTCAGAATCAGATGTTGGATTTGCATCTCCTCGTTCAGATGTCGCTACTGATCGATCCTCACCAAAAGCTTGGGCACGAGCCTCTTCTGAATGAGATGAAGTCGTAGAAACGCTAGTCTCCACGATATCAACTTGAGAATGTACCTCAAGAAGCCCCTCATCTGTCTCACTTGAAGAGATAACCATCAGTGACGTTGAGGTCACTACTGAACTTACTTGACTCGTTGGCTCTGCCTTAGCTCCTACCGATGAAAGATCAGCCTGAGGAGCAACTGGAGCCGGTGCCTCACTATTAACATAATCTATTTTAGCTTCATCAGGTTTTACCTGAACCTCATCTGCTTTACCTGTTTGAAGCGTAAAGCTAGATAAAATCAAAGCAGCAAAAGTTGTATAGAAAACTTTTTTCTTAGCTATTTCCATTCACCTCCTCATTTTTAGATGGCCTCATTTATTAATATTATAGACTTTTTTTTTACTTTCTGTCAAATTAGTTTTATTAAAAAAGCTATAATATCGGGGTTTTACACGTGTTAGACATCCCTTAACTTTCTCATTTTCAAGGTACTAAATATTAGTTTCATCTTATTTTTTATTGTCAAATCGCTGAATTACTTTGATTATCAAATAATCTAAATTTTGAAGCTTCAACTAATTGTCACAATTTTTATAGCCTTTAAATAACAAAAAATCCTGCTCTCGGCAGAATTTTTAGATTTCTTTTTCAACTTCGTCAATACACCAATCAATAAGTTCCTCTAAGCGAGCAATATCCTCGGTCATATGAAGATAGCCCATGACTGCTTCGAAGCCTGTTGACATTTTGTAGGTAATGACATCTGTATTTTTAGCCTTGGTATGGCTATTCGCATTACGACCTCGTTTATAGATATCTAGCTCTTTTTCAGTCAAAAGCTCTTGCTCTAGCATTTTTTCAATGAGACTAGCTTGCGCCTTTGCCGATACATAGCGTGTAGCTAGACGGTGCAATTGATTTGGCTTGGTCTGACCTTGAAAAATCAGGTGACGGCGAATGTACAAGGAATAAACAGCATCTCCCTCAAAAGCGAGAGCAATACCATTAATAAGGTTGACATCAAGGTGTTTAGTCACGTGTCCACCTCACACCATCCTTGGTATCAAGAAGTTTGATACCTTGAGCAGCTAATTCATCGCGAATGCGGTCTGCTGTCGCAAAGTCTTTGTTGGCCCGCGCTGCTTGACGCTCTTCAATGAGTTTTTCGATATCTTCATCAAGGACTTCTTCTTCGAAAACAATACCGAAGACTTGGAGCATTTTTTCAAAGACATCCTTAACGGTTTGGTCATAATTGCCTGAATTAATCCATTTGGCCATGTCAAACAGAACAGTCACACCATTCGCCGTATTAAAGTCATCATCCATAGCTTCTTGGAAGGCTTCAAGATAAGTTTGCAACTCATCTTGATTCACCTGATCTGTCAATGGAAGACTGTGGGTGTTTTTCAAATACTTAAGATTGACTTCAGCATCATGAATAGCTTTTTCAGTAAAGTTAATTGGCTTACGGTACTGTTGTGTTGCTAGGAAGAAGCGAAGCACTTGACCATCGACTGTCTTAAGCATATCATGAACCGTTACAAAGTTACCTAAGGATTTTGACATTTTCTCATTGTCCACATTGACAAAACCGTTGTGCATCCAGTAGTTGGCGAAGGTCTTGCCAGTTTTGGCTTCTGATTGGGCAATTTCATTGGTATGGTGTGGAAACTCAAGGTCTGCCCCTCCACCATGGATGTCGATGGTATCTCCAAGGATTTCAGTCGACATAACTGAACATTCGATGTGCCAACCAGGACGACCAGGTCCCCACGGGCTGTCCCAAGAAACTTCTCCCTCTTTGGCAGCTTTCCAAAGGGCAAAATCCAGAGGATTCTCCTTACGTTCTGTTTCAGCATCCGTACGTCCGCTTGCACCAATTTCAAGATCTTCCAAAGTCTTGTTAGCCAATTTAGCATAGTTGTTTGACTTGGCTACTCGGAAGTAAACATCACCTTCAGAGACATAGGCGAATCCTTTGTCAACCAAGGTTGACACAAATGCAATGATTTCATCCATGTAGTTAATAACACGAGGATTTTGTGTCGCTGGTTTAATGCCAAGCTGTGCAGTATCCTCCATAAAGGCTGCGATAAACTTGTCCGACAATTCCTTAGTTGAAATACCAGCTTCATTAGCTGCCTTGATGATCTTATCATCTACATCCGTAAAGTTGGAAATATAGTTGACTGTGTAGCCACAATACTCAAAATAACGACGAATAGTATCAAAAGCTACTGCTGAACGGGCATTTCCGATATGAATATAATTGTAAACTGTTGGTCCGCAGACATACATATTGACAACATTTTCTGTCAAAGGTACAAAATCACGGAGCGAACGCGTCATCGTATCATAAATTTTAATCACTAGAGATTCCTTTCAATTAACTGGAAACTATTTTTTATCCTTGATATGGTTTAGGTATAAACACAAGAGTATCACAAGAATGATAATCCATATAGCCGCTACCAGCTGACCTTGAGCCAAGAGAGACATAGCTGAAAGGAAACTCCCAACTATATAGAAGACCAAAAAAGGATTGTTTTTGAATAAATTTTTCATAACTCAAGTATTACTTGTGACGTTGCTTAAAAACAAGACCAACCCATAAAAGAGCAATGCAAAACCACAAGGCTGCCATGCTATAGTCTGCTCTATGTAAAGCAATGTAAACAAGGGCAAGAGGGCCCACGACCGTCAATCGAGTTACCTTTGAACTAAAAAGTTTCATCGTTTCCTTTCCTTATAGCCGTGATGAGTGGAAGCTAGCTGCTTTTAGAAGGTCTTCTAGCTTTTCGCTATAGTATTCACGACCTTCTTCAATATCGTGGATAACTTCTTCATCCTTTTGACCATGAACACGCACAACCTTAGCAGGAACACCAACGACTGTAACATCTTCTGGGACATCCGCAACAACCACAGCTGCCGCACCGACCTTAGAATTCTTTCCAATCTCAATAGGGCCTATGACCTGAGCATGGGCTGAAACCAAGGCACCCTCACGAACGGTTGGGTGACGTTTTCCGACATCTTTACCAGTACCACCTAAAGTGACACCGTGGTAAAGCATAGCACCCTTCTCCACAACAGCTGTCTCGCCAATGACAAGGCCTGAGCCATGGTCAATGAAAACACCTTCAGCAATCTGAGCCCCTGGGTGAATCTCGATTTGAGTCCAGAAGCGCCAAAACTGACTATGCATACGCGCTAAGAGTCGACAATGGTGGCGCCAGAGAAAATGTGAGATACGATGAGCAGCCAAGGCTTTTAATCCAGGGTAGGTTAAAAGAACCTCCAGACTCGTCCGAGCTGCTGGGTCATTTTTCTTTACTATATCAATACTTTCTTTCCACCAACCCATTTAGGTCACTCCTTACATCATTATTGCTATTATTGTTTGTTGTGGCCCTATTATTTCTTTAAAGTGGAAAGCTGTAAACACTAGGTCTACTCGCTATCCCCCTCAAAATAAGACCAATCGACTAACTCAGGTTGCTCATCAAACGGATTGATGACAATACCTTGAACCTTATCCAACTCATTTTCACCTGTTGAAGGCTGGTAAATTTCTGACAGTGGCCATTGTAAAATCGTCCCTTTAGCCTTACGGAAAGGTAGGCCAAAAGTTTCGTTACCGTACCATTTTGCAAAGCTCGTTAAGTTCGTAAACACAGGCACATAACTCTGTCCCTCTGCATTCGACATGGTCGCAAAGAGACGGTCATCCTGACCATCTTCCTCGCGTTTGTGAATGAAGGCTGGGACAAGATAAATCTTATCTTCAGGATCCGCCTTTTGATTTTCCTCACCCAAAAGGTTATTGAGCGTCTGAGTGAAATAGTTGATAAACTGGATAAGTTCACTGCTTGCAAACAGAGTGGTATTTGAGAAATCACCATCCTCTTTTAAATTGAAAGCAATACCAAAAAGCTCTGCCTGAACCAGTTGTGTTAGGATATCTAAGCTTGAACGTTCTATCCAAGTCTGTTCTCGAGCACTCTCTTGAGTAGCTTTGAAAGATTGTAAGTCCTGTTCACTAGTGAAGACAGGAACAACCTTCTTGCCTTCCACTTCAACTGCGTAGAGGTCTTGGGCAGCCAAGACGGGAGTACGTTGTAAGTGATTAACCAAAGCCAAACTGGTCAAAAAGTGGTCTGGTTCCTTTAAAAATTCTTTTAGAGTTTCATCAAAAGCTTGCAATTCTTGATTTTCTGTCATTCTTCTATCTGTTCTTTCGTTTCTGATTTATCAGGATTTTTCGGTGCTTCACCATTTTCATTATGGTGGCGTGGTTTGTGATGAGAACGACGGCGGTGACGATGCTCTCCTTTATTTTCCCCGTCCTCAATCTTTTCAGGCTTAGGAAGCAAGGTCTTGATTGAGGCATCGATACGTCCTTTTTCATCGATTTTGATAATTTTAACAGTTACCATATCCCCAACCTTAACCACATCTTCGACACGCTCAGTGCGTTCCCAAGCTAGTTCTGATATGTGGACAAGAGCATCTGTCTTATTGAAGAGGTGAACAAAGGCACCGAACTTTTCAATACGCACAACTGGTACAGTGTAAACCTCTCCAACCTTAGCTTCACGTACAAGATCGGAGATGATAGCTTTAGCACGGTTAATGGCATCCTGATCACTAGAGAAAATCTGAACAAGACCTTCTTCATCGATATCGATAGTGACACCAGTCTCAGCGATAATCTTGTCAATCGTTTCGCCACCTTTACCGATGACAACCTTAATCTTGTCAACAGGAATCTGAATACAGTCAATCTTAGGCGCCGTTGGTGCCAATTCTGGACGTGGCTCAGCGATTGCTGACTCAATAACGTCAAGAATCTCAAAACGAGCTACCTTGGCTTGAGCCAAAGCCTCTTCGAGAATGGCAGGTGTAATACCTGAAATCTTAATATCCATCTGAAGAGCTGTAATTCCTTGACGTGTACCAGCTACTTTAAAGTCCATATCTCCAAAATGGTCTTCTAAACCTTGAATATCAGTCAGGACAGTGTAGTTAGTACCATCTGAGATAAGCCCCATGGCTATCCCTGCAACAGGCGCCTTAATCGGTACACCGCCAGCCATAAGAGCCAAGGTTCCTGCACAAATAGAGGCTTGTGAGGAAGAACCATTTGACTCCAAGACTTCTGCTACCAAACGGATAGCGTAAGGGAACTCTTCAACACTTGGAAGAACCTGAGCAAGGGCACGTTCACCTAGGGCTCCGTGACCTATTTCACGTCGACCTGGTGCACCGTAACGCCCTGTTTCACCCACTGAATACTGAGGGAAATTATAGTGGTGAAGGAAACGTTTCTTATACTCTGGATCCAAACCATCAACAAGTTGTGTATCACTCATAGGTGCTAAAGTCAAAACTGACAAGGCTTGAGTTTGTCCACGTGTAAAGAGACCTGAACCATGAACCTTAGGAAGAAAGTCAATCTCTGCGTCCAAAGGACGGATTTCATCCACACGACGACCATCTGGACGAACCTTATCCTCGATAATGAGACGGCGTACTTCAGCATGTTCCATCTGCTCAAGGATTTCTGCTACATCACGCAGAATGGTTTCCTTATCTTCATCTTCTGCAAAGCGTTCTTGATAAGAAGTAAGGACCTCTTCTTTAACAGCCTGGGTTGCTGCTTCACGCGCCAGTTTTTCTTCCACCTGAACAGCCTTAGCTAACTGATCATAATAAGCCTTTTCGATTTCGACTTTCAAATCAGCATCAACTTGGAGAAGTTCAACCTCAGCCTTTTCCTTACCAACAGCTGCAACGATATAATTTTGGAAATCAACCAACTCTTGAATAGCCTCATGTCCCTTCAAGAGTGCTTGCAACATAATATCCTCAGACAATTCCTGAGCACCCGACTCTACCATATTGATAGCTTCCTTGGTACCTGCCACTGTCAAGTCTAAAAGTGAAATTTCCTTATCCGCTGCACTTGGGTTGATGATGAAATCTTCTGCGGCATAGGCCACTTGAACCCCAGCAATCGGACCATTGAAAGGAATGTCAGAAATAGAAAGAGCTAAAGAGCTGCCAAACATAGCTGCCATCGGAGCACTAGCATTCTCATCATAAGAGAGGACGGTGTTAATGACTTGAACTTCATTTCGGAAACCTTCCGCAAACATAGGACGAATAGGACGGTCAATGAGGCGAGCAGTCAACGTGGCATCTGTTGAAGGACGACCCTCACGCTTGTTAAAGCCCCCCGGGAACTTACCAGCTGCATACATTTTTTCCTCATAATTAACCTGTAAAGGAAAGAAATCTGTAGTTGCCATCTTTTTAGACATAACAGCTGTTGATAATACCGTTGTATCTCCATAACGCACGACGACAGCACCATTAGCCTGCTTGGCTACCTGCCCTACTTCAACGACAAGCGGGCGTCCTGCAAAGGTCATCTCAAAAGTTTGTTTAGCCATGTTTGATCCCTCTTTTTATCCATGACCAGCTCTTATAAAAACGAACCGGTCAACTTTATGTCATTCATTTGATATAACTTTCATTTTACCATAATATAGTCAAAAATGGCAGAGCTCCGGCATAAGTTGGCGGCTAAGATTCCCTTTCTCTCAGATATTTAAGTCGTTTTGTGATATAATAAACACTTATGAGAGACAAAGGAATGACTATGAAAAAATTACAACACATCATTATGGTTGCCTTAATCTTACTAGGCCTAGTAACACCTGCTCTAGCACAAGAACAGACAGATGACTTTAATGTTTCCGCTAAACATGCGATTGCTATCGAAGCAACTACAGGAAAAGTCCTCTATGAAAAGGACGCCACTACCCCTGATGGTGTGGCTTCAATGACTAAAATCCTAACAGCCTACATGGTCTATAAAGCAGTTGATCAAGGAAAAATTACCTGGGACACTGAAGTAGATATTTCAGACTATCCTTTCAACTTAACCGTTGATTCAGAAGTTTCAAATGTCCCACTGGATTCCCGAAAATACACTGTTAAACAACTCCTAGATGCCACCCTCATTTCCAGCGCTAACAGTGCTGCTATTGCTCTGGCTGAAAAAATCTCAGGATCAGAGAGTGCCTTCGTTGACACTATGACAGCCCAACTAAAAGAATGGGGCGTTACAGATGCTAAATTATTTAACGCTTCTGGTCTAAATAATAAATATCTTGGGGATAACCGCTATCCTGGCTCAAAACCAGATGACGAGAATACGATGAGCGCCCTAGATGTTGCAATTATTGCGGACCACCTCATCAAAGACTATCCTCAGGTACTTGAAATCACCAAGCAAACCGAAACTGACTTCGAAGGTGACAACAAATTAACGACGCACAACTACATGTTGGAGGGGCAAGACAACTACCGTGAAGGCGTTGATGGACTCAAGACTGGAACAACCGAGCTTGCAGGGGCATCCTTTGTAGCCCACTCCAATGAAAATGGCATGAGTTTGATTACAGTTGTTATGAATGCGGACAATGGCGGAGAGGATGAAGCTGCTCGATTCACAGCCACAAATGAGTTGCTAGATTATGTGACTCAAAACTGGGAAATCAAAACCCTCAACACCAAGGGACAAATCATCAAGAAAAATGATATTAAGGTAGCCGATGGAGACAGGCAAACCATCTCTGCTAAGCTCGAGTCAGACCTTACAGTCATTCAAAAAATAAACAGCAAAAATGATGCTGTTAAAATCAAAGCAAAAACCATAACAGCACCTATCAAAAAAGGTGACACTATTGGAATAGCAACCTTTGATGATGAGGATCTCGTAGGAACAGGTTACATCTCTGATCCGCCTCAAATTTCGGTAACAGCCAACCAATCTATCAAGAAAAGTTTCTTCTTAAAAGTTTGGTGGAACCATATCGTTAATTTCTTTACAGGAAATAAGTAAACACAAAACTACCTTTTAGATATCAAAAGGTAGTTTTATCTTGCCTTCAAAATTAGTCCTGTTAGTAAATGCCCCTTCTCTACACCTTATGTTCCTCTCAAAATGTGGTATAATAAATATCCAAAACACATGAAGGAACAAACCATGAAAAAACTGATTACGCTTATGATGACCTTCTTACTCTGTCTGGGAAGCGTAGCCCCTGCTTTTGCAGCAGATAAGAAAAAAGGATATGATGCCGCAGCCAAACATGCCATCGCTGTCGAAGCTACTACTGGCAAAATTTTATACGAAAAAGATGCAACCACTTCTACAGGGATTGGCTCTATTACCAAGCTCCTAACAGCCTATATGGTTTATAAAGCGGTAGATCAGGGAGACCTCAAATGGAACAGCAAAGTTGACATTTCTGACTACCCATTTGAACTAACTGTCAGTGCCGGAGTATCTAATATTCCACTAGACGCCCGCAAATACACTGTCAAACAACTTCTTGACGCAACTCTTATTTCCAGTGCCAATAGTGCATCGATTGCTCTAGCCGAGGAAATCGGAGGAACCGAAAGTAAGTTTGTCGACATGATGAAAGACCAACTTAAAGATTGGGGTATCACTGATGCCAAGATTGTCAATGCCTCTGGTCTCAATAATTCTTACTTAGGTGACAATATCTATCCAGGCTCTAAATCAGACGAAGAAAATACCATGAGTGCTAAAGATGTTGCTATCATTGCACAACACGTGGTGAAAGAATATCCTGAAATCCTCGATATCACTAAAAAAACTGAGGCTGATTTTGATGGTGTTAACAAACTTAAAACCTTCAACTATATGCTTAAGGGACAACCTAGTTACCGTAAAGGGGTGGATGGCCTAAAAACGGGAACCACTGATTTAGCCGGTGCCTCCTTCGTGGCCCACTCAAATGAAAGTGGTATGAGCATTATTACAGTCATTTTGAATGCTGATAATACCGATACTGATGACTACGCCCGTTTTACTGCAACCAATGACCTACTTAATTACGTGGTCTATCATTGGGAAAGCAAGACCATTGCCAAAAAAGGGCAAGCTATCGGTAAAAGTCAAGCCCATGTCCTTGATGGTAAATCTAAGCAAGTCACTGCTGTCGCTAAGTCTGACTTTAATATCATCCAAAAAATAGATGCTAACAATAGTAAACACATTAAAGTCACTACAAATCAAGTCCAAGCCCCCGTCAACTCAAGTAACAAGGTTGGAACGGCTACCTTTGAAGATAAGTCACTTGTAGGAGAAGGTTACTTGCCTAACCAAGGTATGCCTAGCATGGAACTGGTTGCTGGTAAAGAAGTTAAGAAAAGCTTCTTCCTCAAGGTCTGGTGGAATCACTTTGTCAACTTTGTCAACGAAAAACTCTAATCATTACAGTCGAGCTTTGCTCGGCTTTTTCTTTTACCCCAACTTTACAGAAAGATTGACTCTATCTTGACTCCTATTGACACAACAAAAAGACAAACTACACCTGTAATCTGTCTTTTTGTTTGATTTTTACACTACTGTAAAGGTTAATTTATCTTTCGAGCATCCAATCTTAAGGGTTTGTCCACTAACTACTTGGCCACCTAGTAAGAGCTCAGATAACTTATCCTCCACCTGAGTTTGAATCGTGCGACGTAATGGACGAGCACCCATCTCAACATCATAGCCATCTTTAGCTAAATGCTTGAGGGCAGCTGGTTGGAATTTCAAGTCAATCCCTTTTTCAGCCAAAGCTGATACCAACGGTTTTACCATAATCTTGACAATCTCACGAAGCTGCTCTTCCTCTAAACTATGGAAGACAACCTTTTCATCAATACGGTTGATAAACTCTGGGCGGTAGGCCTTCTTAAGTTCTTCCATGATACGTGACTGCATAGCTTGGTGATTATGAGAAATGTCTTGAACTCCAAAACCAACAGTCTTATCATCACGAAGAGCAGTCGCTCCCAAGTTCGAAGTCATGATGATAATGGTATTTGAAAAATCAACTTTACGTCCACGGCTATCTGTCAGAACACCATCATCCAAAACCTGTAAGAGAATATTGAAAATATCTGGGTGAGCCTTTTCCACCTCGTCAAAGAGAAGAACTGAGTAAGGCTTATTACGAACTTTTTCTGTTAACTCACCGCCCTCATCATATCCAACATAACCTGGAGGAGCACCGTTAAGTCGGCTAGCCGCAAATTTTTCCATGTATTCTGACATATCAAAGCGAAGCAAAGCTGACTCATCATCAAAGAGGACTTCCGCCAAAGCCTTGGCCAATTCTGTCTTACCAACACCAGTCGGTCCAAGGAACATGAAAGAACCAATAGGACGTTTTCCAGTACGAATACCTGACTGGTTACGACGAATAGCACGACTGATAGCCGAAACCGCCTCATCTTGACCAATAACACGTTTGTGGAGTTCTGATTCAAGATTCAGGTAACGCTTGCTGTCAGCCTGCGTCATCTTCTCAACAGGGATACCTGATAAACGACTAAGGGTTTGCATAATCTGATCCGCATCTACCAAAGCAGGTTTTGGTAATTTTGCTTTTTGGCTAGCCTTATATTGTTTAGCAGCAGACTTCATATCACCAGATAGAAGCGCTTCATCCAAAGGCGTTATCTCACGTTTGGCTTCTTTTTTAATACGACCTTGAACAGTTGCACTCGCTTCATCTAAAAGGTCAATGGCAGAGTCAGGCAAGTTTTTACTCGTCAAATAACGATGCGCCGCCTTGACCGCTGTCTCAACCGCTTCATCAGTAATCGTTACACGATGATAGTCTTCATAAGACGAACGTAGGCCTTTTAGAATATCAATCGCCTCAGCTACACTTGGCTCCTCAATTGTAATCTTAGCAAAACGACGAGAAAGAGCTGCATCTTTTTCAATATGCTTCTGGTACTCAGCTTGAGTTGTTGCTCCAACCATATGAAGAGTTCCACGTGCTAGAGCAGGTTTCAAAATATTAGCCGCATCCAAGGTACTATCAATACCTGAACCAGAACCAATAATCGTATGCAATTCGTCAATAAAGAGAATGATTTTTCCATCAGCTTCAATCTCATCAATGATTTGATTCATACGTTCTTCGAAATCGCCACGGAAACGTGTTCCTGCAACCACACTCATCATATCAAGCTCTAAGATACGCATATCAGCCAGCTCAAAAGGTACTTCGCCTGAAGCAATACGCTGTGCCAAGCCAAGCGCCAGTGCCGTCTTACCAACACCTGCTTCACCAACAAGAACTGGGTTATTCTTCGTTTTACGACTCAAAACCTGAATCATGCGTGAAATTTCTTTCTCACGTCCAATAACAGGATCAAGAGCACCTGACTCGGCTACAGCCGTTAAGTCCTTGGTATAATCTGACAGTTCCCCAGTAGAAGATTGGGGAGGCTGCATCATATTAGCAAAATTTCCTGATGCCTTTGATTTTTTAGGCTTACGAAGGTCATGAATGGCCTTCAAGTCTTGCTTACTAAGACCTGCGTAACGCTCCAAAGAACGTCGTAAATCGATAATGCGAGGCTTATCACTGTCATCCTTATATTGAAAACCAGCAACTTCAAGGAGACGACAAACCATCAAATCCTTATGAAGGAGAAAGGCCATCAATACATGTTCAGACCCTACCTCTACAGCACCAGTCACACCAGCAATTCCCTCTGCCTCTTGCAACATAGCCTCTAAAGCATGTGACTGTGCACGTAAATCGATAATATCTGATTCAGACAAGTCTTTTGGACTTTTCTCCATCGCTAGTACAGCGGCTGTCTCAATCTCTTCCGCACGAATACGGTCCTCAAAATCAGTAAATGTTAGGTAGGCTACAGATCCTGGAACCTCAACCATAGCCAGAAGCACATGCCAAGTCTCCAGAAAAGGACTTCCAAAACGCTCTGCCTCAAGCTGTGCACGATGGAAAATGGCCTGCATTTTTCTTGAATATGTCGTCATCTAATTTCCTTTTCTATCCAATCTAAGTAATAGCGAGCGTAGAATACGCGAACGAATAGCAGCCGCATCTGCGCCTAAAATATCATCACTAGCAGTTGCTAAAATCAAATTTCCCTCACGTTCTGTGATGATTTTTTCATCAAAAAGCAACTGGATCAAGTCTGTAAATACCTGCTCGCTGAGTTGATCCGCTAAGTTCTGAAGCAAATCATTAATCATGTGGTGCTTGTCAGAGAATCTGACTTTGACGATACGAATATAACCGCCACCTCCACGCTTACTCTCAACAATATAACCACGACTTTCTGTAAAGCGGGTCTTAATAACATAATTAATCTGACTCGGTACAACTTGAAAAGTATCTGCTAAGTTCGAGCGTTGAATCTCAGCAATTCCAGACTGGCCCAGCAATTCTTTAATATATTCTTCTATACTATCTGATGTATTTCTTGCCATCTTAATTCCTCCAGTCTAATTTGACTATAACTGACTATTATTATACCAAAAATGTCAGCTCATGGGAAACTATACCTTCAAAAAGCTTTTTAAAGTTGTCATTAGAGACCATATAAGATACAATAAATAAGACTAAAATATTAGGTAACTTAAGGTGTTTGATTCAAATTTTCTATCCACTTTGACAGGCTGAGACCCACCTAATCCAACAAGTACTTTTTAGCACTTTCGCAGTAGTATTAGTCTTATCACTCTCGATAAAGCTCATGTCATTTTGAGTCTTATCTCTTATTTTATTCCCCTATGAAAGGTTACTCATGAAATACATCATTGCACTCTTAATCTCTATGATTCCTTTGGTTGAGCTCCGTGGAGCCGTTCCTGTTGCTATCGCCTCAGGTATCCCTTGGTGGCAAGCCCTAATTCTTTGTGTCATTGGGAACATGATTCCAGTTCCAATTATCTTCTTCTTCGCCCGCCGTGTCCTCGAATGGGGGGCAGATAAACCTCTAATTGGTGGCTTCTTTACCTGGTGTCTTAAAAAAGGTCACAGTGGTGGCCAAAAACTTGAAAAAGCTGCTGGAGATAAGGGTGTCTTCTGGGCCCTTCTACTTTTTGTGGGAATTCCGCTTCCAGGAACAGGAGCTTGGACTGGTACCCTAGCAGCATCTATCCTAGATTGGGACTTTAAACGTAGTGTTATTGCTGTTATGCTTGGGGTTATCCTTGCAGGTATCATCATGGGAACACTCTCTCTTCTACTTGGTGTAAATACCTTCGCTCATTAATTACTTTTTTCAACGTCTGGGGCATGCTCAGACGTTTTTTTAATAGCAACAAAAAAGAAGTTACGATTCATTCACGTAACTTCTTTTCTTTTTATCTAGCAACTAGAATTAGTTGTTAAGAGCTGCTGCCATTGTAGCTGCAACTTCTGATTCAAAGTCGTTAGATGCTTTTTCGATACCTTCACCAACTTCAAAGCGAACGAATTCTACTACTGAAGCGTTTACTGATTCAAGGTAAGCTTCAACTGTTTTGCTGTCGTCCATGATGTAAACTTGAGCAAGAAGTGTGTATGCTTGGTCAACTTTAGTGTTGTCAAGCAAGAAGCGGTCCATTTTACCTGGGATGATTTTATCCCAGATTTTTTCTGGTTTACCTTCAGCAGCCAACTCAGCTTTGATATCTTCTTCAGCTTGAGCAAGAACAGCATCAGTCAATTGAGCTTTAGAACCATATTTAAGGTGTGGAAGAGCTGGTTTGTTAACCATAGCACGGCTTTCGTTATCTTGATCGATAGCGTGGTTAAGTTGTGCCAATTCATCTTTAACAAATTGTTCGTCCAATTCAGTGTATGAAAGAACAGTTGGTTTCATCGCTGCGATGTGCATTGAGATTTGTTTTGCAAGAGCATCATCTCCACCTTCGATAACTGAAACAACACCGATACGTCCACCGTTGTGTTGGTAAGCTCCGAAGTGTTGTGCATCAGTTTTCTCAACAACTGCAAAACGACGGAATGAAATCTTTTCACCGATAGTAGCTGTAGCAGTTACGTATGCAGCTTCAAGAGTTTCACCTGAAGGCATAGTCAATGCAAGTGCTTCTTCGTTGTTAGCTGGTTTACCTTCAGCAATTACTTTAGCTGTTTCGTTTACCAACTCAACGAATTGAGCGTTCTTCGCAACGAAGTCAGTTTCAGCGTTAACTTCAACAACTGCTGCAACGTTACCGTTAACGTAAACACCAGTCAAACCTTCAGCTGCAACACGGTCAGCTTTCTTAGCTGCTTTAGCCATACCTTTTTCGCGAAGCAATTCAATTGCTTTTTCGATATCACCTTCAACTTCAACCAATGCTTTTTTAGCGTCCATGACACCAGCACCAGATTTTTCACGCAATTCTTTAACAAGTTTAGCTGTAATTTCTGCCATTTTGTTTTTCTCCAAATTTATTTTATCAAACTAAGGGGCAGGGCTGAGCCCCGCCCCTTAGGTGTTTGTCGTATCTTTAGTGGGCATTGAGCCCAAACCAATCTTAAAGATTAGTTGTTGTCACCTTCGACAACTTCAACGATTTCTTCGATTGAATCAGCTGCAGCTGCTTCTTGGAAATCTGCAGAAGCATCTTCACCTTGGTTACCTTCGATGATAGCATCAGCCATTTTTGAAGTGATCAATTTAACGGCACGGATAGCGTCATCGTTAGCTGGGATGATTACATCAATCTCATCTGGATCAGCGTTTGTATCAACCATCGCTACAACTGGGATACCAAGTTTTTTAGCTTCTTTAACAGCGATTTGTTCTTTGTGTGGGTCAACGATGTAGATTACATCTGGAATGCGAGGCATATCTTCGATACCACCCAAGAATTTTTCAAGACGTGCACGTTGTTTGTTAAGAAGTGCAACTTCTTTCTTAGGAAGAACTTCGAAAGTTCCATCAGCTTCCATTTGTTTGATTTCTTTCAAACGAGCGATACGTTTTTGGATAGTATCCCAGTTTGTAAGAGTACCACCCAACCAACGGTGGTTGATGTAGTATTGACCAGCACGAGTTGCTTCTTCAGCTACTGCTTCAGCTGCTTGTTTTTTAGTACCAACGAACAAGATTACTGCATCGTTAGCTGCTGCTTCACGAACGAATTCGTAAGCTGTATCAGCCATTTTTACAGTTTGTTGCAAGTCGATAACGTGGATCCCGTTACGTTCTGTGAAGATGTACTTAGCCATCTTAGGATTCCAGCGACGAGTTTGGTGACCGAAGTGAACACCAGCCTCAAGAAGTTGTTTCATTGAAATTACTGCCATGAGTATTTCTCCTTAAAAATTGTTTTTTCCTCTTCTAAGCTTTAGACTTGCAGTCCCACCCTGCGGCAACAAGACCACAATCGGCTTAGAATGAGTATTTGTCACTTTACGCAACTATAATAGTTTATCAAAAAAAGTGACATTTGACAAGCTCTAAAACCAGTCTGACCATTAGAAAAATCCCCTCTCATTAAAATTGCAATCGTTTTCTTTGAGGTTGATGAGTATTTTGTTTATAATTAGGCTATTAAAAATAGAGGAGGACATTATTTTGTCATTAGTCGGAAAAGAAATTATTGAATTTTCAGCACAGGCTTATCACAACGGGGAATTCATTACTGTTACAGATGAAGATGTTAAAGGTAAATGGGCGGTCTTCTGCTTCTATCCTGCAGATTTTTCATTTGTCTGCCCAACTGAACTCGGTGACCTTCAAGAACAATATGAAGCTCTTAAATCTCTTGGTGTAGAGGTTTACTCTGTCTCTACCGATACTCACTTTGTTCACAAAGCTTGGCATGATGACTCAGATGTTGTTGGAACTATTACTTATCCTATGATTGGGGATCCTTCACACCACATCTCACAAGGTTTTGATGTTCTTGGACAAGATGGTCTCGCACAACGTGGTACATTCATTATTGATCCAGATGGTGTTATCCAAATGATGGAAATTAACGCTGATGGTATTGGACGCGATGCAAGTACTCTTGTTGATAAAGTCCGTGCTGCTCAATACATTCGTCAACATCCAGGTGAAGTTTGTCCAGCCAAATGGAAAGAAGGAGCTGAAACACTTACTCCTAGCTTAGATCTTGTAGGTAAAATTTAACAACCAGGGGGTATCCATGGTCTTAGATAAAGAAATCAAGACACAATTAGCGCAGTATTTAAATTTACTAGAATCTGATATTGTATTACAAACAGATTTAGGGGATGATGATAATTCTCGTAAAGTAAAAGAATTTCTAGACGAGATTGTTGCTATGTCTGACCGCATTAGTCTTGAATCAACACATTTAAAACGTCAACCTAGTTTTGGTATTGCACAAAAAGGGCAAAAAAGTCGTGTTATTTTCTCAGGCTTACCAATGGGCCACGAATTCACATCTTTCATTTTAGCTCTCTTGCAAGTTTCTGGTCGTCCACCTAAAGTTGATGAGGATATTATCGAACGTATCAAGAAGATTGATAAACCCATCGATTTAGAAACTTATGTTTCACTAACCTGTCACAATTGTCCAGACGTTGTTCAAGCCTTTAATATAATGGCTGTTTTGAACCCAAATATCACTCACACTATGATTGAAGGTGGTATGTATCAAGATGAGGTCAAAGCCAAAGGTATTATGTCTGTTCCTACGGTTTACAAAGACCAAGAAGAATTTACGTCTGGTCGTGCAACCATTGAACAGCTTGTAGAAAAGTTGGACGGACCACTTGAAGCTGAGGCTTTCGCTGATAAAAGTGTCTATGATGTTTTGGTTATTGGTGGTGGTCCTGCTGGAAACAGTGCTGCAATTTACGCTGCTCGTAAAGGGCTTAAAACTGGGCTTTTAGCAGAAACTTTTGGTGGACAAGTTATCGAGACAGTTGGTATTGAGAACATGATTGGTACGCTATATACAGAAGGTCCTAAGTTAATGGCCCAAGTTGAAGAGCATACGAAATCTTATGATGTTGATATCATCAAAAGTCAATTAGCCACTGGCATTGAGAAGAAAGAACTTATTGAAGTGACACTGGCTAACGGTGCCGTTTTAAAATCTAAAACGGCTATCCTAGCTCTCGGAGCCAAATGGCGTAATATCAACGTTCCTGGCGAAGATGAATTCCGCAATAAAGGGGTTACTTACTGTCCACACTGCGATGGTCCTCTATTTGAAGGAAAAGATGTTGCTGTTATCGGTGGTGGTAACTCAGGTTTGGAAGCTGCTTTGGATTTAGCGGGTATTACTAAACACGTTACAGTCTTAGAGTTCTTGCCTGAATTAAAGGCAGATCAAGTCTTACAAGAACGAGCTGCTAAAACTGATAATCTAACCATTCTTAAGAACGTTGCAACCAAAGAAATTCTTGGTCAAGATCATGTGACTGGTTTGAGTTACGTTGAGCGTGATACAAACGAAGAAAAACATCTTGATCTTGAAGGTGTCTTTGTCCAAATTGGTCTTGTACCAAGTACTGCTTGGCTCAAAGACAGTGGTATTGAACTCAATGAACGCCAAGAAATTATCGTTGATAAATTTGGTTCAACAAATATCCCTGGTATTTTTGCCGCAGGTGACTGTACTGACAGCGCCTACAAACAAATCATTATTTCCATGGGATCTGGTGCTACAGCTGCTATCGGAGCCTTTGATTACTTGATTAGACAATAATCAAAACATACGTGTTAGTAATCTATCTACAACAATTATAATTAATATAAAGAGGTTGAATGTCTTTCAGCCTCTTTATATTTCTTGTAAATAGGCAGTTTGAACAATCAACCAGCCAATTTGATGAAAGAGACTTGACGAATCTTTGTTTTTTCGATAGAATGGTATCTGTTATGGCGGTATAGCCAAGTGGTAAGGCACGGCTCTGCAAAAGCTTGATCGTCGGTTCAAATCCGTCTACCGCCTTCATAATACGAGGACACCTTAGGGTGTCTTTTTTCATTGTTGCATATAAAAATACCCGAAGCTAGATACCTCGGGTATTCATTATTCTTATTTAATGACCTCAATCAAAACCTCCGCTTGAGTCTGAAGGCTTTCAAGAACTTCTGCTGTTGCTACGAATTTTCCATCCACCCAGGCTGTATCATTTATACGTGTCGCTGTAAAATCACCAACCACTTGGGTACGGATAAATGGTAACAATTCTTTGTAGACATCAAAAAGTTGATTGTGACCACCATTAGCAACTGATGACACGGTTACAATCTTATCTTGAAGAGCTGATGGTCCTGAAGGATCTGATAGGTCAAGGGCGCGGCTCAACCAGTCAAGCAAATTTTTCACAGGCCCAGGAATTGAGAAATTATAAACCGGTGAGAAAATCCAGATTGCATCTGCTGCCAAGACCTGCTCTCGAACTTCTGCCAAAACAGGAAGAACCGGACTTTCTAAATCCTGATTAAAAACAGGTACTTGACTATAGTCAAGATAAGAAACATTAGCTTTATCAGCTAGCATTTTCTCAGCTTCTTCTGCTAATTGGTGGTTAAATGATCCCTTACGAAGAGACCCAACGATAAATAGAATGTTTTTCATGATACATTTCCTTTGTATTTCTAACAATCAATAATTAATACTACATAGTAATATATGCGATTTCATTAGAAATATAAAGAAATATGCTCAGACATTCTTAAATTTTTTCAGTAGCTCTACCAACTGTGCCTGCTCTTCAGGTGTCAGAACGGAAAAAGTCTCCTCAATAGCTCGCTGATGTGGGGGGATTGCTGCTTGAATAATACGACGTCCTTCATCCGTCAAATCAACCTCGAAAGCACGCTTATCTGTTTGGCAGGCTTCTCGCGTCAGCCAGCCTTTTTTCTCCATATTTTTAATGACGACAGTCATATTACCGGAGGTAGCAAGCATGCGATCAATTAATTCGCCAATCTTCATACGTCCTTTGGCATTTAGTACGTCCATGACCCCAAATTGAGTTGGTGTCAAATTAAATTCTTTAAAAGTCTCAGAAACCTTGGCATCGATGGTACGAAAAGCCTTACGCATAACTACCATACTTTTTACAGCCATATTTTTATCTAAGTCGCTCATTTCTAGTCCTTTCCAAATAGATGCTGTTTTTATTACTCTACCACAGTTTTTCTAAAAGTGGTATATGAAAATGAAAAAATAAGAAAAAAGAGTCCTTAGATATCTAACCAATACCTCAGAACTCTTTCATTTCTAACTATTACGATTCCAAAAAAGGGCTAATAAGATAACAGCACCTAGCACCGAAGGGACTATAGCAGTATCTGCTAACATCGGTCCCCAATTTCCAAAAAGAAGCTGACCAACAAAAGCACCTAGCCATCCAACAAAGGTCTTGCCAATACAACCCATACGTTCACCCCTATTTGATATAGCAGAAGCAATAAGGCCAATTAGAAAACCAACTATCATACTTCCAATCATGATAAATTCTCCACGATACTTAAATCACCCAATCACCATTTCGGAAGATTGGTACACGGCTACCATCATGGCGGATACCATCAATATTCATTTGATTTGAACCAATCATAAAATCTACGTGTACATCAGAGCGGTTAAGACCAGCTGCTTTAAGATCCTCTTCTGTCATGTCTGCTCCCCCCTCAACACTGGTAGCATAGGCTGCTCCAATAGCTAGGTGGTTGGAGGCATTCTCATCAAATAGGGTATTGAAGAAGGTAATCCCAGATTGTGAAATAGGGCTTGGATCTGGTACCAAGGCACATTCGCCTAGAGCACGCGCCCCATTGTTGTTGAAGACGAGATCCTTCATCACTTCGTCACCTTGGTCTGCTGTAATATCTACAATTTCACCATCTTTGAAGGTTACTTTGATTCCCTCAATAATATTACCATTATAGCTTAGTGGTTTTGTACTTGAGACATAACCATCTGCACGACGGAAGTCAGGAGCTGTGAAGACTTCTTCTGTCGGCATATTTGGCAAGAAGCCTTCGCCTTGGGCATTGATAGCTCCTGCTGATTCCCAAACGTGGCTTTTCGGCAAACCAAGGGTCAAATCTGTTCCAGGTGCTTGGTAATGCAAGGCTGAGAATTGTGCCTCATTGAGTAGGCGTGCCTTAGCATCCAAACGTTCAGCATGTTCCTTCCAAGCACGTACAGGATTCTCTTCATAAACACGACAGGTCTTGAAAATTTGGTCCCAAAGTAAATCTACAGCTTCCTCATCACTCGAAGCATCAGGAAAGACCTTCTTAGCCCATTCTTTACCTGCTGCTGCAGCTACTGTCCAACTAACCTTATTAGACTGAGTTGCCACCTGCATAGGTTTAAAGGCCACTCCAGTAGCCTTAGCATGAGCAGATAGACGTTCAGGAGCTACACCATTAAGGGCACCCGGATCAGAAGAACGGACTCCTAAACGACTTGCTTTCTTTTCTAACAAATATTCCATCTCAGCTTTTTTATAGGCAGGAACCTCTTCGATGCGGTCCATATCAGCATGCAAGAAACGCTCGCGATTAATAATATCATCCGACCATTGAACAATTACCTCAGCTGCTCCTAAAGCATAGGCTTCTTTTACTAAGAGATGAGCTAGCTCTGCTTGTTCTATATCAATGCTCAAGGCCACTGTGTGACCCGGCTGCACATTAATCCCATTAGCAACCAATAATTTAGCATATTTCTCAAGATTTTCTTTAAAATTTGGTAAAACCATGATTAACTCCTTGAAACTTTAATTTTCTATCAGTATACCATAAGATGAAGAAAAAAGTTTTCTATCAGCTTTGGCTTTTTATCATCACAGACAGACACCTAAACAAAAAGAGAACGGAGACTGACTCCATTCTCTCAAAGTTGATGACGATTCTCTTTAGCTATTAAAAGAAATCATCAAAAAGACTTAATTGATTATCTTCTGGCATATTTCCTAGGATTCCCATTTCATCCAATTTTTCAACCAAGGTTGATGATAAACCTCCTCGTTTACGCAATTCTGTTTTGGAAAGGAACTCCCCTTCTTCACGCGCAGCAACCACTTGCTTAGCAACGTTCTCACCCAAACCTTCAAGTGCAATAAACGGTGGAATCAAGGTATCTCCTTCAATCAGAAATTCAGTTGCCTGACTCTTATAAAGATCTAACTGGCCAAAGGTAAAGCCACGTTCTAACATTTCATTAACAATCTCAAGCGTCGTAAATAAGTCATTTTCAACATTAGTCGCTTCATTTCGTTGGCGCTTCTCCTTAATATCTTCCATTCGAGCTTTAACAGCATCAAGACCCGCAGACATCGTTTTAAGCTCGAATGCTTTAGCTCGAATTGAAAAGTAGGCACAATAGTAATAAATAGGATGGTGCACTTTGAAATAAGCTACACGCAGGGCCATCATAACGTAGGCTGCCGCATGGGCTTTAGGGAACATGTATTTGATTTTACCACAAGATTCAATATACCAGTCTGGAACATTATTTTCACGCATGGCTTGAATATAGCCATTTCGCTCTTCTTCAGAAATTTTCAACCACATTCCCTTACGCACACGTTCCATAATGGTGAAGGCCATCTTAGGATCTAATCCCGCATGCATTAGGTATACCATGATATCGTCACGACAACCGATAACAGTTTTCAGAGTGGCAATACCTTCCTTGATCAAATCTTGTGCATTACCCAACCAAACGTCTGTACCATGAGACAAACCAGATAACTGTAAGAGTTCCGCAAAGGTCGTCGGATGCGTCTCGTCGACCATACCACGAACAAAGTTAGTCCCAAACTCAGGGATTCCTAACATTCCCGTTGGTGTCCCAATCTGTTCAGGTGTAACCCCCAAAATTTCAGTCCCTGAAAAAAGTTTCATCACATCTGGATCATCTGCTCGAATATCTTTGGGATCAATTCCCGATAAATCCTGCAACTTACGAATCATAGTCGGATCATCATGTCCCAGAATATCAAGCTTCAATACGTTCTCATCGATATCGTGGAAATTAAAGTGAGTCGTCTGCCAGGCAGCCGTTACATCATCAGCCGGATATTGAACAGGTGTGAAATCATAGACATCCATATAATTTGGAATAACAACGATACCACCCGGGTGCTGACCTGTGTTTCGCTTAACCCCAGCGGCACCCATGGCCAGACGATCGACCTCGGCATCACGGTAAAACTTATTGTAGTCACGTTCGTAACCTTTGACAAAACCATAAGCCGTCCGATCTGCAACAGTACCTACTGTTCCAGCACGAAAAGCATATTGCTCTCCAAAAATATCACGAACATCCAAGTGGGCTGATGGTTGATCATCACCGGAAAAGTTCAAATCGATATCCGGAACCTTATCCCCATCAAAACCTAGGAAAGTCTCGAAAGGAATATCCTGACCATCTTTTTTATACTCTGTTCCACATTCTGAACACTCCTTATCAGGCAAATCGAAGCCAGATCCATAAGAACCATCTGTAATGAACTCTGAGTGTTGACATTTAGGACATAAATAGTGTGGCGGCATCGGATTAACCTCAGTAATTCCAATCATCGTCGCAACAAAACTAGAACCGACAGATCCACGCGAACCAACTAGGTACCCACGTTCATTTGAACGGTTAACTAGCATCTGCGAAGCCAGGTAAATTACGGCAAAACCATTACCAAGAATTGAGGACAACTCTTTCTCAATTCGCAAATCAATAATATCAGGCAAAGGATTACCATAGAGCTCAAACGCTCTAGCATATGTCATCTCTGCAACCTGTTCTTCCGCACGATCAATGAAAGGTGTGTACAAGTCTTTTTTGACAACCTCGACCTCTTCAATTTGGTCTGCCATAGCCTGCGTATTAGTTACAACAATTTCATAGGCTAAGTCTTTTCCTAAAAAGGCAAAGTCGTCTAGCATCTCGTTAGTTGTCCTAAAATGAGCTTCAGGTAAAGGAGCAGGTTTCGCATTTTCTCCCTTACCAATTGGCCTATTAATCATGGCTCCTTGTCCCAAAGCACGAACAATGATTTCACGATAAATGGCATCCTCAGGGTTGATATAGTGTACATTTCCTGTAGCCAGCACAGGTTTGTCCAGACGATTAGCGACTTCAATTAAATCCCGAATCAGTTGTTCTATAGCCGCCTCATCCTTGATTAAATCCTTTGCAATCAAGGGCGCATAAATTGCCGGTGGCATAACTTCAATAAAGTCATAATATTTAGCAACTTCAACCGCCTTGTCAATACCGTGAGACAGAAGCGTATCAAAAACCTCACCATCAGCACAAGCAGAACCTACAATGATTCCCTCACGATACTCATCTAAGACCGTACGAGGAATACGTGCTACTCCCTCAAAGTATGAGACATTTGATAAACTTACCAACTTAAAGATATTCTTCAAGCCAGTTTGATTCTGAACATACAGCGTCGCATGTTTGACACGAGACTTTTTATACGAATCTTCGGAAACCAAATCCGTATTCAACTGTTCCAGATTAGTCAAACCGTGCTTATCAAACACATCTTTTATGAAGATAAACAACAAACGACCAGTAGCTTCCGCATCATAATTGGCCATATGGTGATGATCCAAAGCCACACCAAACCGCTTCGTCAAAGGCCCCAAACCATGACGCTTATACTCAGGATAAAGATTTCGTGCAAATTCTAAAGTATCAATAACCGGTTGTGAAATTGTTGGTAACTGATGTCTTTCGTAATTGGCATTCATAAAACCAACGTCAAAGGTCGCATTATGGGCTACTAGCACAGTTCCTTGACAGAATTCTTGAAACTCCTGTAAAACTTGGACTAAAGGTTTAGCACCTTTTACATGATTATCAGTAATACCTGTCAACTCAGTAGTAAAAGCAGAAAGAGGATGCCCAGGGTCTATAAATTCATCAAATTGCTCAATAATATTACCTTTATGCATTTTTGATGCCGCAATCTGAATCAAATCATTATGAACAGCAGACAAGCCCGTTGTCTCAACGTCAAATACAACATAAGTAGCTTCTTTTAATTCCAAATTCTGGGAATTATAAACAATAGGAACTTTATCCTCAACAAGATTGGCTTCAAGACCAAAAATAGCTTTAATACCAGCTTTCTTAGCCCTATGGTAGCCATGAGGAAAACTCTGAACATTAGCGTGATCAGTTATAGCAACAGCTGGATGCCCCCAAGAAGCAGCAGTATCAATAAGCTCTTCCACAGTTGGCATGGCATCCATAGTCGACATGTTAGTATGTGCATGAAATTCTACACGCTTTTGTCCCTCAGGCATCAAATCCTTGCGAGGTGTGTGCGAAATCTCTTTGATATCTTGTACATTCATTGTCAGACTATGAGTGAAAGGATTATTCTCAATACGACCGCGAACTCTTACCCAGTTCCCCTTTTTTATCATATCGAACTTAGCAAGCTCATCACTATCTTTAACCCAGCGCTGCATTGCAAAACTAGAGGTATAATCAGTTACCTTGAAATTAATAATAATTCGACCCGTCTTAGTTTCACGTTGCTCTACATCAAAAATATATCCTTCAAAAACAACACGATTCTCTTCAGAATTAATATCAACCATTGGCGTTATTTCTGCCTTATCAAAACTAGCTTGACGTTGACTTTGCTTCTCAGCAAAATTTTGGGCCGGTTCATTCACAGGACTCGGTGCTGGAGCACTCTCAAGAATAGATTGAAGAGCCTGTCTTGCCTGAGATTCAGCTTGTTCTTGTAAAGAAACCTTGTTTGTTTCATAAGCCTCTTCTATAGAAGATGACGCTTCCTTATCTTCAAGAACAGAAATTGATACGTCAGATAAACCAACTTGAGAAAGAGATTTAGAAATCAAAGAAATAAATCTATCCTGTAAGTTTTCTTTAATAATATGCGCTGGAGCCTTAACACAAATACTATTATTTGAAATTTCAACCTTTAGATTTGAGAATAAAGAATAAATAGAAAAGTGAGAAACTTTTAAATTATCCAAGGCATATGAAAAATAATCTCCAAGTAAAGAATCATCGCAAGAAGTAGAAAGTAAACGAATCTCAAAAGAAGCTTTGGCACCTAAAGAATTGAAGGAAGAATGAAGTAAACTATCAAAAAGCACAAAAGACTCATAAGAAAGAACACTACGAAAAGAAAAAACAAAAAACCACAGCCGTTTTGATTTAAATAGTTTTACTGTTTCGATAGAACCATCTTTAATTTCTTTAAAAGCATCGTGTTCCTCAGGAAAACGAATTTGTTTTAAGAGAAGCTGAAATTTATCAGACATAAAAATTAAACTCCTATAGACAAAAAAACACTCCTTAAGGAGTGTAACTTATACCGGCGGCCGGGGTCGAACCGGCACGTCCTTGCGGACACTGGATTTTGAGTCCAGCGCGTCTGCCAATTCCGCCACGCCGGCAAAGTATAACTGGGGTAGCTGGATTCGAACCAACGCATGAGGGAGTCAAAGTCCCTTGCCTTACCGCTTGGCTATACCCCAAATATATAGGCGAATGAGGGGAATCGAACCCCCGAATGTCAGAGCCACAATCTGATGTGTTAACCACTTCACCACATTCGCCACCTTACTAACACGGGCAGTAGGAATTGAACCCACACTGAAGGTTTTGGAGACCTTAGTTCTACCTTTAAACTATGCCCGTAACTATGGAAGGGGAGGGATTCGAACCCCCGAACCCGAAGGAGCGGATTTACAGTCCGCCGCGTTTAGCCTCTTCGCTACCCTTCCAAAATATAAACAAATGGCGCGAGACGGAATCGAACCGCCGACACATGGAGCTTCAATCCATTGCTCTACCAACTGAGCTACCGAGCCATATTGCGGGAGCAGGATTTGAACCTACGACCTTCGGGTTATGAGCCCGAC
>NZ_JAQFJM010000010.1:0-89685 GCF_030440125.1 Streptococcus sp. SS4 | reverse complement strand
AATACTCAGAGTTAAGTGACGATAGCCTAGGAGATACACCTGTTCCCATGCCGAACACAGAAGTTAAGCCCTAGTACGCCTGATGTAGTTGGGGGTTGCCCCCTGTTAGATACGGTAGTCGCTTAGCACAAGGGAGTTTAGCTCAGCTGGGAGAGCATCTGCCTTACAAGCAGAGGGTCAGCGGTTCGATCCCGTTAACTCCCATAGGTCCCGTGGTGTAGCGGTTATCACGTCGCCCTGTCACGGCGAAGATCGCGGGTTCGATTCCCGTCGGGACCGTTCAAGTAGAAATATTTGAGACTCGTTAGCTCAGTTGGTAGAGCAATTGACTTTTAATCAATGGGTCACTGGTTCGAGCCCAGTACGGGTCATATATGCGGGTGTGGCGGAATTGGCAGACGCACCAGATTTAGGATCTG
The DNA here is from genome assembly GCF_030440125.1 of Streptococcus sp. SS4. Classification (NCBI taxonomy): domain Bacteria; kingdom Bacillati; phylum Bacillota; class Bacilli; order Lactobacillales; family Streptococcaceae; genus Streptococcus; species Streptococcus sp. SS4. The sequence continues at coordinate 89,266 of NZ_JAQFJM010000010.1, read as the reverse complement.
GCGCTTAACGGCGTGGGGGTTCAAGTCCCTTCACCCGCATTAGAAAAGTTAGCCGGCTTAGCTCAGTTGGTAGAGCATCTGATTTGTAATCAGAGGGTCGCGTGTTCAAGTCATGTAGCCGGCATAAAGATGGTCCGTTGGTCAAGGGGTTAAGACACCGCCTTTTCACGGCGGTAACACGGGTTCGAATCCCGTACGGACTATATTTTTGAGTGACTTAGGTTACTCTTTTTATTTTGTTTCTTTTTTTTATATGTTATAATAGCTTATAATACTATTTTTGAGGTGAATTTATGTCTAAAGTTTTTGTTTTTGGTCATCAAAACCCTGATTCTGATGCAATCGGGTCTTCTTATGGGTACGCTTATTTGAAACGTCAACTTGGAGTTGATGCTGAAGCTGTTGCTTTAGGTACTCCTAACGAAGAAACTGCTTTCGTTCTTGATTATTTTGGTGTTGAGGCACCACGAGTTGTTGAATCAGCTTTGTCAGAGGGAGTTAATCAAGTAATTCTTACAGACCATAATGAGTTTCAACAATCTATTTCAGATATTAAGGATGTTGAGGTTGTTGAGGTAGTAGACCATCACCGTGTGGCTAACTTTGAAACCGCTAATCCATTAATGATGCGATTGGAACCTGTTGGATCAGCTTCTTCAATTGTTTATCGTATGTTCAAAGAAAACAATGTTGAAGTTCCTAAGGAAGTGGCTGGTTTGCTTTTGTCAGGTTTGATTTCGGATACTCTTCTCCTTAAATCTCCAACTACACATGCTTCAGATCCTGCGGTTGCTGCTGAACTTGCAGAAATTGCTGGAGTTAATTTGGAAGAATATGGACTTGCTATGCTTAAAGCTGGTACTAATCTTTCGTCTAAATCTGCTGAAGAACTTATTGATATTGATGCCAAAACTTTTGAATTGAATGGTAATCAAGTTCGTGTTGCACAAGTTAATACAGTTGATATTTCTGATGTTCTTTCTCGTCAAGAGGAAATCGAAGAAGCTATTAATAACTCAATTAAAAATAATGGATACTCTGACTTTGTCTTAATGATTACTGATATCCTTAATTCAAATTCAGAAATTCTTGCACTTGGTTTAAATACTGATAATGTTGAAAATGCTTTTGATTTTGTTTTAGAAAATAATCATGCTTTCCTTGAAGGTGCCGTTTCTCGTAAGAAACAAGTAGTACCACAGTTGACTGAAAGCTTTAATGCATAAAATTAGGCCGTCAGGCCTTTTTTTAGTGGTCTGATTAATGGTATAATACTTCTTATGATAATACAATTTAACCCAAACAAACTATGTAAGCAAGCTTTTTTTATGGAAATAGTGAATTATCTGTATCTTAACCAGCCTGTGACCCTGAGAGCAATAAAAAGGCAGTTCCCTTTTCAAAAGAATATAGATAAATTAATTGAGGAGTTTGTAAAAGTAGGCTATATAGAACGATTTGAGAAACGTTACGGTTTATTAATTAGTCTTGTGTCGGATTCTTCTAAAATTGACTTAGACCAGCATTTTTTTATTAATGATGATTCTTCTTGTTATTTAGAACTATTAAATCGTAGTTTTGTTACTGAGATATCTAATTCTACTAATGAAGTTGTTATTATCGAACAAACGGGTATCACGAGAGACGAACTTACGATTTCAAATTATTTCTATAAATTAAGAGAAAATCTACCATTATCTGAAGAGCAGAATAGATTATATGACATATTAGGGGATGTTAATCCTGAATACTTTTTGAAACATGTTACGACTTTTCTTTTAAAGTACGTAAGGAAGGAATATGCACTTCAAAAAAGGAGGAATATTTTTGTTGATGCTTTAGAATTATTAGGGTATCTTATTCAAGTAGAAGAAGGTCGTTATCTTTTGAATATGGACTTAGATTCCGAAGCATTAGTATTTAGTGCAAAAAAAGACTAGTAATATTACTAGTCTTTTTTATGACAACTTTAACGATTCCTTAGTTCAAGATAACGTTTGTACCAGATGTTAACATAAGATTGTGAAAATGGCCCCTTACCATTGTTAATCCAATCTACCAAGATTTTAACATGTTCCTTTAAGATATAGTCAATATCAGGAGAGTAATGCATTTCTTTTTTATGTGTTTCATACTCATCTACATCTAGCAATTTTTTTTCACCATCAGCGAAGACTTTGACATCTAGGTCGTAGTCAATATATTTTAGTGCTTCTTGGTCCAAAATATATGGACTAGCTAAATTGCAGTAGTAGGAAATGCCGTTATCCCTAATCATGGCTATAATATTAAACCAGTATTTTTTGTGGAAATAAACAATAGCAGGTTCACGTGTTACCCATCGTCTTCCGTCTGCTTCAGTAACGAGGGTGTGGTCGTTAACGCCAATAACAGCATTCTCAGTTGTCTTTAGTACCATAGTATCGCGCCAAGTACGGTGCAAACTACCATCATGCTTATAACTTTGAATTGTGATAAAGTCGCCTTCTTTTGGTAATTTCATGGCGTCCTCTTTCTACAATAAGGGTTATCCCCACTATTGTATCATAATTTTGTAAAAAGAGGGGGGAATTCCTATAAATATTCTCTTAGAGCGGATGCTATGGCATCAAAGTCATAACCTTTTCTGGCTAAAGATTGTGTCAAGCGCTGCTTAAGTTCATAACCGTCGTATTTTTTACTAAATTTTTGATATTGCTTATCTATTTCTTTATAAAGGAGAGCTTGTTCAGTTTCTTCATCTGCTTCAAGTTCTAGATGATCGATTGCTAGTTTACTTTCTTGAAATGAAAAACCTTTATTGATAAGGCTTTGAGTTAATTTATCTTTTAGGGCTTTAGATGGTAGTTTTCCCTGATATTTTCGTAACAGTTTTGCAGCTACTCTAATGACTATTTCTGAGAAATCAAATTGACTTAAAACATCGTCAATGATCGATTTGTTACAACCTTTTTGAAGCCATTTTTGCTTCAGCACATAGGCTCCTTTATCGCCTGAATTCAGATTTTGTTGAGCTAGACTTTCTAGGAGTTTGTAATCATCAATCCAGTGATCTTTTTTTAGATTATCAATAATTTTTGGAATTATATGAGGGTTTATTTCATGTTTAAAAAGGTAATCTTTTACCTCTTTCTCAGTACGTTGTTTAAAGGAAATAAAATAGAGAGCTAAGTTTTTACCATGAGAGAACTGAGCAAAGGATTTAATATTCTCAAGTTGATTTTTGTCCAGTATCATTTCTTTTGTCAACATGTATTTAACGATGGTATCTTCTGTAACGTAGAGACTCTCTTTTTTGTCTATCTCAAGGAGATAAAGTCTCTTTTTCTTCTCGATTTTTGTGATTTTCATAGTTATTATTATATCAAAATGTTAGAATGGTAGTATGAATTTACAAGTGAAACAGCGTATCCCGCTTAAGATAAAACGCATGGGAATCAATGGCGAAGGCATTGGTTTTTATAAGAAAACTCTAGTTTTTGTGCCAGGGGCTTTGAAGGGTGAAGAGGTGTTCTGTCAGGTTGTTTCTGTTAAGAGAAACTTTGTTCAGGCGAAATTATTAAAGATTAATAAACCTTCTAAGTTTCGTGTCGAACCTGCATGTAGTATTTATGAAGACTGTGGCGGTTGCCAGTTAATGCATCTTCGTTATGATAAGCAATTAGAGTTTAAAACTGACTTATTAGGACAAGCCTTGAAGAAGTTTAAACCGGCTAATTTTGAGTCATATGACATTCGTCCAACAATTGGTATGGAGCAACCACAACATTACCGAGCTAAACTACAATTTCAAACCCGTTCTTTTGATGGCTCAGTTAAAGCTGGCTTATTTGCAGAAGGGAGTCATCGCCTCATTAATATTGATGATTGTCTAGTTCAGGATGATCTAACTCAAGCCATTATGAATAAGGTGACAAATTTGTTAGATAAATATAAGTTCCCAATTTATAATGAGCGTAAAATTGCTGGAATTCGTACTGTTATGATACGACGTGCTTTGGGTTCAAATCAGGTCCAGTTGATTTTTGTAACCTCTAAATCAGTTTCTTTCACTAAATTAGTTAAGGAATTGACGGAAAGTTTTCCAGAAATTGTAACAATTGCTGTCAATTATAATTATTCGAAGTCCAGTGAGATTTATGGTCAAGAGACGGAAATTCTTTGGGGGCAAGACACTATTCAAGAAGAGGTACTGGACTATAACTTTGCTCTCTCTCCTCGTGCATTTTACCAGTTGAATCCTCAACAAACAGAGGTACTCTATGGTCAGGCAGTTGAAGCTTTGGATGTAGGTAAGGCTGAACACCTTATTGATGCTTATTGTGGGGTTGGTACTATTGGACTTGCTTTTGCAAATAAGGTAAAGAGTATTCGAGGTATGGATATTATTCCAGAGTCTATTGAGGATGCTAGAAAGAATGCTAAATCACTTGGGTTGGAGAATGCTCACTATGAGGTGGGTAAGGCTGAGGATATTATTCCTCGTTGGTACAAGGAAGGCTATCGAACAGATGCTCTTATTGTGGATCCACCTAGAACTGGTTTAGATGATAAGCTACTTAAAACGATACTGGCCTACACTCCTGAAAAAATGGTTTATGTTTCATGTAATGTATCTACTTTGGCTAGAGACCTAGTTTCTTTGGCTAAAGTTTATGATGTTAATTATATTCAGTCAGTAGACATGTTTCCTCATACAGCTCGAACAGAAGCAGTTGTGAAGCTGACTAAGAAAATGTGATAAAACCTAACATAAAAAACAAGAAATTTTCCAAATTGTTGGAAAATTTCTTTATTTTTCTGAAAAATAGGAGTATAATAGGCTTATCGATTTTTTAAAGGAGGAGCGTATGAAAAAGAGCTTCATTCATCAACAAGAGGAAATTTCTTTTGTGAAGAATACTTTTACACAGTATTTGATTGATAAACTTGACGTCGTTGAAGTGCAAGGGCCTATTTTGAGTAAGGTCGGGGATGGTATGCAGGATAATTTGAGCGGTATTGAAAATCCTGTAACTGTTAATGTGCTTCAGATTCCTGACGCAACATACGAAGTTGTTCACTCATTAGCAAAATGGAAACGCCATACTTTGGCTCGTTTTGGTTTCAATGAAGGTGAAGGGCTCGTGGTTAATATGAAGGCTCTTCGTCCAGATGAAGATTCATTGGATGCAACGCACTCTGTTTACGTTGACCAATGGGACTGGGAAAAAGTTATTCCTGACGGACATCGTAATATCGCTTACTTGAAAGAAACTGTTGAAACCATTTATAAGGTTATTCGTTTGACTGAGCTAGCAGTTGAAGCACGTTACGATATTGAAGCTATTTTACCTAAGAAAATTACCTTCATCCATTCAGAAGAACTTGTTGAGAAGTACCCTGATTTGACACCAAAAGAGCGTGAAGATGCTATTACTAAGGAATATGGTGCTGTATTCTTGATTGGTATCGGTGGTGTTCTTCCTGATGGAAAACCACATGATGGTCGTGCACCTGACTATGATGACTGGACAACTGAGTCTGAGAATGGTTACCATGGTTTGAATGGGGATATCTTGGTTTGGAATGAACAATTAGGACATGCCTTTGAATTGTCATCAATGGGTATTCGTGTTGATGAAGATGCCCTTAAACGTCAGGTTGAAATTACTGGCGACCAAGATCGTTTGAAATTGGATTGGCACCAAGCCTTGTTACATGGCCTTTTCCCACTAACAATTGGTGGAGGTATTGGTCAGTCACGTATGGCTATGTTCTTGCTTCGTAAGAAACATATTGGTGAGGTTCAAACTTCAGTTTGGCCAGATGCCGTTCGTGAAAGTTACGAAAATATCTTGTAAAAAAAGGCTCTTTGTCAACTGTAGTGGGTGACGAAAAGCTAACATCTAGAGAGAACCTGATAGGTTTTCTCTTTTTGTATGTTCAGAGTGATGAAAACACGCTTCCTAAAGTTAATAAAGTTTCTAAAACCGAAGCCCAGACGTTTAATGTCTTTGATAAGCTTATTGGTCCCCTCCAATTTTGCATTTGAGTAATGTGTTTCTAGTGCGTTTTTGATGTATGGTTTGTGTCTAAGGAAGGTTCTAAAGACAGTTTTGAAGTAATGATTGACCTTGCTTATATTCTCCTCTATGAGCTCAAAAAACTCATCTACCCTCTTCTCTTGAAAGTGAAACAGCAACAGCTGATAGAGGTTATAATAATTAGCGAGTTCTTCTGAAAAGTCTAGTGTCTTCCTAACGACTTCATGTGGACTTAAGGTTTGACCAAAGGTCTTCGAGTGAAATGATTTACAAGATAACTTACGGCTGTCCTTTTGGAAGAGTCGCCAGTGATTTTTCAAGGCTCGGTAGGGGAGTGATTTCTTATCGAACTGGTTCATAATGGCAATTCTTGTCTTTAAAAAGGCACGTCCAAGGTGCTGGATGATGTGGAAACGATCAATAATGATTTCGGCGTTTGGGAAAAGTCTGCGAGCTAGTGGGATATAGGCTCCTGACATATCCATTGTAATAAACTGTACCTTTTGTCGAACTTTCAATGGGTACTTCAAAAAGTGGTTTCGAATCGTGGTTTGACGGCGATTATCAAGGATGGTTATGAGTTTGTTGGTCTCATAGTTTTGAGCCACAAAAGCCAACTCCCCTTTCTTGAACCCAAACTCATCCCAGGACATAACCCTTGTGAGTTTGTCAAAATGTTCCTTGAAAGTAAACTGATCAAGCTTACGATAGACGGTAGAGGTCGACACACGAAGTCTTCTGGCAATATCTGTTAGTGACATCTTCTCAGTTAGGAGTTGTGCAACTTTTTGACGGACTAGATTTGAGATTTGGCAGTTTTTCTCAACGATAGATGTCTCAGCCACCATTACTCTCCTACAACTTTTACACTGGAAACGGCGTTTCTTCAGACGTAGCAGTGTAGGCGTTCCAGCTTGTTCGAGAAGAGGAATTTTAGAAGGCTTTTGAAAGTCATATTTGATCATCTTTCCTTGGCAGTGAGGACATGATGGTGCAGGGTAATCAAGTTTTGCTTGAATCTCGATATGAGTGTCAGTTTCAAAAACAAGTGAAATCTTGATATTTTGGTCTTTAATTCCGATTAATTCTGTGGTATTCTTAATAGGTCTCATAAGTTCTTCCTAATGGTAGTTTCGTCGCTTTTCATTATAGTTCTTATGGGACTTTTTGTGTACACTTAAAAAGCTCTATAATCTCTACAGTGGTTTTACCCACTACAGAAATTATAGAGCCTAAAAAAAGCACTAACGAAAGTTAGTGTTTTTTGGTTAGCAATAGCTATGCATAATTGATCAATGAATTAGCTATTGGAGTAGATATCATAAGAGCTGGCTTAGTTTTTCTCATAAAGAAAAAACCTATCCCTTGAAGGAGATAGGTTTTTAGATTAGTCACCACTACGGAAAAAAGCATCGTAAAGAGCTCTGACGGCTGCTTTTTCTTGCTCAGTTTCAATTACGAACATAACAGAAACCTCACTAGAACCTTGAGAAATCATTTCTAGGTTAATATGTTTTTCAGAGAGCGCTTTAGCCGCTGTCGCTGTAACACCAATGTGGTCTTTCATATTTTCACCAACAATCATGAGAATTGAAAGGCCATGTTCAATTTCAACTTCATCAACACCGAGTTCACGAGTCAAGTATGAAAGGATTTCTTGTTCTTTGATTGGGGTAAGTTCACGTTCTCGAATAATGATTGAAAGATCATCGATTCCAGAAGGCATGTGTTCCCAACGGATGTTTAAATCTTCCAAAATTTGGAGGACCTTACGTCCAAAACCAACTTCACGGTTCATGAGGTATTTGGTCATATTGATGCTGACGAATTTATCATCACTTGCGATACCAACGACAGGAACAGTTGCACCCTTATGTTCAAGAATAATACGTGTACCTGGATGGTCTGGATTATTAGTGTTTTTAATAACCAATGGAATTTTACCACGATAGGCAGGGAGAAGGGCTTCATCATGAAGAACCGAGAAGCCAGCATATGCCAATTCACGCATTTCCTTGTAAGTCAACTCTGGAATTGAATGTGGTTCATGAACGACACCAGGATGGGCTGCGAAAATACCATCTACATCTGTGAAGTTTTCATATAAATCTGCCTTAACTCCAGCTGCAACGATAGAACCAGTGATATCAGAGCCTCCACGTGAGAAAGTACAAATTTGATTATCAGGGGTAACACCGAAGAAACCGGGGATTACAAGAACCTCATCTGATTCACGAAGCTCTTCCAACTTGTCATAAGCTCCTGGAAGGATACGAGCATTTCCAGGTTCGCTTGAGACAAAAATACCAGCTTGGCGAGGGTGAACGTAACGTGCTTCAATACCGTTATTACGGAAATATTCTGCGATTAATTTTGCGTTATTATCTTCCCCTGCAGCTAGGAAAGTATCATAAAGGAAATCATTGTCTTCAATAGGAAGAGTGGCAAGATCGTTGATAGATTTAGCAATCTTCGCCATTTCTGTTGATTTGAAGCCTAGCTCATCGACCATAGCTTGGTAGCGGTTAATAATCCATTCTTGGTCAGCTTTGACATCAGCACCTTTTGTGTAGTGTTTATAGTATTTAATCAAGGCGTCTGTGACTTTGGTATCTTCATCGTTACGTTTACCAGGGGCTGATACTACGACAAAGCGACGTTCAGGGTCAGATTTTACAATGTTTAAGACTTTTTCTAATTGTGTGGCTGAAGCAAGTGAGCTCCCACCGAATTTGATGACTTTCATAGTTACTCCAAAAATTTTAAATTACTCTACAATTATAGCAAAATTCTGACAATTTGTCACATTGTTTTTAAAAGCAAGTAAGATTTAGTCTGATTATGGTACAATAAGGAAAGAAAAGGAGGATATCCCGTGGTAGAGGCAATTATTTTTGATATGGATGGTGTCCTTTTTGACACTGAAAAATATTATTATGATCGACGTGCAAATTTCTTAGCTCAAAAGGGAATTTCAATAGACCATTTACCCCCGTCTTTCTTTATAGGTGGAAATACCAAGCAAGTTTGGGAAAATATTCTCAGAGATGACTATGATAACTGGGATGTGCCAACTTTACAAGAAGAGTACAATGCCTATAAACAAGACAACCCCTTACCCTATAAAGAATTAATCTTTCCTGATGTTTTCAAGGTCTTGAATGAAGTGAATTCTCGAGGGTTGAAAATAGGTTTAGCTTCTAGCTCAGTAAAGGCAGATATCCTTAGAGCTTTGGAGGAAAATCATTTGAACGGTTTCTTTGATGTGGTTCTCTCAGGAGAAGAATTTAAAGAGAGTAAACCCAATCCAGAGATTTATCTGACAGCATTACAGCATTTGAACGTGGAAGCAAATCAGGCGCTGATTATCGAAGATAGCGAAAAGGGGATTGCTGCTGGAGTCGCTGCAGGTGTTGAGGTTTGGGCCATTAAAGATAATCGTTTTGGCATGGATCAAGGTGCAGCCAAAGGCTTGTTGGATAACCTTATGGATGTTTTAGATTTATTAAAATAGAAGAGACACCGAGTTAGTTGTAGAACTCGGTGTTTTGATGTATCAAATTAAAAAACTCTAAGTTTTTGTTGACCTTTAGATGGACTATGGTATACTAGAAACTAACGATGAATGATTTGATAATCAAATTATCTATTCATCAAATAAAATTGTGATAAAAATATAAAGAACATACGGTTTTCATATAGGAACTAGTTATCGGAGGAATGCAAAAAATGGCTTACGAAACAATTCTTTATAGTGTTGAAGATGGAGTAGCAACTTTAACACTTAATCGTCCAGAAGTGCAAAATGGATTTAATATTCCAGTTTGTGATGAGATTATGGCTGCAATTGAGGAAGCTAAACAAGATGCGTCAGTAAAATTCTTGGTAATCAATGCTAATGGAAAAGTCTTTTCTGTTGGTGGCGACCTTGATCAAATGCAAAAAGCGGTTGCTGTAGATGATGTACAGTCTTTGGTTCGTATTGCTGAGCAGGTAAATGAAATTTCTTTTGCTCTTAAAAAATTGCCTAAGCCAGTCATCATGGTAGTTGATGGACCATGTGCAGGTGCTGCAGCTAACTTAGCTGTTGCAGCAGACTTTACGATTGCATCTGATAAAGCTAAATTCATCCAAGCTTTTGTAGGTGTTGGTTTGGCACCTGACGCTGGAGGTCTCTACCTTTTGACACGTTCAATCGGTATTAACCGTGCGACTCAAATTACCATGACAGGAGAGCCAGTATCAGCTGAAAAAGCTTTGGACTGGGGAATTGCCTACAAAGTTGTTGAGTCAGAAAAACTTGAAAAAACTGTGAGTCAATTGATTAAAAAATTGAACCGCTCTTCAGTGAATTCCTTTAAAGCCATTAAAGAAATGGTTTGGGAATCTGAATTTGCAGGATGGAAAAATTACGCTAAGTTGGAACTTGACTTGCAAAAATCTCTTGCTTTCACAGAAGACTTCAAAGAAGGAGTACGTGCTTATAGTGAGCGTCGTCGACCTAAATTCCAAGGGAAATAGCCACATTTTCTAAAAGAAAAACTAAAGTTTTTTAATCGGGCTTGCGAAATTAGTTTGAGTCTGATATAATTTGAAAATCAAAGTTTTATTGAAAGGAGTCTGGTGTGAATTACGACAAAATTGATGGCTATCTTGTTGATATTTTTAATAACGTAGTTATTATCGAAGAAGCAAGTTTAAAGAATTCAAAGTTTAACGATGTTTCCCTCAAGGAAATGCATACCATTGATGTGATCGGTACACATCCAGATACGACACCAAGTGCAGTAGCTAAAGAACTCATGCTAACTCTTGGTACTGTAACAACTTCTCTCAATAAACTTGAAAAGAAAGGTTATATTGTCCGTACGCGTTCATCAGTTGACCGTCGTGTGGTCCATCTTTCGCTTTCTAAAAAGGGTCGTTTGGTATATCGTCTTCACCGTCGTTTTCATAAATCAATGGTGATGAGGATTACAGAAGGCTTTAACGACGAGGAATTGAAGGTTATGAGCAAGGGATTGGAAAATCTCCACGCATTTCTTGAGGAGTTGAAATAATGGCATTTGCAAAAATTAGTCAGGTTGCCCATTATGCACCTGCTCAGGTCGTGACTAATGATGACCTATCAAAAATCATGGATACTAGCGATGAGTGGATTCGCTCACGTACAGGTATTCAGGAACGTCGCATCTCATTGAATGAGAATACGAGTGATTTAGCTACCAATGTTGCTCATCAGCTATTAGAAAAATCAGGATTAGCTCCTGAGGAGCTAGACTTTGTTTTAGTTGCAACGATTTCTCCTGATACTTCTATGCCGTCAGTAGCGGCTCGAGTTCAAGGAGCAATTGGTGCAGTCAACGCCTTTGCTTTTGACATTACTGCGGCATGTAGTGGGTTTGTCTTTGCTTTAGCAACCGCAGAAAAATTGATAAAGTCAGGCGCATACAAAAGAGGTCTAGTTATTGGTGCTGAAGTCCTTTCTAAAACGTTAGACTGGTCTGACCGTACAACAGCTGTCCTCTTTGGAGATGGTGCTGGCGGAGTCCTTTTGGAAGAAACTGAAGAAGAACATTTTTTGGGAGAATCTTTAAATACCGATGGTAGCAAGGGTGGTCTTGAGTCAGGAGCCTCTGCAGTTATCTCGCCTTATTCAGATGAGTCTGATCAGCCTAATCCCTATATGCAAATGGATGGGAAAGCAATCTTTGATTTTGCCGTTAAGACGGTTTCAAAGAGTATTAAGGCCTTGGTTGAAGAAAAAGGTGAGCCTGATTACTTCCTTCTTCATCAAGCTAATATTCGTATTTTGGATATTATGGCTAAGAAAATCGATGTCAGTCGTGATAAATTCTTGGCAAACATGATGTCTTATGGTAATACCAGTGCGGCAAGTATCCCAATTCTGCTTTCTGAAAACGTGGCGAATGGGACCTTAAAATTAGACAGCGGTCAAACAATTCTCTTATCAGGTTTTGGTGGGGGTTTGACATGGGGCAGTCTTATTGTTAAAATCTAGTTATATAAATTATGCACCAGCATAGATTATAAGAAATATATTTATCTTAAAGGAGAAATTAAAATGGCAGTATTTGAAAAAGTACAAGAAATCATCGTTGAAGAACTTGGGAAAGATGCAGAAGAAGTAAAAGTAGAAACTACTTTTGACGAACTTGACGCTGACTCACTTGACGTGTTCCAAGTTATCTCAGAAATCGAAGATGAGTTCGATATCCAAATCGAAACTGAAGAAGGTCTTAACACTGTTGGTGACCTTGTTGCTTACGTAGAAGAAAAAACTAAATAAGCAGGGCATAGAGAATATTCTTATTTGGGATATTCTCCTTTGTTTATACAATTACTTTGATTATTAAACTATTTATTTGATTAGAAAATCGAAAAAAGGTGCAAAATGAAATCTCGTATTACAGAACTGTTAGGAATTAAATATCCAATCTTCCAAGGTGGTATGGCCTGGGTTGCTGATGGCGACTTGGCAGGAGCCGTTTCAAATGCTGGTGGACTCGGAATTATTGGTGGCGGTAATGCCCCTAAAGAAGTGGTAAAAGCTAATATTGATAGAGTAAAACAAATCACTGACAAACCTTTCGGTGTTAATATCATGCTTTTGTCACCATTTGCAGATGACATCGTTGACCTCGTTATCGAAGAGGGCGTTAAGGTTGTTACAACAGGAGCCGGAAATCCAGGTAAATATATGGAGCGTTTCCACGATGCTGGAATTACAGTAATCCCAGTTATTCCATCGGTAGCACTTGCTAAACGTATGGAAAAACTTGGAGCAGATGCTGTTGTCGCAGAAGGTATGGAAGCTGGTGGTCACATCGGTAAATTGACAACTATGGCACTTGTTCGCCAAGTTGCTGATGCGGTATCTATCCCAGTTATTGGAGCTGGTGGTGTTGCTGATGGACGTGGTATGGCTGCTGTTCTTATGCTTGGAGCAGATGCTGTTCAGGTTGGTACGCGTTTCGCTGTTGCTAAAGAATCTAATGCACACCAAAACTTCAAAGATAAGATTTTGAAGGCTAAAGATATTGATACTGTTATTTCAGCCTCAGTTGTTGGACACCCAGTTCGTGCGATCAAGAATAAATTGGCTACTGAATATAACCAAGCTGAAAAAGATTTCTTGGCTGGTAAGAAGACTCAAGAGGAAATTGAAGAGCTTGGTGCAGGTGCCCTTCGTAACGCGGTTGTTGATGGAGATGTGGAATATGGTTCAGTTATGGCTGGACAAATTGCAGGTCTTGTTCGTAAAGAAGAAACATGTGCAGAAATCTTGGAAGACCTATACACAGGTGCTGCCAAGGTGATTAAAGAAGAAGCTGCTCGTTGGGCAGATGTAAACGTCTAAAAACGTCGAAAGGATTAGGATAGTGACAAAACGTGCGTTCTTATTTGCTGGTCAAGGGGCTCAGAAATTGGGCATGGCGAGCGATTTGTATGCGACTTATCCCGTTGTCAAAGAGACATTTGATACGGCTAGTCGTATTCTAGGTTATGATTTGCGTGAATTGATTGATTCTAACGAAGAAAAACTTAATCAGACACGCTATACTCAACCAGCTATTTTGACAACGTCAGTAGCCATTTATCGCCTTTTGGCAGAAAATGGTATCACTCCTGATATTGTTGCCGGTCTCTCTTTGGGTGAATATTCTGCCCTAGTTGCGGCCGGAGCACTCTCATTTGAGGATGCGGTAGCCTTGGTTGCTAAACGTGGAGAATTCATGGAAACAGCTGCTCCTGCTGGAAGTGGGAAAATGGTTGCTGTCATGAATACAGATCCAAGTTTGATTGAAGAAATCTGTCAGAAAGCATCTGAAAAGGGTGTAGTAACGCCTGCTAACTATAATACTCCAGCACAAATTGTTATTGGTGGTGAAGTTGAGGCTGTTGATTATGCTGTGGAATTGCTTAAAGAAGCTGGTGCTAAACGTCTGATTCCTCTTAATGTTTCAGGGCCGTTCCATACAGCTTTACTTGAATCAGCTAGTCAAAAATTGGCAGCAGAACTTGAGAAAGTGTCATTCAAGGACTTTACGCTTCCTTTAGTAGGTAATACTGAGGCTCAAATCATGAAGTCAGAAGACGTCAAAGCACTTTTGGCTCGTCAGGTGATGGAACCTGTACGTTTTTATGATTCGATTGCCACTATCCAAGAATTTGGTGTAGATGAAGTAATTGAGATTGGTCCAGGAAAAGTCTTGTCAGGCTTCTTGAAGAAAATTGATAAAACCTTACCAACTCATAATGTTGAAGATCAAGCTAGTCTTGATGCCCTTCTTAATGCTTAAAACGAGGTAAACATGGAACTTAAGAATAAAAATGTTTTTGTAACAGGTTCAACACGTGGAATTGGATTAGCTGTGGCACACAAATTTGCTAGTCTTGGTGCCAATGTTGTTCTAAATGGACGTTCTGAAATATCTGAGGACTTGCTTGCACAGTTTGCAGATTATGGTGTAACTGTTGTAGGTATCTCAGGTGATATTTCTAACGGTGAAGATGCTAAACGTATGGTAGCTGAAGCTATTGAAAAGCTTGGTAGTGTTGATGTTCTAGTTAATAATGCTGGAATCACTAACGATAAGTTGATGTTGAAGATGAGTGAAGAAGATTTTGAACGTGTCTTGAAAATCAACTTGACTGGTGCTTTCAATATGACACAGGCTGTCTTAAAACCAATGTCTAAGGCTCGTCAAGGTGCCATCATCAATATGTCATCTGTTGTAGGTCTCATGGGGAATATTGGTCAAGCTAACTATGCGGCTTCAAAAGCTGGTCTGATTGGTTTTACAAAATCAGTGGCGCGTGAAGTTGCGGCTCGTGGTGTCCGTGTCAATGCTATTGCTCCTGGTTTCATTGAATCAGATATGACTGACGCTATTCCAGAGAAAATGAAAGATGCTATGATTGCTCAAGTGCCAATGAAACGTATTGGTCAAGCAGAAGAAGTGGCTGAAGTTGCAGCATTCTTGGCTAGTCAAGAATATCTCACAGGTCAAACCATCGCTATTGATGGTGGTATGACCATGCAATAATTGAATATCAATATCAAAAAAATCATTTATTAGAATATCCATCCGACAAAAGGAGAATATATATGTCTACAAATCGTGTTGTTGTTACAGGTTACGGCGTAACCTCACCAATCGGTAATACACCAGAAGAATTTTGGAACAGTCTTCATGACGGTAAAATTGGTATCAAACCAATTACGAAGTTCGATGCTTCTGAAATTCCAGTCTTTAACGCTGGTGAAATCCAAGATTTCCCGTTCGATAAGTACTTTGTGAAAAAAGATACTAACCGTATGGACACTTACTCACTTTATGCGATTTATGCTGCTATGGAAGCTCTTGAAAATTCAGGACTTAACATGGAAGAAGAAGATCGTGATCGTGTTGGTGTCATCGTGTCATCTGGTATTGGTGGTCTTCAAGAACTTGAAGATCAAATCATTCGTATGCACGAACGTGGGATGAAACGTATCAAACCAATGTTTATCCCTAAAGCACTTTCAAACATGGGTGCTGGTAACATTGCTCTTAAAATTGGTGCTCAAGGGGTATGTAAATCAGTGACGACTGCTTGTGCCTCTGCCAATGATGCAATCGGTGAAGCCTTCCGTGAAATTAAATTCGGTTTGCATGATGTTGTCTTGGCTGGTGGTGCTGAAGCTTCAATCACTAAGATTGGTATTGGTGGTTTCAATGCTCTTACAGCACTTTCAACAACAGAGGATCCAGAACGTTCATCAATTCCATTTGATAAAGACCGTAATGGTTTTGTTATGGGTGAAGGTGCAGGGGTTCTCGTTATCGAAAGCTTGGAACATGCCCAAAAACGTGGTGCTAACATCTTGGCTGAGATTGTTGGGTACGGATCAAACTGTGATGCCTACCACATGACAACACCAACTCCAGACGGTTCAGGTGCTGCTAAGGCAATTAAATTGGCTATCAATGAAGCTGGTATCAAACCTGAAGATGTTGATTATGTCAATGCTCACGGGACATCAACACCTGCTAATGAAAAGGGTGAAAGTGGTGCCATTGTTTCTGTACTTGGTAAAGATGTTCCAGTTTCATCTACTAAATCATTTACAGGTCACTTGCTAGGTGCTGCTGGTGCAGTTGAGGCTATTGCAACAATCGAAGCTATTCGTCATAACTATGTACCGAAAACTGCTGGTACAAAAGAATTGTCTGACTACATCGAAGCTAATGTTGTTTATGGTGAAGGTCAAGAAGCTGATATTGAGTACGCAATTTCAAATACCTTCGGTTTTGGTGGACACAATGCTGTTCTTGCCTTTAAACGTTGGGAGGCTTAATTCATGAATATTTCTGAAATCAAAGATTTATTGGCTCAATTTGATGCATCAACTTTACGTGAATTTTCATACAAAAATAATGGTGAAGAATTGAACTTGAGCAAAAATCAAACAAGTTCAGTAACAGCTGCCCCAGTAGTTCCTACAGTTGAAGTAGTTGCGCCAGCTCCTCAAGCCCCAGTTGCTCCAGTAGCAGCACCTGCCGCTGTTGAAACTCCAGCAACACCAGTTGAAGAAGCTTCTGCTCCTGCTCAAGCTGCTGAAGGTGAAGTGGTTGAAAGTCCACTTGTTGGTGTGGCTTACTTGTCTCCATCACCTGAAAAACCAGCCTTTGTTTCTGTTGGTGATACTGTTAAGAAAGGTCAAACGCTTCTTATCGTTGAAGCAATGAAGGTGATGAATGAAGTGCCAGCACCTAAAGATGGTGTTATTACTGAAATCTTGGTAGCGAATGAAGAAGTTGTTGACTACGGAAAAGGATTGGTACGCATCAAATGACAATTGATATTAATGCTATTCGTGAAGCTTTACCACACCGTTATCCAATGCTTTTGGTTGACCGTGTGCTAGAAGTTTCAGAAGACGAAATCACAGCTATTAAAAATGTAACGATCAATGAACCTTTCTTTAATGGACATTTTCCTCAATACCCAGTTATGCCTGGCGTTCTTATCATGGAAGCTCTTGCGCAAACAGCTGGTGTTCTTGAATTGTCTAAACCTGAAAACAAGGGCAAATTAGTCTTTTATGCAGGTATGGATAAGGTTAAATTTAAAAAACAAGTGGTTCCTGGTGACCAACTTGTTATGACAGCTAAGTTTGTTAAACGTCGTGGAACAATTGCTGTTGTTGAAGCTAAGGCTGAAGTCGATGGTAAACTTGCTGCATCAGGTACTTTGACTTTTGCTATTGGAAGCTAATGTTTTGTGAAAATCCTTCTGGCGACAGTCGGAAAGGATTTTTCTTTAGACATTGGTCTATCACATAGAAAGGAAATCAACACAGACTATCAAAAAATGTCTGATGTTATCTTGTTTTATGTTTAAAAAATTATTGATTGCCAATCGTGGTGAAATTGCAGTGCGTATTATCCGTGCAGCGCGTGAATTGGGTATCCAAACGGTTGCTATTTATTCTGAAGCGGATAAGGATTCTCTCCATACTATGCTTGCTGATGAAGCTATTTGTATCGGGCCTGCAAAATCAACGGATTCTTATTTGAATATGAATCGTGTCCTATCAGCTGCTATTGTGACTGAGGCTCAAGCTATTCATCCAGGGTTTGGTTTCTTGAGTGAAAACTCTAAATTTGCCACTCTCTGTGAAGAAATGAACATCAAGTTTATTGGTCCTTCAGGCGAAGTCATGGACAAGATGGGTGATAAAATCAATGCCCGTGCTGAAATGATTAAGGCTAATGTCCCTGTAATTCCTGGTTCAGATGGTGAAGTCTTTACAGCTGAGGAGGCTTTAGAGGTTGCCAACCGTCTTGGTTACCCAGTAATGCTTAAGGCTTCTGCTGGTGGTGGCGGTAAGGGGATTCGTAAGGTTAACACTGAAGAAGAGTTAGCTCCTGCCTTCGAATCTGCGTCACAAGAAGCTAAAGCAGCCTTTGGTAATGGGGCGATGTATATTGAAAAAGTTATTTACCCAGCTCGTCATATCGAGGTTCAAATTTTGGGAGATAGCTATGGTAATATTGTTCACCTAGGTGAGCGTGATTGCTCTCTTCAACGTAATAACCAAAAGGTTTTGGAAGAATCACCGTCAGTTGCTATTGGTAAGACACTTCGTCACGAAATTGGTTCAGCGGCTGTCCGTGCCGCTAAGGCTGTTAATTATGAAAATGCGGGTACTATCGAGTTCCTTCTTGATGAGAAAACAGGTCAGTTCTACTTTATGGAAATGAACACCCGTGTTCAAGTTGAGCACCCAGTTACAGAATTTGTAAGTGGTGTGGATATTGTTAAAGAACAAATCCGTATTGCCGCAGGTGAAAAACTCTCTGTGACCCAAGATGATATTGAAATCAAGGGGCATGCTATTGAGTGTCGTATCAATGCAGAAAATCCTAAGTTTAACTTTGCACCTAGTCCAGGGAAAATTAGCAATCTCTACCTACCTAGTGGAGGTGTTGGTCTCCGTGTAGACAGTGCAGTCTATCCTGGCTATACTATTCCACCTTACTATGATTCAATGATTGCCAAAATCATTGTTCATGGAGAAAATCGATTTGAGGCACTCATGAAGATGCAACGTGCTCTTTACGAGCTCGAAATCGATGGTGTTGTGACTAATGCTGACTTCCAGTTGGATTTGATTTCAGATCGTAGCGTTATCGCTGGGGATTATGACACTTCCTTCTTGATGGAGACCTTCCTACCAGCTTATCAGAATCGTGAGGAATAGAGTTTATGGGATTATTTGATCGAAAAGAAAAGTATATCCGTATCAATCCTAACCGTTCTGTACGTAATGGGATTGATCACCAAGTGCCAGAAGTTCCAGATGAACTTTTTGCAAAATGTCCTGGTTGTAAACAAGCTATTTATCAAAAGGACTTGGGACAAGCTAAAATTTGTCCAAATTGTTCTTATACCTTCCGTATTTCCGCTAAAGAACGTCTCGATTTAACAGTTGATGAGGGATCTTTCCAAGAACTGTTTACAGGCATTAAAACCAAAAATCCATTGAATTTTCCAGGTTATATGGAGAAACTAGCAGCGACTAAGGAAAAAACTGGTCTTGATGAAGCTGTCGTGACTGGTGTTGCAACTATCAAGGGGCAAAAAACAGCCTTGGCCATTATGGATTCTAACTTTATTATGGCTTCAATGGGAACTGTTGTTGGTGAGAAAATCACTAAACTCTTTGAACATGCGATTGAGGAAAAACTTCCAGTTGTTATTTTTACAGCATCTGGTGGGGCCCGTATGCAAGAAGGAATCATGAGTTTGATGCAAATGGCTAAGATTTCAGCTGCTGTAAAACGTCATTCGAATGCTGGCTTGTTGTATTTGACTGTATTGACAGATCCAACAACTGGTGGGGTTACAGCAAGTTTCGCCATGGAAGGTGATATCATCTTAGCTGAGCCACAAACCTTGATTGGTTTTGCAGGTCGTCGAGTCATTGAAAACACAGTTCGCGAAACTTTGCCAGATGATTTTCAAAAGGCTGAGTTCCTTCAAGAACATGGTTTTGTTGATGCCATTGTTAAACGTACAGAGTTGGCTGATACCATTGCCACACTCTTATCATTCCATGGAGGTGTTCAATGAGCGACGTAGCACGTATTTTAAAAGAAGCGCGTGACCAAGGCCGTTTAACTGCTTTGGACTTTGCCCAAGGAATCTTCGATGACTTTATCGAACTTCATGGCGATCGTAATTTCCGTGACGATGGTGCCATTATTGGTGGTATTGGTCGTTTAAATGGCCAAGCAGTTACTGTAGTGGGTATCCAAAAAGGTAGAAACCTACAAGATAACCTCAACCGTAACTTTGGCCAACCTCATCCAGAGGGTTATCGTAAGGCTCTTCGCCTCATGAAACAGGCTGAAAAGTTTGGTCGTCCAGTCGTTACCTTTATCAATACTGCGGGTGCTTATCCTGGTGTTGGGGCAGAGGAACGCGGACAAGGTGAGGCAATTGCGCGTAACCTTATGGAAATGAGCGACCTTAAGGTGCCAATTATTGCCATTATCATTGGTGAAGGTGGTTCGGGAGGAGCTCTTGCCTTGGCAGTAGCCGATAAGGTTTGGATGCTTGAAAATACCATCTATTCTATCTTGAGTCCTGAAGGATTTGCAACTATCCTCTGGAAAGATGGCTCACGTTCAGAAGAGGCGGCAGAGTTGATGAAGATTACATCAGGCGAGTTGCTTAACATGGGAATCGTTGATAAGGTTATCCCAGAACGTGGTTACTTTACAAGTGAAATTATTGAAGCAATTAAGACAGCAATTGTAGACGAGTTGGCAGAATTAAGCCAACTATCAACAGAAGACTTACTTGAAGCGCGTTATCAACGTTTTAGAAAATATTAAAAAACATTGGGATATACCCCAATGTTTTTTATACGGTATGGCGTTCGAAGGCTTGGTCTGAGATACCTTGTTCAAGGATAAGTTTAGCCCATTCCTTAGCTGAATGAAGACTGTGATCCTTGTAGTTACCACAAGATTCAATGGTTGTCCCTGGAACATCTTCCCATGTAATCTCGTTAGCGATAGCTTCAAGACTAGATTTGATAACTTTGGCAATTTCTGTAGGATCTTGTTTACCCCACATAATCATATGGAAACCTGTACGGCAACCAAATGGTGAGCAATCAATAAGGCCATCGATACGTTGACGGATCAGTTTAGCGAGTAGGTGTTCGATAGTATGAAGACCACCTGTATCAATACTGTTTTCATTAGGTTGAATCAAACGGATATCAAAGTTTGTGATGATATCTCCTTTAGGTCCAACTTCCTCTGAAATAAGACGGACATAAGGTGCTTTTACAATAGTGTGATCAAGTTCAAAACTTTCAACAGTAACGTCTTTTGGCATGGTAATACCTCCCTATTCTAATAGAGTTATGATACCACAAAATCAGTTTAAAGTTCTAGTATTTATTTGAGAAAAAGCTATAAATATGATACACTAGAAGACGGTTTTCTTTAGGGAAACCTTAGAAAAGTTGAGGTAAAGACATGATAAACATGATAATTTTAGTTGTCTTTGCACTCATTGGTTTAGTCGTTGGATATTTAGCAATTTCTATTAAACTTAGCAAAGCTAAGGAACAAGCAGAAACTACCTTGCTAAAGGCAGAACAAGACGCTGTGAACCTTCGCAGTCAGGCGGAACATGATGCAGATCATCTGCGTGTGACTGCCGAACGCGAAAGTAAGGCTCAACGTAAAGAGTTCTTGTTAGAAGCAAAAGAGGAAGCTAGAAAATATCGAGAAGATATTGAAAAAGAATTCAAATCTGAACGTCAAGAGCTTAAACAAATGGAAAATCGTTTAACAGAACGTGCAACCAGCCTTGACCGTAAGGATGAAAATCTATCAAGTAAAGAACTTGCCCTCGAGAAGAAAGAGCAGAGTCTTGCTGACAAATCTAAACATCTTAATGAGCGTGAAGAGAATGTGACTCAGTTGGAGGCTGAGAAGCAAGCTGAACTTGAACGTGTTGGTCAGATGACCATTGCAGAGGCGCGTGAGGTAATCTTAACGGAGACTGAGAATAATCTGACTCATGAGATTGCAACACGTATCAAAGATGCAGAAGCACAGGTTAAAGATACTGTTGATAAGAAGGCCAAAAACTTGTTGGCGCAAGCTATGCAACGCTTGGCTGGAGATTATGTTACTGAACAAACAGTAACTACTGTTCACCTTCCAGATGACAATATGAAAGGTCGTATCATTGGACGTGAGGGGCGTAACATCCGTACGCTTGAAAGTCTAACAGGTATTGACGTTATTATTGACGACACTCCAGAAGTGGTTGTCCTTTCTGGTTTTGATCCAGTTCGTCGTGAAATTGCACGTATGACTCTCGAGGCCTTGATTAAGGACGGTCGTATCCATCCGGCTCGTATTGAAGAGTTGGTTGAGAAGAGCCGTCAGGAAATGGATAACCGTATCCGTGAATATGGTGAAGAGGCAGCCTACGAAATTGGTGCTATGAATCTTCATCCTGATTTGATTAAGATTATGGGACGCTTGCAGTTCCGTACGTCGTATGGTCAAAACGTCCTTCGTCACTCAGTTGAAGTTGGTAAACTAGCAGGCATCATGGCTGGTGAATTGGGTGAAAATGTTGCCCTTGCTCGTCGTGCTGGATTCCTTCACGATATGGGGAAAGCCATTGACAAAGAAGTCGAAGGTAGCCACGTAGAGATTGGTGCAGAGTTTGCACGTAAGTACAAAGAACATCCAGTTGTGGTCAATGCTATTGCCAGCCACCATGGCGATGTAGAACCTGAGAGCGTTATTGCAGTTATTGTAGCTGCAGCAGATGCTTTGAGTTCGGCTCGTCCAGGGGCTCGTAATGAATCGGTTGAGAATTATGTCAAACGCCTTCGTGATTTGGAAGAAATTGCATCAAGTTTTGACGGTGTTCAAACAAGCTTCGCCCTTCAAGCTGGTCGTGAAATTCGTATTATGGTTCATCCAAACAAAATCTCGGATGATGAAGTTACGATCTTGTCTCATAAGGTACGTGAACAAATTGAGAAGAATTTGGATTACCCAGGAAATATTAAGGTTACAGTCATTCGTGAATTCCGTGCGGTTGACTATGCCAAATAAGATAAGAGAGCCGAAAGGCTTTTTTATTTTGCCCTTCATACTGAAAGGGGTATTCTTTTTGAAAATGTAAGAACTTTCTTATCAAATTGCGTCATTTTGGTAGATAAGTATTTTATAATGAAATATTTTGATTTTTTTTGACTGTTTCTAGTTGACAGTTATTAAAAATTTAGTATAATAGTTTTTGTAAACGATTACAGAAGGAGAGATTATGCTAAAGTCTGAACGTAAGCAGATTATCTTGTCTCAGTTGAAACAAGATGGTTTTGTCACTTTGGAAAACCTAACTGTTTTGTTAAGTGATACTTCCGAGTCGACGATTCGTCGAGACTTGGACGAGTTAGCGGCAGATGGCCAACTTAAACGTGTTCATGGCGGTGCTGAAAGTATTCATGGTCTAAAGGAAGAAATTGCCAATAGTCAAAAAGCTATTAGAAACGTTCAAGAAAAGGCTCAGTTAGCTGGTTATGCTGCCGATTTGATTAAGGAAGGTGATGTCGTCTTTCTTGAGGCTAGTACAACAAATGAACTTTTGATTCCACATTTGGCTAATCGTCAGGTAACGGTTGTGACTAATTCTATCCATCATGCGGTTAAGCTGGTAGATCTCGGTGTTAGCACTAGGATTGTTGGAGGAAAGGTTAAACATTCAACGGATGCGTCTATTGGAAGTACTGCTCAAGAGCAAATTAGACAACTGAATTTTGATTGTGCTTTCATTGGTGCTAATGGTGTTGATGCTAATTATTTCACCACACCAGACATGGAAGAGGCAGTTATTAAACGGGCGGTTATAGCTAATGCGCAAAAAGCCTATGTTCTAGCGGATGCCTCTAAACTTGGTCAGATTACCTATGCTAAGGTAGCCGAGGTCGAGAAAGTAACCATAATTACAAATGCTTCGGAAGAAGAGCTCCTAAAAGAATTAAAAGAGAAAACGAGGGTTATTGAAGTATGATTTATACTGTAACGCTGAATCCATCAATCGACTTCATTGTTCGTATCGACAAAGTAGAGATTGGTGAAGTTAACCGCATGGAGAGTGATGATAAGTTCGCTGGCGGTAAGGGGATTAATGTTAGTCGTATTTTGCAACGTTTAGGTGTTGATAATACTGCAACGGGCTTCATCGGTGGTTTTACAGGACGTTTTGTGACAGATGGTTTAGATGCAGAAGGTATTAAAACTAAGTTTGTAGCTGTGGATCAAGACACACGTATTAATGTTAAAATCAAGGCTGACCAAGAAACTGAAATTAACGGTGCAGGACCTGTCATTAATGAGTATCAATTGGCTGAATTGGAAGCAGTTCTTTCAAGTGTAAGTGCTGATGATGTGGTTGTTTTTGCTGGATCAGCACCAAGCAATCTTGGAAACAAGGTCTATAACAAATTGATTCCACTAGTGCGTGAAACTGGTGCACAGGTTGTCTGTGACTTTGAAGGTCAAACCTTGCTTGATTCCTTGGCTTACCAACCACTCTTGGTAAAACCAAATAACCATGAGTTAGAAGCTATTTTCAATGTCAAACTTAATGGTTTGGCTGATGTTGAAAAGTATGCGCGTGAAATCCTTGCTAAGGGTGCACAGAACGTTATCATCTCAATGGCAGGTGATGGAGCGCTTCTTGTTACTCCAGAGGCTGCTTACTTTGCTAAACCAATCAAGGGAACAGTAAAAAACTCTGTTGGTGCGGGTGACTCAATGGTTGCTGGTTTCACTGGTGAGTTTGTTAAATCAGGTGATCCAATTGAGGCTCTCAAGTGGGGAGTAGCATGTGGAACATCTACGGCTTTCTCAGATGACTTAGCGACAATTGAATTTATTAAAGAAACATACAATAAAGTAGAGGTAGAAAAACTATGAAAATTCAGGATTTACTGAACAAAAAAGTAATGTTGCTTGACCTTCAAGCAACTACAAAAGAAGCTGCTATCGATGAAATGATTAACAGCATGGTTGACAACGGTGTTGTGACTGACTTTGATGTTTTCAAAGCAGGTATTATGGCTCGTGAAGCACAAACATCAACTGGTTTGGGTGATGGAATCGCTATGCCACACAGTAAAAATGCTGCAGTAAAAGAAGCAACAGTACTTTTTGCTAAATCTAATAAAGGTGTAGATTACGAATCACTTGATGGTCAACCTACAGACCTCTTCTTTATGATTGCTGCTCCAGAGGGAGCAAATGACACTCACTTGGCAGCCCTTGCTGAGTTGTCAAAATATCTTATGCAAGATGGTTTTGCAGATCGTTTGCGTAAGGTGACTTCTCCAGATGAAGTGATTGCTGCTTTCAATACGGGTGAAGAAGAAGCACAGGCTGAGGAAGCTAAGAAAGCACAAGCTGTTAAAGAAGCAGCTTCAAGCGATAAACCACTTATCGTAGCTGTAACAGCTTGTACAACTGGTATTGCTCACACTTACATGGCTGAAGAATCACTGATTAAAACAGGTGAAGAAATGGGAGTCAATGTTCGTGTTGAAACTAACGGTGCGTCAGGTGTCGGAACACAATTGACTGCTGAAGAAATCAGAAAGGCTGTAGGTGTTATCGTAGCAGCAGACAAGGCAGTTGAAACAGCACGCTTTGATGGTAAAAAATTGCTTTCTAAACCAGTTGCAGCAGGTATCCGTCAACCTCAAGAATTAATCCAAAACATCTTGGATGGTAAGGCTGAAGTCTTCCATGCCGAAAATGCTGGAGCTGCTCAAGAATCAAGTGAGAAATTGAGCCTCGGTGGTGCCTTCTATAAACACTTGATGAGTGGGGTATCACAAATGCTCCCATTCGTTATCGGTGGTGGTATCATGATTGCGCTTGCCTTCTTGCTTGACCAAATCATGGGTGTTCCTAAAGATCAATTGTCACAACTTGGTTCTTACCATGAAATTGCTGCTCAATTCAAAGCAATTGGTGGTGCGGCCTTTGGTTTCATGCTTCCAGTACTTGCAGGTTACATTGCTTATTCTATCGCTGAAAAACCGGGTTTGGTTTCAGGTTTTGTAGCTGGTGCTATCGCATCAAGTGGTGCAGCCTTTGGTGGTGTTCCATTTGGTTCAGGTGGTAAAGCAACCCTTGCCCTTGCAGGTGTATCTTCAGGTTTCCTTGGAGCTCTTGTTGGTGGTTTCCTTGCAGGTGGTGTTATCCTCGTTCTTCGTAAACTCTTGGCAGGTATCCCACGTGCTCTTGAAGGAATCCGTTCTATCTTGCTATTGCCACTCCTAGGTGTATTTGCTACAGGTTTCTTGATGTTGGCAGTGAATATCCCAATGGCAGCAATCAATACAGGTCTTAATAACTTCTTGTCAAGCTTGTCAGGAAGCTCAGCCGTATTACTTGGTCTCCTTGTTGGTGGTATGATGGCAGTGGATATGGGTGGACCAGTCAACAAAGCAGCTTATGTCTTTGGTACTGGTACTCTCGCAGCAACAGTAACTTCAGGTGGTTCAGTTGTTATGGCAGCAGTTATGGCAGCTGGTATGGTTCCTCCATTGGCAGTCTTTGTAGCGACACTCTTATTTAAAGATAAATTCACCGAAGAAGAACGCAACTCTGGTTTGACAAACATCGTTATGGGACTCTCATTCATCACTGAAGGTGCGATCCCATTTGGTGCAGCTGACCCAGCACGCGCTATCCCAAGCTTTATCGTCGGTTCAGCTCTTACAGGTGCTCTCGTAGGTATGGCAGGAATCAAATTGATGGCACCACACGGAGGTATCTTCGTTATTGCCCTCACATCAAATGCCCTTCTCTACCTTCTCTTCATCTTGATTGGTGCTGTGGTATCAGGTATCCTTTTCGGATTCCTCCGCAAACCACTTGATAAATAAGATATGATTAAACAATCTCGTTGAGTTCGGGGTTGTTTTTTGTGTCGTAGCAGATTTTTGTCAGGGTACCTATTTTATGATAAAGTATAGGCAGAAACGGCTTATCTAGTAGCTAATACGCTGTATAAAGAAACATAAGAGGTAAAATATGGTAAAAGAATACGATTATATTGTCATCGGTGGTGGCTCTGGCGGGATTGCCAGTGCTAATCGTGCTGCTATGCACGGCGCTAAGGTTATTCTCTTTGAAGGAAAAGAGGTCGGCGGTACCTGCGTCAATGTGGGCTGTGTACCTAAAAAGGTCATGTGGTATGGTGCTCAGGTTGCTGAAACCCTTCACCGTTATGCAGGCGAGTATGGTTTTGATGTGACAATTAATAAGTTTGATTTTGCAAGGCTTAAGGCGAATCGTCAGGCTTATATCGACCGTATCCATGGTTCTTATGAGCGTGGTTTTGATAGCAATGGCGTTGAACGTGTATACGAGTATGCAAGATTTGTTGACCCTCATACAGTTGAAGTAGCAGGGGAGCTTTATACAGCACCCCATATCCTTATTGCGACAGGTGGTCACGCCCTTTATCCAAACATTCCAGGTAGTGAATATGGGATTACCTCAGATGGTTTCTTTGAACTAGATGAGGTGCCAAAACGTACAGCTGTCATTGGTGCTGGCTACATCGCTGTTGAGGTTGCTGGTGTTCTCAATGCTCTTGGAAGTGATACACACCTCTTTGTGCGTAAAGATCGTCCATTGCGTACCTTTGACAAGGATATCGTTGATGTTTTAGTTGATGAAATGGCTAAATCAGGTCCGACCCTTCACACGCATGCTAATGCTACAGAAGTAGCGAAAAATGCTGACGATTCTTTGACCATTAGCTTTGACAATGGAGAAACGATCACTGTTGATTGCCTCATTTGGGCTATTGGTCGTGCAGCCAATACCTCTGGCTTTGGTCTTGAAAAGACGGGCGTTGAGTTGACTGAACGAGGTAACATTTATTCAGACGCCTTTGAAAATACATCAGTTCCTGGTATCTACGCCCTTGGTGATGTGACTGGTAAACTAGATTTGACGCCAGTTGCAATCAAGGCGGGACGTCAATTGTCAGAGCGACTCTTCAACAATAAAGCCGATGCTAAGCTTGATTACACTGATGTAGCCACTGTGGTCTTTAGCCACCCAGTCATTGGTTCTGTTGGTTTGACTGAGGAAAAAGCAATTGCTAAATATGGTGCGGAGAATATCAAGGTCTATAAATCTAGTTTCACTCCAATGTATACAGCTCTTGCAAACAATCGTCAGCCGTCAACTATGAAATTAGTAACACTTGGTGAGGATGAAAAAATCATCGGTCTTCATGGCATTGGCTACGGTGTCGATGAGATGATTCAAGGCTTCTCTGTGGCTATTAAGATGGGAGCAACTAAGGCTGATTTTGATAATACGGTTGCCATTCATCCAACCGGTTCAGAAGAATTTGTAACGATGAGATAAAAAGGTGAAGTCTGTCTACCTAAATGGATAGACTTTTCTTTGTGTCTGAATGGCCTCAATTGAAAGTGATCGCAAGGAAGTCCCTTGCGAATTTCCATAGCCTTTTTGGCTATGGAAACCATTCATCCAACCGGTTCAGAAGAATTTGTAACGATGAGATAAAAAGGTGAAGTCTGTCTACCTAAATGGATAGACTTTTCTTTGTGTCTGAATGGCCTCAATTGAAAGTGATCGCAAGGAAGTCCCTTGCGAATTTCCATAGCCTTTTTGGCTATGGAAACCATTCATCCAACCGGTTCAGAAGAATTTGTAACGATGAGATAAAAAGGTGAGGTCTATCTACCTATATGGATAGACTTTTCTTTATGTCTGAATGGCCTCAATTGAAAGTGATCGCAAGGAAGTCCCTTGCGAATTTCCATAGCCTTTTTGGCCATGGAAACCATTCATCCAACCGGTTCAGAAGAATTTGTAACGATGAGGTAAAAAGGTGAAGTCTGTCTAGCCAAATAGATAGACTTTTCTTTGTGTTCAAATAACAACTTATATTTTGTGTGTAACTGTATATTGTCTCAATAAAAAAGACCTTTAGGTCTTTCTTTCGTTTAATAAGTAGTTTCTTACTTCTGAGATAAAGTAAAGGGATCCTGTGACAACAAATAGGTCATCAGAATCTGCTGATTCAGCTTTTGCTAGCCATTCTCTATAGTCGGCCGCACATTTGAAGTTTTGAGGATAGTCATCCAAGGGCAGTGCTTCAAAAAAGTCAAAGCTGGTTACCGTAATATCATAATCTTTCAATTCTTCTAGTAAGTTTGCTAAAGGTTTTCGTCTCAGTCCTGCAAAGAGGATGTGGATTTTACGATTGGTAAAGTTATCTTTTAGTACCTGTTTTAAGCTGGCAATTCCTTGAGGGTTATGGGCACCGTCTAGATAAATATTGTTTCCTATCCACTCACTACGACCAGGCCAGTGTGTGTCACAAATACCATCTTGAATGCTCTTATTAGTAATCTTAGGAAATGTTGGAGTCAAGAGATGGGCAGCAGTGACAGCTAACCCAGCATTGTTTTCTTGATGTCGTCCTAGCATTGGTAGCTTAAGATCTGGACTTTCCCAATGGTCATAAGAAACTTGGATCGTTTGGTTGTCTTTCGGAAGCAGCTGAATTTCCCTATCAATGACGGCTAAAGGAGCTTGTAGGTCATGTGATTTTTGGTTGAAAAAATGTTCAACTTCTGCAGAGACACGACCAAGTAAGATAGGTGTGTTTTCTCGCATGACGCCTGCTTTATGATTGGAGATGTCCAAAAGGCTATTGCCCAAGGTTTCAGTGTGATCAAAGCCAATTGAAGTACAGATGACAAGCTCTGGCGAAAGGACATTGGTCGAATCAAGACGTCCACCAATACCTGCTTCAATGATAGCCATATCAACCTGTTTAAGGTCGAAGTAGAGGAACATGAGTAAGGTGACCAACTCGAATTCCGTTGGTCGGTCAAAAGCAGTGTGTTCTTCTAAATCATCAAGAAGAACCTGAGCTTTCTCGACAAGGCTAATCAAATCCTTGTCAGGGATTTCTGTACCGTTTATACTAATACGTTCGTTGAAACGAGTAATATAAGGTGAGGTAAAGGTCCCGACCTGATAGCCTGACTTTGTTAGGATATTTTGTAGGTAGCTTGTTGTTGATCCCTTACCGTTGGTCCCGACAATGTGCACCGTTGGAAAGTGAGTCTGGGGATTTCCGGCTTGTTTCAAAAGCCAACGCATACGTTCGAGTTGAGGGCGACGGCCATTGCCCTTGAAAGAATGGATAAAATTTAGAGTTTCTGTATAGTTCATAGGATTATAGAAAAAAGGCTGTCTTTCCTAGCCTTTTACATGTCTTAGTTAGAAGCGGCGTCACCAGTTGTTGCGCCACCAGTAGTCGCATTGCCAGATGTTGTGTCTGCAGTAGTTGCTGATGAAGAGGTAGTCGTATTGCCACCCGTTGTTGTGTCTGCAGATGACGAATAGGCGTTAGTTCCTGCTTGGCTACTTGTTTGTGTTTCTGAATCAGTCGCATTGCCATAACTAGATGAAGCGGCGCTTGATTCTTGAGTCTTATTATTGCCTTCTTTGATGACTACAGTTGATTGATTGGCTGATGAATCAGAAGTGTCCTTATTTTTAGAGGCTGTGAAATTCATGATGGTGATTGAAGCCACGATGATTGACAAAATTGTCCCGACGGCAGTAAGGACTTTTTGGAAGGCAGTGAAGCCTTTTGTAACGTGTTCAGTCACCTTTGGGGCAGATTTTTTTTCTTCTTTTGATGAATGATTACGGCGTGAGTAATTTTCAGACATGATGCTCTCCTTAAAAATATTTCGTACTTTCTATTATATGATTTTCTCGCAAAAATTGCTAAAAAAATTATGCTATAATAAATAGTAAATAAAAATCGAGGAAAAATCATGATTTATTTTGATAATTCAGCCACTACGGTGCCTTATCCAGAGGCACTTAGAACCTATCAAGAAGTGGCTACTAAAATTTTTGGGAACCCATCCAGCCTGCACCAATTAGGAACATCTGCGACACGTATTTTGGAGGCTTCTCGTAAGCAAGTTGCGGACCTCATTGGAAAATCAGCCGATGAGATTTTCTTTACGTCTGGAGGAACCGAAGGCGATAACTGGGTCATTAAAGGAGTGGCTTTTGAAAAAGAACCTTATGGCAAACACATCATTGTTTCTGATATTGAGCACCCTGCGGTAAAAGAGTCTGCTAAATGGCTTTCAGAGCATGGTTTTGAAGTGTCCTATGCACCCGTAAATGCACAAGGTTTCGTGGATGTGAATGCACTTGCTGGATTATTACGCCCCGACACGATCTTGGTTTCGGTTATGGCCGTTAATAACGAAATCGGATCAATCCAACCTATTCAAGCTATCTCGGATATATTGGCTGATGAGCCGACGATATCTTTCCATGTGGATGCTGTTCAGGCTATTGGGAAGATTCCTGTATCAGCTTATTTAACAGACCGTGTTGACTTTGCAACTTTTTCTGGTCACAAGTTCCATGCTGTTCGAGGTGTCGGTTTTGTCTACAAAAAGGCAGGGAAAAAGATTACGCCACTCTTAACCGGTGGTGGTCAAGAAAAAGACTTTCGTTCAACGACTGAAAATGTTGCTGGCATTGCGAGTATGGCTAAGGCCTTGCGATTAGTTACTGACAAAGAGGCGTTTTCTCTTCCGAAAATTGCCAAGATGAAAAAAATTATCTTTGACGAATTGGCTAAGTATGAGGACATTACTATTTTCTCAGGTGAGGGTGAAGACTTTGCGCCCAATATTTTGACCTTTGGAATCAAGGGTGTTCGTGGTGAAGTTATTGTCCATGCTTTTGAAGAGCATCAAATCTATATTTCAACGACATCTGCATGTTCATCTAAGGCGGGAAAACCAGCAGGGACTCTCATTTCTATGGGTGTTCCGACTAAATTAGCTCAAACGGCTGTACGTATCAGTCTTGATGATGACAATGATATGGGACAGGTAGAACAGTTTCTCACGATTTTCAAGCAGGTCTACGCCAAGACACAAAAAGTGAGATAGCAAGATTTAAGCAATTAAACAATAAAACTAAATTCAAATTTAAAAGGAAAAGGAATGACACTAACATATTCAGAAATTATGGTTCGCTATGGTGAATTGTCTACCAAGGGCAAAAACCGTATGCGCTTTATCAATAAACTTAGAAATAACATCAAGGATGTTCTATCCATCTATCCAGATGTTAAAGTGACTTTTGACCGAGACCGTGGTCACATCTACCTCAACGGTACAGACTATGAGCCAGTAGCAGAGTCTTTGAAGCAAATTTTTGGTATTCAAGCCTTTAGTCCTGTTTACAAGTTTGAAAAAGATGTCGAGGTCTTGAAAAAGGCTGTTCAAGACATTATGACTGGGCTCTATCGTGACGGTCTTACCTTTAAAGTGACTGCTAAACGTAGTGACCATGATTTTGTTCTCGATAGTCGTGAGCTCAATCTTACTTTAGGAAATGCAGTTTTTGATGTATTGCCTGACATTAAGGCTCAGATGAAGGGCCCAGATGTCAACCTTAAGGTAGAAATTCGTGCCGAGGCGGCTTATATTTCTCACGAGGAAGTCAAAGGAGCAGGTGGACTACCTGTAGGGACTGCCGGTAAAGGAATGCTCATGCTTTCAGGTGGGATTGATTCGCCAGTGGCAGGTTATCTTGCACTTAAACGTGGTGTGGATATTGAAGCTGTCCACTTTGCAAGCCCTCCTTATACCAGTCCTGGTGCACTGAAAAAGGCTCAAGATTTGACCCGTAAGTTGACCAAGTTTGGTGGTAATATCCAGTTCATCGAAGTACCTTTTACTGAAATCCAAGAGGAAATAAAAGAAAAAGCGCCTGAGGCTTATTTGATGACCTTGACGCGTCGTTTTATGATGCGTATTACTGACCGCATTCGAGAAGAACGTCGAGGTCTTGTGATTATCAATGGTGAGAGTCTTGGTCAGGTTGCTAGTCAGACTATGGAGTCTATGCAGGCGATTAATGCTGTTACATGTACGCCAGTGATTCGTCCAGTTGTCACTATGGATAAGTTGGAAATCATTGATTTGGCAC
The DNA here is from genome assembly GCF_030440125.1 of Streptococcus sp. SS4. NCBI lineage: Bacteria > Bacillati > Bacillota > Bacilli > Lactobacillales > Streptococcaceae > Streptococcus > Streptococcus sp. SS4. Next base: position 56,574 of record NZ_JAQFJM010000010.1, on the reverse strand, counting down.
AAAAAATTGATACCTTTGACATTTCCATCCAACCTTTTGAGGATTGCTGTACTATCTTTGCACCTGACCGTCCAAAGACTAATCCAAAAATCAAAAACGTTGAACAATATGAACGTCGTATGGATGTTGAAGCCTTGGTTGAACGTGCGGTTGCGGGAATCATGGTGACTGAAATCACACCTATTGAAGAAGCGCAAGACGAAGTGGATACACTTATTGAAGACTTGCTCTAGTCTAGGAGGATATAGTACTAACATAGTAGTATTTAGGTGCTACTAGAGTTAGGTATGTCCAAAAAGAAATGTCGATGTTGAGCTTTTACCCAGAAAGGAAAATACATGACTGTTTATAACATCAATTTAGGAATCGGTTGGGCATCAAGTGGGGTTGAGTACGCCCAGGCCTATCGTTCTACAATTTTCAAAAACACAGGTATTAAGGCCAAATTTGTCTTTATGGATATGTTCCTGCAGGACAATCTTTCTGATTTGACCCGTAACATGGGGTTTGAAGATGAAGACGTCATCTGGCTATACAGCTATTTTACAGACCTGAAAATTGCTCCAACGACCTATACTGTCAAGGATTTGGAAAAGGAAATCCCTTATGACATCACGCGTCGTGAGATTAATGGCAAGGTGGTTAAGCTCTTTTGTGCCAAGGAAGATATTTTCTACGCCGCTTATTTGCGTAAAGAGGGTGAAGATATTGTCCATCGTGTGGAAAAAGTATCGCGTGGTTGCTTAATTCGTAAAGACTTTTACTCTTACACCAAGATGTTCACGGAGTACTACACCCCTGTAGATAACAAGGCCCACCTCTATCAACGTCGTTTCTTCAATGAGGATGGTAGTGTTGCCTATGATGAAATTGTTGATGGTAAGGATAGTGTCTTCCGTTTCCCAGATAAGATTTTGTCATCTAAACATGAATTTATCGCCTACTTCATGTCGCAACTTGGTCTAACTGACCAGGATATCGTTATTTTGGACCGTGCAACTGGCACAGGGCAGGCTGTTTTCCGCAATACCAAACCTGCTAAGCTTGGGGTTGTGGTCCATGCAGAGCACTTTAGTGAAAATGCTGTGACAGACAAGACTATTTTATGGAATAACTTCTATGAGTACCAATTCAGCAATGCAGATAAGGTTGATTTCTTCATCACAGCGACAGAGCGTCAACGTAGCATTATGCTAGATCAGTTCAACAAATACACACCATTTACACCTAATATCGTAACGATTCCTGTGGGAAGTTTGGATAAACTGAGAGAGCCTGAGGGAGAGCGTAAACCATTCTCAATCATCACAGCTTCACGTTTGGCCAATGAAAAGCACGTGGATTGGTTGGCTAAGGCTGTTGTTAAGGCTAAAGAAAGACTGCCTCAAGTGAACTTTGATATCTTTGGTACAGGTGCTGAAGAAGCTAAGCTTAAGGCAATTATCGAGGAAAATCACGCTCAGGATTACATCCATCTTAAGGGTCACCAAGATTTAACAGAAGTCTACAAGGATTACGAACTTTACCTATCAGGTTCTAAGAGTGAAGGTTTTGGCTTGACACTTCTAGAAGCTGTTGGATCGGGCCTTGGTATGATTGGTTTTGATGTCCGTTATGGGAACCAAACTTTTATCAAGGATAATGAAAATGGTTACTTAATCCCTCGATTTGAAAAAGATGACGAGCTTGCTATTGTGGCTGCCTTGGCAGAGAAAATTGTAGCTTTCTTCAATCGTTCAGATTTAGATCATGTTCATCAAGTCTCTTATGATATCGCCAAAGGCTTTTTGACAGAGGAGATCGAGCAGAAGTGGCTTAACTTAGTAAAGGAGATGACTAATCATGATTAATTTATTTGAGAACTATAGTCAAGGTAGTTGGGATCTCCATTACTCGCTGATTGTCGCTGGCTATGTAAATACAACAGTTTGTCTTTCAGATGATGGCTTTCTGCCTAGTGATGTGACCTCACCTTACCTTTATTTCACTGGTTTTGACAAGGTTCAAGGTTCTGCACTTTACTTTAATCAGGTTCCTGTGCCTGACTACTGGGAAATTTTAGGAACAAATAGTAACGCGGAAATCTTCCGTTTTGATAAGAAACGTGGTCATATTCACTATGCGCATCCTGCTCATCAGCGTCTAGTTAAAGCTGTGGATTGGTATGATGAGTCAGGTCGCCTGCGTGTGACTGATCGCTACAATAATAAGGGGTACCGTTTCTCACAAACAACTTACAATGTTAAGCAAGAAGCGACCATTACTAGTTATTTCACTCCAGACAACAAGGAAGTTATCGTCATTAACCATTTGACTAAAGACGTTATCTTGAATTGGAAAGACAAGGTCTACATTTTCAAAAACAAATCGGAGTTTGTAGTCTTTTATCTTAAAGAAGCTGGCTATGATTTGCGACGTATCCTTTATAACTCCTTGTCAACGCCTTTCTTGACAGCTATGAATCTTCCGAATTCTGGTCAAGATGTCCTCTTCTGGCAAGAGCCTATCACTGATTCAGTCCCTGGGAATATGCGCCTCCTTCTTGATAGCAATCACCGTCAAACTAAGATTGTAGTGCAAGAATACACGGCATATACGAATCTTCTAAAGTTGGTTAGTCCAGAGCAGGCTTCTCGCGTGGCCTTTCTCGGATTCATGTATCCATTTGCTCGTCAGAATAATTTCCAAAATCAAGCACTGATCTTGACCAACTCAGATCAGATTGAACACTTGGAAAACATTGTTAGTGAAGTGCCTACCATGCACTACCATATTGGTGCAATCACTGAAATGTCAAGTCGTTTGATGGATTTAGCTAAATATAGTAATGTTAGCCTTTATCCGAATATTACAACAGAACAGGTTAAACGTCTCTATCAAGAGGCTGATTTCTATTTAGATATTAACCACCAAAATGAAATCCTGTCAGCGACACGTGCTGCCTTTGAAAATAACCTGCTTATCCTGGCTTTCACGAACACAAGCCATGGTCCAGATTATACTGCACCAAGCAATATTTTCTCAGCTATGAATGCTGGGCAATTTAAACAAACCCTTAAAGAAGCCTTGGGCAACCGTGACTTCCTTAGTCACTTGCTTGATCGTCAACGTGAGCACGCTCATGTAGCAACACCAGAAGATTATAAGAAGGTTATTGGTTAGGAAAATGACACTAGAGGTTCGTAACATTTATCCTCTGACATCAACATTCAAGATGGTCGCTTCGCTTTATGAAGCGGCTTTTCCTGTGGAGGAGAGACTCCCACTTTGGCAATTGTCTTGGAATAATTTGAAAAATGGACAATCTTTCTTGGCTTATTTTGATCAGGGAGTTTTTATTGGTTTTACCTATGCAATCTGTACTGATAACCTGGTCTACCTTCTCTTTCTTGCGGTTGAGGAAAGTAAACAGTCGCAGGGTTACGGTAGTCAAATTTTGGCACAAGTTAGGGAAGAAGCAGGAGAACGACCGTGTGTGCTTACGATTGAACCCATGGATGAGGAGCAAGTCTCTAATCGGGCTCAACGTCTAAAACGTTTAGCATTTTATGAACGAAATGGCTATCAGGCATTGAATCACTTCTATTTTGAAGGAAGTGAACGCTATCAAATTTTGACAACGGATAAGAGCCTTTCCTTAGTTGATCTGGAGCGGGCTCTAGCTAAGACTTTCCTAGGAAGATATGGAATAAGAGTTGATTAGGGTAATCGCTACTTTGATAAATTTCAATGAGCAGAATAAGAATAATCAAAATAACTTTTTCTCTTGTCATTAGAGGGAAAAAATGATAGAATTGTAACGTTGACTAAATGCACGTCCTGTGCAACCGCACGACTACTGTTTACAAGTGGGTTCGGCCCCGCAGTACTAGGCGAGTCTTCACAGAGGGAAACCTCAGACACATTAAAAATTTTAATAGGAGGTGCATCATGAGCACATACGCAATCATCAAAACTGGTGGAAAACAAGTTAAAGTTGAAGTAGGTCAAGCGATCTACGTTGAAAAAATCAACGCTGAAGCTGGATCAGAAGTAACTTTTAACGAAGTTGTTCTTGTCGGTGGTGATAAAACTGTAGTAGGTACTCCAGTTGTTGAGGGAGCTACTGTTGTCGGAACTATCGAAAAACAAGGTAAACAAAAGAAAGTTGTTACTTTCAAATACAAACCTAAAAAAGGTAGCCACCGTAAACAAGGTCACCGTCAACCTTATACAAAAGTTGTTATCAACGCTATCAACGCGTAAGTTAGCGACTAATCACTAAGAAAGGACACAATCTTATGTTGAAAACTCTTGAAAACTTGCAACTTTTCGCCCACAAAAAAGGTGGGGGTTCTACTTCCAATGGTCGTGATTCACAAGCTAAACGTCTTGGTGCTAAAGCAGCTGATGGACAAACTGTATCAGGTGGATCAATCCTTTACCGTCAACGCGGTACACACATCTACCCAGGTGTAAACGTAGGCCGTGGTGGTGACGATACACTCTTCGCTAAAGTTGAAGGTGTTGTACGTTTCGAACGTAAAGGTCGCGACAAAAAACAAGTATCTGTATACCCAGTTGCTAAATAATTAAGCTAAAGTCTGCACTTTTGTGTAGGCTTTTCTTTATGAAAAAAGGAGAATCCTATGCCTTTAAATCACTACCAACAAGAAGTAGGGCCAAGTCTAGCAGATGCCAGTCCAGGTAAAATGCCAGATGTTGCTCTATTAGAAGGTCGTTATTGTAGCGTTGAACATTTGACAGTGGCAGAGCATTATGAGGACATTTTAGACTTTTACTTTACTAATCAGATTCTTTCGGATTGGACCTATATGTATGCGGACCCTTTTGAATCTGAAGAAGCTGTACGTCAGTGTTTGGAGGATTATGAGCAATCCCAGAATCCTTATTTCTTTGCCATCAGGGATAAGGCTTCTGGTAAAGTTCTAGGAACCTTTTCACTCATGGCTATTACACCCAAAAATCGCAGTGTTGAGATGGGGCGGGTAATTTTGGCACCTGCCTTACAAAAGACTCGAGCAGCCACAGAAGCTCAATACCTGCTTATGAAATATGTCTTTGAAGATCTTAACTATCGTCGTTATGAGTGGAAATGTGATAGTCTCAACCGCCCTTCTGCCAATGCAGCCATGCGTTTAGGGTTCACCTATGAGGGGCGTTTTCGTAACCATGCTATTTATAAGGGACGTAGCCGTGATACGGACTGGTTCTCGATTATTGACAGTGAGTGGCCAGTACTTAAGAAACGATTTGAGAATTGGTTGTCTCCTGAGAATTTTGATGAACAGGGACAGCAGAAACGTTCTTTGAGGGACTGTTAGCTATCAATGTAAGGCTCTTTTCTGATGAAGGAGCCTTATTTTAGTGTTCTTAGACCTAAATCAAAGCTCCTACTTTTCTAGTGATTATTATTGCTGTCAAAATCAGTCTAAATACTCATTTTTCTGTCAATAATATTCCCATAATAAAGCATATTTATGCTATAATAAAGAGTAATTGTATCAAGGAGAATATGACTAATGGATTTAATTCGCGAAAAAGTATTTGTTAACCGTTACCACTATGATGTTCGTAACCATGAGTGGGAAAAAGAGAATGGTGTGCCTAAAACAAATGTTGAAGTAACTTTCCAGTTGCACAATAAAGATGAAGAAGCTAACAATACGTCTGTTGTAGCTGTTTTGCAATTTATGATTGTCCGTGATGAGTTTGTTATCTCAGGGATTGTTTCTCAAATGGACCATATTCAAAACCGTATCGTCAATGAACCAAAAGACTTCTCACAAGAAGAAGCAGAAGCCTTGGCTGCACCGCTCTTGGATACGCTTCAACGTTTGACTTATGAAGTAACTGAAATTGCCTTGGATCGCCCAGGTATCAACTTGGAGTTCTAAGATGTCTCTTGCAGTTATTACGGATTCATCGGTTAATCTCCCTGCTGAGATTCAGGGCCATGCTGATGTTTATGTTTTAGATATTCCAGTCATCATTGAGGGGCAGCCTTTTGTTGAAGGAAAAAACTTGGATGTCAATCAGTTTTATGAACAAATGGCAAACTCTGAGGAACTGCTCAAGACGTCACAACCAAATCTAGCTGACTTGGATAACTTGCTTATGGAGTTGGAGGCGGAAGGTTATACCCATGTCATTGGGCTTTTCCTTTCTTCAGGAATCTCTGGTTTTTGGGCCAATAGTCAGTTTTTGATTGAGGACCATGCCAAGTTGAAGATTGCTTTTCCTGATACAAAAATCACAGCAGCTCCTATGGGAGCTATGGTGAGAAACGTTTTGCATTGGTCAGCCCAAGGAATGTCTTTTGAGAACATTTTGAAGAAGCTTGAGGAGCAAGTTGGCCAAACGACGGCCTATATTCTTGTGGATGATCTTAATCATCTGGTTAAAGGTGGTCGTTTGTCGAATGGTTCGGCGATTTTAGGAAATCTTTTGTCTATCAAACCTATTTTGAATTTTAATGACGAAGGAAAAATCGTTGTTTTTGAAAAGGTGCGTACAGAGAAGAAAGCTGTGAAACGTTTGGTTGCCCTAGCTGAGGAAAATCGTGAAATGGAGCTTAGTATCCTTCACACGAATGCTCCTGAAAAAGCTGAGGATTTTAAAAGACAGCTAGAAGCAGAGGGAATTAGTGTTTCAACAGTGGTATCCTTATGTGCCGTAATTGCGACACACTTGGGTGAAGGAGCGCTAGTACTAGGTCTAACACCTAAATTTACCAAATAAGTACTATCCATGTGGGATGGGCTTGTCTATGATTAAAATCAATAGAGAGGAAAAATGACATGTCTATTAAAGTTATTGTTGCTGGATTTAAAGGAAGAATGGGTTCAACTGCGGTTGAGATGGTCAAGGGAGATGACGAATTGACTTTGGCTGCCTTGCTTGACCCATTTGCGACAGAAAAAGAAGTGGACGGTATTCCTGTCTTCACAGATAAAGCGGATTTGGTTGGCTTTGATGCAGATGTCTGGGTGGATTTCACTATGCCTGCTGTTGCCTATGAAAATACTCGTTTTGCTTTGGAGAATGGTTTTGCACCAGTTGTGGGTACAACAGGCTTTACTGAAGCACAAATTCAGGAATTAACAGACCTTTCTAAAGACAAGTCTATTGGTGGTTTGATTGCTCCTAACTTTGCTATTGGTGCTATCCTTCTTATGAAGTTTGCGGCAGAAGCTAGCAAATATTTCCCAGATCTTGAAATCATTGAGCTTCACCATGACAAGAAAAAAGATGCGCCTTCAGGTACAGCAGTGAAAACGGCTGAACTTATTCGTGAGGTTCGCGAGACTAAACGTCAGGGAGCTGAGGATGAGGTGGAAACACTTGCTGGGGCACGTGGTGCGGAGTTTGATGGTTTCCGTATTCACAGTGTGCGTTTGCCAGGTCTTGTGGCTCACCAAGAGGTTATCTTTGGTGCCCAAGGAGAAGGATTGACCTTGCGTCACGACTCTTACGACCGCATTTCCTTTATGGGTGGTGTTAATCTTGGGATTAAAGAAGTTGTTAAACGTAATCAGCTTGTTTATGGTTTGGAACATTTACTATGAGATTAAGTTATTTGCCTTCTGAATTTCAGAAGGCTTTACCAATATTAGAGAAAATTAAGGCTGCAGGGTTTGAGGCTTACTTTGTTGGTGGATCGGTCCGCGATGCCCTTCTCAACCGTCCCATTCACGATGTTGATATTGCTTCGTCTTCTTATCCTGAGGAGACTAAACAGATTTTTGAGCGTACGGTAGACATTGGTATTGAGCATGGGACCGTTTTGGTCTTGGAAAATGGCGGTGAGTATGAAGTGACGACCTTCCGAACAGAGGACGTCTATGTGGATTACCGTCGTCCGTCTAGCGTGTCCTTTGTGCGTTCATTGGAAGAGGATCTTAAGCGTCGTGATTTTACAGTCAATGCTTTTGCTCTTAATGAAAATGCTGAGATTATTGATAAGTTCAATGGTCTTGCTGATTTGGACAACCGTGTCTTAAGGGCTGTTGGTAAGGCTGAGGAACGCTTTAACGAGGATGCTCTTCGTATCATGCGTGGACTACGTTTTGCAGCGAGCTTAGATTTCGATATTGAAGAAAAGACTTTTGAGGCTATGACCAGCCATGCTCCTCTTTTGGAAAAGATTTCGATTGAGCGAAGTTTCATCGAATTTGATAAGTTGCTCTTGGCACCACATTGGAAAAAAGGGGTTAAGGCACTTCTAGCGACTAAGGCTTATCAGTATCTTCCAGATTTTCAAGAAACTGCTGAAGAATGGCAGTCTTTTGTATCAGATTATGCTGATGACTTTAGATTTACAAGTTCTGAGCAGGCCTGGGCGGCAACTCTTTTGGCTCTCAAGCACGATAATCCACGCTCTTTTCTTAAAAAATGGAAGACATCTGTTAATTTCCAAAAGACAGTTCAGTCCCTGGTTGACATTTTCAATTTCCGTTTGGAGAGAGCTGTGACCAAGCAAGATGTTTATCAGTATGGTAAGGAACTCTTAGAGGAGGCTGAAACCTTGAGACGGGCTCAGGGCTTGGACGTCGATTATGAGCGTATTGCCGAGTTGGATGGCCAGTTGCTCATCCATGATAAGCACGAAATCGTTGTGAATGGTGGCACACTGATGAAGGAGCTGGGATTCAAACCTGGTCCAGACCTTGGTCGTGCACTTAAGGCTATCGAAAATGCCATCGTTGATGGTCAACTAGCTAATGCCGAGGAACCCATCATGGCCTTTGTTCAAGCTATGAAATAAGTCTAGAGACGTGATAAAAAAGACACACCGCTACAGAGCATGCGTAGGATCCGTAGCGGTGTTATTTGTAAGAAGGAAGTAAGATGTCAGATTTTATTGTTGAAAAATTAACCAAGTCCGTTGGAGATAAGACGGTTTTTAAAGAGATTTCATTCATTATCCATGATTTGGATCGTATTGGGATTATTGGTGTCAATGGGACAGGTAAGACAACCTTGCTAGATGTTGTCTCTGAGCGTATTGGTTTTGATGGTGATGTGTCACCTTTCACCAAGGCTAATGGCTATAAGATTGCTTATTTGACTCAGGAGCCAGAATTTGATGATAGCAAGACGGTTCTTGAAACTGTCTTGTCATCAGACCTTCGTGAGATGGCTTTGATTCGAGAATATGAAACCCTTATGGCAGAATATTCTGAGGAGAATCAGGCTCGCTTGGAGAAGGTTATGGCAGAGATGGATAGTCTAGATGCTTGGTCCATTGAGAGCGAGGTTAAGACAGTCTTGTCTAAGTTGGGATTGTCAGACCTCTCGCAAAAGGTCGGGGACCTCTCAGGTGGTCTTCGTCGCCGTGTGCAGTTGGCTCAGGTTCTCTTGAATGATGCAGATCTCTTGCTCTTGGATGAGCCAACTAACCATTTGGATATTGATACTATTGCTTGGTTGACTAATTTTCTCAAGTCTTCTAAAAAAACGGTCCTCTTTATTACCCACGACCGTTATTTCTTGGACAATGTGGCCACACGTATCTTTGAGCTAGACCAGGCTAATCTGATTGAATACCAGGGAAATTATCAAGACTATGTGCGTCTAAAGGCTGAACAAGATGAACGAGATGCAGCGGCTCTTCACAAGAAAAAGCAACTCTATAAGCAGGAGTTGGCATGGATGCGAACGCAACCACAGGCACGCGCGACCAAGCAACAAGCTCGTATTAATCGCTTTAAGGAGCTTAAGGGTGAGGTTCACCAAACGGTTAATAATGACGATCTTGAAATTAATTTTGAGACTAGCCGTATTGGTAAGAAGGTGGTTAACTTTGAGCATGTCGATTTTGCTTATGAAGATGGCAAACAAATTCTCAGTGATTTCAATCTTATCATGCAAAACCGTGATCGTATCGGTATTGTTGGGGATAATGGTGTTGGGAAATCGACCTTGCTCAATCTGATTAATGGTGACCTTGTGCCTACAGCTGGTGTTCTGGATATTGGTGAGACGGTACGTATTGGTTATTTCTCGCAGCAAATTAAGGACATGGATGAAAGCAAGCGTGTCATTAACTACTTGCAAGAAGTGGCAGACGAGGTTAAGACAACGGTTGGAACAACTAGTATCACAGAGCTCTTAGAGCAATTCCTTTTCCCTCGTTCTACCCATGGGACACAGATTGCTAAGCTCTCTGGTGGGGAAAAGAAACGTCTTTATCTACTTAAGATTCTGATTGAAAAGCCTAACGTTCTGCTCTTGGATGAGCCGACAAATGATTTGGACATTGCGACTTTGACAGTTTTGGAAAACTTCCTCAATGGTTTTGGCGGCCCTGTCGTTACCGTAAGTCACGACCGCTATTTCTTGGACAAGGTGGCGAACAAGATTCTAGCCTTTGAAGAGGGTGGTGTGCGTGAGTTCTTTGGTAACTACACTGACTACCTTGATGAAAAAGCCTTCTTCCAAGAGCAAGCAGTCCTCTTAGAGAAGGAAAAAGAGCAAGCTAGCGTTAAAGTTGAGAAAGTCAAAGAAGACAAAAAACGCATGAGCTACTTTGAAAAACAAGAGTGGGCGACCATCGAGGATGAGATTGCTGACCTTGAAGCCAAAATCGAAGAGATTGAAGCAGCCATGCTTGAAAATGCTAGTGATTATGGACAGTTAGCCACCCTCCAACGAGACTTGGATGCTGCTAACGAAACCTTGCTTGAAAAGTATGAACGTTATGAGTATTTGAGTGAGCTAGAAGGATAAGCTCTTTAGTAATCAAAGTATGACAAAAGCCCTGCAAATGTGAATTGCAAGGCTTTTTTATGTTTATGTAGTGACTATTTTCTTCCTACCACAAGCGGAACGAAAAGGAGAGGACAGAGACCCCCGCGAAGATAATTAAGGAAGCTACCAAGCGCCCAATAAGAAAGGCTGAGAAAAACGGAGCACTAAAGAGCAGGAGTCCAAAGACTAGACAAATCAAGGCAATTGATAGGGCAGGTTGACCTGAGAAGCCGAATTGACGTTGGCGATAAGCTTGAAAGCCTTGCGTAAATGCTGAGACAAGAAGCCACCAAGCGATAATGGTTACAGCTACGCCCGAGAGCACCCATGCTGATGTTGATAGCAGGATAATACCAAAAACGATGGAAATGATACTCTGAAGTAGTTGGAAGAAGGAGCGGTTTTCGTTATCTCGTTTAAAATAAACCATGAGACTTGAAACACCAGATACCAGCATCACTAGGGCAAATAGCCAACCAACGATGGCAAGAAGATTTGTAGGATTAGCGAAGAAAAAGACACCCAAGAGTGTAATGAGAATTCCACTAATTAATGTAAAACTTTTCATAGGATACCTCTTATTAATTTTCTTAATACTACTATGTAAGTATCAAATTGTCAAACAAAGACCTTACTTTAGAGTGGCTTGATATGATAAGTGTAGGTGGCAGCCTTTCTGGTTCTAGTAGCTACCTGACGACCTGTTTTTTGGAAGAGGTGTTTAAAGCGACGCAAGAAATTTGTGGAATCCATCTTGAGGTAGTCTTCATTGAAGGTACCAAAAAGTTGGCGGTAGGTGGTCAAGGTGTTTTCCTCGGGCATAATGGAAAGAATAGTTGGATAGTATTCGAGTCGTCCCTTGATACGTTCCATAGCTGTTAAGAGAATTTCCCAATGGTCAAAGGCAAGGTCATCATGTGACAGCGTCTTATCACCATCAACAAGTTGCAGTTGACCGTCTACCATGGCAATGTCTAACCAATGCGTAGACGCTGCATCGTCGGCAGCCTTTTCCACTTGAATGTCATTGAAGGTCATGAAGCAGAGGTAAGCCACTGTAATGGTCCACATTCGAGGATCCCGATAAGGTGTTCCCACAGTAATGAGTTGCTCAATATGATCAGGATTGAGTGTAATGGATGTTTCCTCCTGTACTTCGCGACAGACAGCTAGATTGAGATCTTCTTGCTCCTGAACGAAGCCACCACTGAAGGCGTATTTCCCCATGAAGGGATGGTTTTTTCGCTTGATAAGTAAGGTTTGGACTCTTCCTTCATAATAGCGGAAGATGACCGAGTCAACGGTCACTGAGGGCTTAACGTACTTATCCATTTCCTCTCGCTGATAGATGTCCAAAAATTCCTTTTCGCTACCAGAGTTTTCGAAGGTTCTAGTCATATGTTTCCTCCATGTTTGTGTTGTAAGTTTTAAGCGATGATTACGTTGGATTGGTCTTTTAAATATCGATGTGTAGACGTTCTTTGATTGCTTTTTTGGCATTGTGGTAGTTGTCCGCAAAGAAGCTGTCACTATTACTATTTTCCCCTAAAATAACGATTTTATCCTTGAATGGTGATAGGAGGTCTAAGAGATGCTTGGTAAACCAGTCACGTGTTTGGCTATCAGCCATAGTCATGTCACGGAAGCCATCATCCACATAGTTTGATTTTGGCAGAATTACAAAAATCAAATCCCATTTTTCACGGGCTTGAGTTACCTGATAGAGCCGATCCAGCATATCAAATTCTTCTTTAGAAATATTTTCTTTCAAATAGTAGTCGATATAAACTTTTGTGACTGTTGAGTTGGTATCGGCAAAGATAAGTCCTGAGTGCTGCCCTTTATCAATGATATCAGAGGTCTGGGCATATTGATCTGTCAGGAGGTGAATATAATCGTTAGTATCTAACTCGTCATCTCGTACATTATACTTTTCTTGATACTCCCTAGCATATTCAAGAGAGCAGGGAGCGTTGTAAGTTCGGGCCAAATCTTTAACAAGAGTAGTTTTTCCACCACTAGCAGAGCCCACGACAAGAACCTTATGAGTAAAGTGACGACGGAAAGGCTTGGTGATAAAACGCCAATTTTCCATAGGATTGTCTCGAATCTCGGTAGCAGAGATGTTGATAATAGAGCGTTCGATGAGTTCTACCTGAGCTTGAGGATAATAGCGATTGAGCTCGGTCACGTACTCTGGCTCTCCAACATAAAAGGTAATCTTTTCAGGATTATCCGTATTTTTAGAGATAAGCTCTTTGACATGATTAACCCAAGGTACCCATCCCTCGGGATAGGCTGGCATCCCAGCCTCATCCAGTTTATCCACAACGACTAATTCATCATCATAGAAAACTTCTCGAACATAACGGAAACGGCGGTTGAGTGATAGGCCTGCGCGTGTCCCTCGATCTTCTTGTGTGTTGCTGCCACTTACGATGACGAGCACATTGTCATTAGCGCGTTTTGCCTTGGTAATAAGATCAACGTGCCCAACATGCATTGGAGCGAAAGTTCCAAAAACAATGCCGATGTGCTTTCCTGATAATTGCTTTCTTTTCATAAAAAATGACCCTTTCCAAGATTTAGTAAAATTACTAAATTCATAATAACATAGTTGGGGATCTTTGTAAATGTAAAAATAGTAAATTTACTAAATTGTTTTTAGGCTATTTTAGCTTTAAAGTTGAAAAAAAGTTTAAAAAATTTTGGAGAAAAACTAGAAAAATAGAATTCGCTTACATTGTTGAATTGATAACTTTTTAGGAGTAGCTTAAAAAAGATAAATCACTTGTTATGTCATAAAACCTAACATAAAAATCAAAAAAATAGCAGAAAATACTTGACAAGAAGATTCTGAAAATTTATACTATTCATGTAATTAAATTACTAAGGTAATTATTTGAAAGGAAACATTGATATGACAACAGGTAAAGAGTACGTTGCTAGCGTTTTTGAAAAAGTGAAAGCTCAAAATGGCCATGAGGCTGAGTTCCTTCAAGCAGTTGAAGAAGTTTTCGATTCACTTGTTCCTGTCTTCGATAAATATCCTAAATATATTGAAGAAAACCTTTTGGAACGTTTGGTTGAACCAGAACGTATCGTTTCATTCCGTGTGCCATGGGTTGACGATAAAGGACAAGTACAAGTAAACCGTGGTTTCCGTGTACAATTCTCATCAGCTATTGGTCCTTACAAAGGTGGTCTTCGTTTCCACCCATCAGTAAACCAATCAATCATTAAATTCCTTGGTTTCGAACAAATCTTTAAAAACTCATTGACTGGTCAACCAATCGGTGGTGGTAAAGGTGGATCAAACTTCGATCCTAAAGGTAAATCAGATAACGAAATCATGCGTTTCTGCCAAAGCTTCATGACTGAATTGAGCAAACACATTGGTGCAGATACAGACGTACCTGCAGGTGATATCGGTGTTGGTGGACGTGAAATTGGTTACCTCTATGGCCAATACAAACGTCTTCGTAATGAGTACACAGGTGTTCTTACTGGTAAAGGTTTGAACTGGGGTGGATCACTTGCTCGTACAGAAGCAACTGGTTACGGTGCTGTTTACTTTGCAGAACAAATGCTTAATGCACGTGGTGAAAACTTTAACGGTAAAACAGCAGTTGTTTCAGGTGCTGGTAACGTTGCCATCTACGCTATTGAAAAATTGCAAAGCCTAGGTGCTAAAGCTGTAACATGTTCTGACTCATCTGGTTTTGTTTATGATCCAGACGGAATCGACGTTGACTTGTTGAAAGAAATCAAAGAAGTTAAACGTGAACGTATCGTTAAATATGCAGAAGCTCGTCCAAATGCAACCTTCACACCTGCTGGTGGTGAAAAGACAGTTTGGTCTATCAAAGCTGACTTGGCATTCCCATGTGCAACTCAAAATGAATTGGATGAAACAGATGCAGAAACACTTGTAGCAAATGGTGTATTGGCTGTTTCAGAAGGTGCTAACATGCCTTCAACTTTGGGAGCTATTGATGTCTTCCTTAAAGCTGGTGTATCATTTGGTCCTGCCAAAGCTGCTAACGCTGGTGGTGTTGCTGTATCAGCTCTTGAAATGGCACAAAACAGCGGACGTACACAATGGACATTCGAAGAAGTTGATGCTAAACTTTACGATATCATGAAAGGTATCTACGAAAATGCTGCAGCAGCTGCTAAAGAATTTGGTCATGAAGGTAACCTTGTTGTTGGTGCCAACATCGCTGGATTCCTTAAAGTTGCAGACGCTATGTCAGCTCAAGGTATTGTTTAATTAACAGCCTTGACCTGATTAATAAGCCTCTCGATAAAATAAAAAAAGAAGCCTGCGGGTTTCTTTTTTGTTTAGACAGACTTAGGAGGAAGAGGAGTTTTGTGCTTTTTTTGGTATAATACCTTGTAAGAAATCTCTTTCTAGAGTAGATTTTTATGAATTAGAATACGAGAGGAATAATTGTGAGTATTGGAAAGGGTCCCTGTGGGGTAAAAAAGAAGAAGTATACTAATCAGACAGTCATTCTAATAAGTTTTTTGATCAGCATAGTGTCAATACTGCCTATGTTCTTTTTTAGGGACAAGCTTTATGGTGATGATATTGTCTTTCACATTAACCGACTCTTATCCTTGGATACTGTATGGAAGAGTCCTATCAATTTTACGACTAACGGAGGGACCGGACAATTAATCAATACCTTTTATCCTTGGTTAACTTATTATCCTATTTTCATAATCTATAAGCTGACTCAGTCGGTCTTTGTAGCCTGGATGAGTTTTCAGTTTCTTGTTCGCTTTGTAACTTGTTTGCTTAGTTTTTACGGATTACGTTTATTGAACTATTCTGATAAACAGGTGATGATATTTTCTACCTTTTATCTCTTTTCGGGGTATTTCTTGCACAATTCTTATTACCGGGCAGCCGTTGGCGAAACGCTAGCAATGATTTTTCTACCTCTAGTTTTCGTTGGCGTTCGTTTGATAACTTTTGGAGATTACAAGAAATGGTGGATCTTGACTCTTGGGATGCTTGGTTTAGTTTATTCCCATGTCTTATCGGTCCTTTTGGCTTCTGTTGGGATTTTCTTTGCGGTGGTAACTAGTTTTTGGATTTGGGATAATAAAAAAGAACGTGTCCTAGGATTTCTTAAGGCCACCCTTGTCACTCTTAGTATGTCTCTAGCTTTCTTTGTTCCTATGATAGAGCAATTCAAGTATGTCACTCTACGAACGACTTTTAAACCGCTCCTATCAAAGACTGCTTTAAGTCTGGCAGACAACTGGGAGTTGATTCTAAAAAGTGATTTAAGGACTCCATCAGTTAATCTTCTCTACCTCCTGGGCCTAGTGCTAAGCCTGATTTTTACTAAGCGTTTTGTTAAGGTTGGGGAAGCTAGAATTTACCTTTTTATTTCTCTTATTTTAGCTTTTTTAACCTTGAAAAGTTTTCCTTGGCAGTTCTTACAGGCAAGTCCAGTGTCCAACCTTCAATTTCCTTGGAGATTATGGAGTTTTGCTCTGCTTTTCTTCAGTTTAGCCTTGGCGAATATCTTAGAAAATATTTCTATAAAGGCATCGACAATACTTGTCTTGTTAGGTCTTTGTCTAAATATGTTTCAGATTGTTACTGTTCAAGATAAGATGACTAAAGCCAAGAATATATTGCCAAGTCATACAAAAGTCACGAGAGAAATGCTGGCCAAGGGAACTTATAAAAATATAAATGGGGATTATACCAATAAAGAAGTGCCTTTTGGCTTTGTATTTGACAAACATCTTTTCTTGGATAATCAGGAAATCAAGCCATTCATCAGCCGTTCTCCCAACGAGCTAGTTCTTACGGTGACCAACGAGTCTAAAGAATCTAAGGTCTTGTCGTTGCCAGTTTTCTACTACAAAGGACAAGAAGCAAGGATTGATGGGAAGCGAGTAACCACTTACTTAGCTAAGGAAAAGAATCCAACTAATCTAGTCTTACCACCAGGTAAACATGGTGTTGTTTTGACCTATAGCTATACTACAGTTGCTAAAGTGGCAATGAGTGTTTCAACTATTAGTCTTTTGGTTTTTATTGGTTATTTGTATAGAGTGAAGAAAGATGACTAAAAAGGAGCCTGCGGGTTTCTTTTTTTGTCTGTTTTACTAGAGGGTTGGCCTTTTGATATAATAGGTCAAGGTGATTTATTTGGAATGAAGACCTTTGGTTCCGATAAAAGAAGGATATATCATTTCATAGTTTAGATAAGAAAAGGGAGTAAATAGATGATAAAAACTATCGTAAAGGATGTCTTTTTCCTTGGACAAAAATCGACAGAAGCGACTAAAGAAGACCTCTATTTGGCTAAAGATTTGCGTGATACATTGGAGTTTCATAAGGATGCCTGTGTGGGTATGGCTGCCAATATGATTGGAGTTAAAAAGCGTGTCATTATCGTCAATATCGGTTTTGTTAATCTAGTCATGTTTAATCCTGTTTTAGTCAGCAAGTCCTCGCCTTTTCAAACAGAGGAGTCTTGTTTATCTTTAGAAGGAAGTCGTCCAACCAGACGTTATGAGTCGATTGAGGTAGCTTATTTAGATGAACAATGGATGCCTAAACAGTTAAGTTTTTCTGGCATGCCAGCCCAAATTATTCAACATGAATTGGACCATTTGGAGGGTATTATTATTTAGATAGCCTAGCTCAAGCGTTGTTAGGTTTTAGAGTCCAAAGCCCTAATAATCACAGTTACGGGAGTGAGAGTGGAAAGCAATATTCTTTTTCACTCTTTTTTAGTTCTCATAGGAACCTTTTTTTCTTGACAATAGTTCTCATAAGAACTAAGATAGTTTCCATGAGAATTATTCAAGGAGGAACTTGCGATGCATGGAAAAGATCCTTTTAGTGACTTCAGAGAAATCATCAATGCTATGGAATCTCGCGTGCAAGAGTTAGGGAAGGTCCACGGTGTTGAACATTTAGCCGGCCCACAAGGATTTGCCGTCAGGTACTTGTTTGAGAACCAAGATAAAGAAATCTTTATCAAAGATATCGAGAAAAGGCTATCTATATCTAAATCAGTAGCTAGTAATTTGGTCAAACGTATGGAGAAAAACGGTTTCGTTGAATTGGTGACATCGGACAAGGACAAACGCTACAAGTATGTTCATCTGACAGACTTGGGTAAAAAGAAGGCCCAAGATGTTGGACATTTCCGAGAGGCTATCCATGAACAGCTATTAGAAGGCATTTCGAAAGAGGATGCTGAAACAGCTTTTCGGGTCTTTCACCAAATTCGTAAGAATTTAGAAAAAAATAAGGAGTAACTTATGTTTAAAATTTTTAAACGTTTGACAGCAAAAGAGTTAAGCATGATTATCTTAGCTGTGATATTTGTTTGTTTGAACGTCTATCTAAACTTGAAAATTCCAGACTATATGTCTGATATTACGACCCTCTTATCAACCAAGGGGACTAAGGCGTCAGATATTTTTGCCTGGAATACAGATGCCCCAGGGATGCGAATGCTTTTAATGTCCTTTGCGGGCTTTATGGCCTCAGTAGTGGTTGGTTTCCTAGCTGCCAGAACAGCAGCAAGTTTTACAACCCGTCTTCGTGATGATATCTTCCATCAAGTTCTAGATTTTTCGGATGCAGAGATTAAGCAATTCTCCATTCCTAGTCTTTTGACCCGCACGACAAATGATATTACCCAATTACAGATGGTACTGACCATGGGACTACAGGTCATTACACAGGGGCCTATCATGGCCATTTGGGCGATTACAAAGATTGCCGATAAAAATGGAAATTGGCTCCTTGCCTTGCTTGTCGCTGTGGCAGTGATTGCCGTTCTCATGCTCTTCCTCTTAATTATGGTTATGCCTAAGCAACGCTTGATTCAAACTCTGACCGATAAACTGAATAGCGTAACGCGTGAATCTCTTACAGGAATTCGTGTGGTGCGTGCCTACAACGCCGAAAGTTATCAAGAGGATAAATTTGAAAAGGCCAATACTGATTTGACCCAAAACAACCTCTTTATCGGTCGTTCTTTTGCCTTGCTAACACCGGTAATGACTGCTGTATCCAGTGGTTTGACACTGGCTATTTATTGGATTGGTGCGCATCTGATTGAAGATGTTAAGATTCCAACAGATCCAGCGAAAATTGCTGGTGCCATGGAAGACAAGGTCCATCTCTTCTCAGATATGGTTGTCTATTCGTCTTATGCTATGCAGGTTGTTATGGGATTCATGATGATGATTGTCGTTTTCTTCCTTCTTCCACGTGCCGTTGTAGCAGCTGGCCGTATCAATGAAGTTCTAGATACCCAATCTTCAATCTCTTACCTTAAAAAAAGTTCTGAAAAACCTAAAGACGTGGGCACTGTCGAATTCGATGATGTTTCCTTCCGTTATTCTGAAACTTCAGAGCCTGTTTTGGAGCATGTTAGCTTCAAAGCTAAAAAGGGTGACACGGTTGCCTTTATTGGTTCGACTGGGTCTGGTAAATCAACGCTTGTCAATCTTATCCCACGATTTTATGATGCCACGCAAGGAACTATCAAGGTTGACGGTGTGGATGTACGACATTATGACCACGAAACCTTGCACAATATAGTCGGTTATATTCCACAAAAGGCTGTGCTTTTCTCAGGTAATATCACGTCAAATATGACAATGGGAACGAGCAATAATAGTCCTATAGATGACGCTAAGATTTGGGAAGCTCTCGAATTGGCTCAAGGAAAAGACTTTGTTGAAAATAAAGAAGGCCAACTTAAGGCAGAAGTGGCTCAAGCTGGGTCTAACTTCTCAGGTGGCCAGAAGCAACGTTTGGCTATTGCGCGTGCACTTGCCCGTAAGCCTGAAATCTTGATTTTTGACGATTCCTTCTCAGCTTTGGACTATAAGACTGATCGTAAACTGCGTCAAGAATTGTCTGAAAAAACACAAGATATGACCAAGTTGATTGTTGCTCAACGTATCTCTACTATTATGGATGCTGATCAAATCTTGGTACTTGATCAAGGTAAAGTAGTCGGGCAAGGAACCCACAAGGAACTCTTGGCTAACAATGAGGTTTACCAAGAAATTGCTTATTCACAATTGTCTAAGGAGGAGTTAGAAAATGGAAAATAAGCCAAAAACATCGTCCTATAAACGTTTAAAACCCTATATTAAAGGTTTCCCAATTCCCTTTGTCCTTGCGATTGTTGGAGCAATTATTTCAGCTGTCATTACAGTTATTGGACCAGATAAGCTTAAAGAAATTACCAATACTATTACTGAAGGTATTACACCTACCAAAATGGGGACGATTCCAGGTATTGATTTGGATAAGGTGACAAGTATTGCTATGACCTTGGCTGTTCTCTATGCCATTTCAGCGATTGTTGGTTATTTACAAAGTTTTACCGTTGCGACAGTTACACAACGCTTTTCACAACGTTTCCGTACAGCAATCCAAAAGAAAATCAACAGTGTTCCCCTTAATTATTTTGACAGTCATTCTCAAGGGGACACCCTCTCTCGTGTGACTAATGACGTTGACCTTTTGGGACAATCTCTTAGTCAAGGTCTGGGTACCCTAATTACTTCAAGTGTTCTCTTGGTCGCAGCCATTATTATGATGTTTTACTCAAATGTCACTATGGCTTTCACTGCGATTGGTTCTGTCCTGATAGGATTTGTTCTAGTAGCCTTCATCATGGGTTTCTCACAACCCCTTTTCAAACGTCAACAAGAAAATTTGGCTAACATTAATGGATATATTGAAGAAATCTACACAGGTCAAGCAGTTGTAACGAGTTACAATGCATCTGAAGAAAGTAGTCAAGCTTTCAAGGGGCTTAATGATAAGCTCTATAAATCGATGTGGCAATCTCAGTTTATCTCAGGTATTATGATGCCACTTATGATTTTCATTGGGAACTTTGGTTACGTCATGGTCTGTCTTGTGGGAGCTATTAAGGTTATTGATGGTAGCTTGACTATTGGTGATGTGGTAGCCTTCATGACTTATGTTCGTATTTTCTCACAACCTCTTTCTCAAATTGCACAAGGGATTACACAGCTCCAGTCAGCCACTGCAGCTATTGGTCGTATCTTTGAATTTTTGGAAGAAAAAGATATGGATGACGAATCAGGTAAGACAGCTGAATTGACAGATACTAAAGGTCAAGTTGTCTTTGATCATGTTTCCTTTGGTTATACTCCTGAAAAGACTATTATTCATGATTTTTCAGCTCTTGCTAAGCCAGGTCAAAAGATTGCGATTGTTGGTCCAACAGGTGCTGGTAAGACGACTATTGTTAACTTGCTTATGAAGTTCTATAACATCGATCAAGGCCATATCACCATTGACGGTGTAGATACTGGCGACATGAAACGTGAAACTGTCCATGATCAATTCTCTATGGTGCTTCAGGACACTTGGCTCTTTGAAGGTACTATTCGTGATAATTTAATTTACAACCAAGAAAATATCTCTGACGAGCAAGTTATTGCTGCAGCCAAGGCTGTCGGTGTTCACCGCTTTATCACCACACTTCCAAAAGGTTATGACACTTATTTGGATGATTCTGTGACATTATCAGTTGGTCAGAAACAGCTCTTGACCATTGCACGTGCCCTTCTGAAGGATGCCCCTCTTCTTATCTTGGATGAAGCGACATCATCTGTTGACACCAGAACAGAAGAATTGATTCAAAAAGCCATGGACAAACTTATGGAAGGTCGGACTTCCTTTGTCATTGCTCACCGCTTATCAACTATTAGAAATGCTGATCTTATCCTTGTGATGAAAGATGGGAATATTATTGAACAAGGAAATCATGATGAGCTCATGGCAGCAGATGGTTTCTATGCTGATCTTTATAATAGTCAATTTACAGAAGAAGTTGCCTAAACTTTTCTTATAAAATTATAAGATTTTACAAAAAAACATAGAACGTATGACTGTCAGTCATGCGTTTTGTGTTATACTGAAAAAAACAGACAGATTAGGAGATTAAGATGCAATATCGCAAAGCAAGACTAGACGAAGTTCAGGAAGTGGCACAAGTATGTGCAGATGCCTTTGAAGATTATCCCTATCTTTCAATGATTGCCACTAATTTAAAGAATCCTGAACAGTATGAGGAATTTGTCTTAGCCTTGCAGGAAATGTTGGTGCGTTTAGCTATAAAGATGGATTCGTGTTTGGTGGCTGAAAAGGATGGTCGCATTGTTGCGGCAGCTATTTTACAGCATCAGACGATTTCTATGCTTAACTATCTCCAGAACGGAGCGACCAAGCTTTTCCGTTTCATAAGCATCACTAAGTTGTTTAAGTACTTTAATTTTGTTGAAGAGTCTGAAAGACATCTGGAGGATTCTGCAGAATACGATTGGTATCTGATGATGTTAGCAGTAACTCCAGATTATCAAAGAAAAGGTATAGGAAGTCGTTTCTTGCTTGAAGGGGTTGAACCTTTTGTACGTAGTACAGGAGGTCGTAGTCTTGGCTTGATTACCAATCGCGATTACAATGTGCCTTTCTATGAGAAAAATGGCTACAAGCAATGTGGTTATAAGGTCTTGACCTATGAAACACACAAACTAGGCAACTGGCCTTTTGTCAAACCACTTGATGCATAGCCTTGTGTTAATTGAACTTAGATAAGCAAATTGAATCTGGCTTCGGCTGGATTTTTTTCTTAGCTTTAGAGTCCTTCTTGTCTGGCTCATTCCTTATTTTTAAGCCTATCTATGCTATAATTAAGAAACGCTATTAGAGGAGGTTTATATGTCAACTCCAAGTATTTATGGGGAATATGCTCAGTGTCTCCCTAAGATTTTACAAGAAATAACAGACCCAATTATTGCGGCTAATATTACTAGCAAAAAAGAAACAGGCTTCAAACTCTATGAACATTTTATTTCACGAATCAAAGAGAGCGATTCTATGCGTGAAAAGTGTCGTCGGAAAAATTTACCTGAAACCAGCCAGTCTGCCCTCAAGGAAATCCGTGACAGTATAGGGATTCGAATTGTTTGTGGCTTTGTCGATGATATTTACAAGACTATCGATGTCATTAAGGCTATCCCTGGTGTTTCTATCTACAACGAGAAAGATTACATTTTAAATGCTAAGCCTAATGGTTATCGTTCATACCATCTCATTTTGGAAGTAGAAACCGAGTTTCCAGATGTCTTAGGAAATGAGAGAGGAACCTATTTTGTTGAGGTTCAGCTTCGGACCATCGCTCAGGATTCGTGGGCCAGTTTGGAGCATCAGATGAAGTACAAGCACGATATCAAGAATCCAGAAATGATTACCCGTGAGCTTAAGCGCTGCGCGGATGAATTAGCTTCATGTGATTTGACCATGCAGACCATCCGTAACTTAATTCAAGAAGGAGGGGACTAGAATGGCTTTGAAAATTCTACTAGCTGAGGATGAGGAAGCTCTTTCTCGAGTTTACAAGGCGGCTCTTGAGCATCAAGGCTATGAGGTGGATCAGGCCTTTAACGGTCAAGAGGCAGTTGACCTAGCCGCACAGAATGCCTATCAAGTAATGATTATGGATATCATGATGCCCATTAAAACAGGTATTGAGGCCCTGAAAGAGATTCGCTCCTCTGGGAATACGACGCATGTCATTATGTTGACGGCCATGGCTGAAGTTGATGATCGTGTAACAGGACTTGACGCTGGGGCAGACGATTACTTGACCAAGCCGATTTCTCTTAAGGAACTTTTGGCTCGTTTGCGCTCGCTAGAGCGTCGTGTTAGTGAGACCTTTACTGCCAAAATTTTGACACTTGGTTCTGTACGTTTGGATCAGGAGGAACAGGAGTTGGTAGCTGGCAACGCCATTAGACTTTCGAGCAGAGAGACCAAGCTAATGGCTCACTTCATGCTCAATCCTGCCAAGAAATTAACGACTGAGCACCTTTTTAAGACCATCTGGGATGATGAGGAAGATGTGGACGAGTCGATTGTCTGGGTCTATATTTCCTATTTGCGTCAGAAATTGCAAGCCATCCAGGCCGATATCAGCATTCTTGGTGAAAAGGGTGGTGACTTTTGCCTTCTTGCCAATTAGAGAGGAGTAGTTCATGTTTAGACGTTTACGACTTCAATTTATTACGATTGCTTCCTTGGCTATTCTCTTTATCTTGGTTTTTACAGTGGGAATCATCAATACTGTGAGGTCCTTTCAAACAGAACAGGAAATTAGTAAGGTTCTCAACACGCTTACAGAAAATAATGGTAGTTTCGGAAAAACTAAAAAAATTGAGACCAATCAAGGGCATGAAATTCCATCGGATAGTTTTCGTTTTTTCAGTGTGACCTTATCTGGTGATAAAGTGGTCAGTCAGGATACCAGCCATACTTCTTTAATAGATGATGAAGAAGCTGTTAGCTATGCACTTGCAGCTAGCCGTATGACGAATACTCTTGGAACAATTAGAGAAAAAAATATCAATCTGAGTTATCAGGTTAGCAAAGTCAGCAAAAATAAGATTCTTGTGGTCTTCCTGGACACGACCTCTTATTACAATTCTTCCCAAGCCTTGCTCAGTCTTTCTATCCTCTTATCAATGTTTGGGTTTATCTTTTTTGTCGTCATTGTCAGTGCCTTATCAGGAATCGTCATTCGTCCCTTCATTCGAAACTACGAAAAGCAGCGACGTTTTATTACCAATGCTAGTCATGAATTAAAGACACCATTGGCCATTATTTCTGCCAATACGGAGCTACAGGAACTCATGACAGGGGAGAATGAATGGACCAAGTCAACTAATGACCAGGTGGCACGTTTGACCAATCTAATCAATTCTCTTGTGGCTCTATCTCGTCTGGAAGAGCAGCCGGACATTGTTCTTCAAGATGTGGATTTTTCCTATATTACAGAGGATGCAGCCGAGGACTTTAAGGGACCTGTCGTCCGAGATGGCAAATCCTTCGTTATGGATATCGCCCCAGATATCCATGTAAAGGCTGAGGAGAAGTCTCTCTTTGAACTTGTAACTCTCCTTGTGGATAATGCTAACAAGTATTGTGATCCAGAAGGGACAGTTACGGTAAGACTTCGTCAGATTGGAAGAACGCGAAAACGGGCTCGTTTAGAAGTGTCAAACACCTATAAAGAAGGTAAGGCTGTTGACTATAGCAAGTTTTTTGAGCGTTTTTATCGTATTGAAGAATCCCATAATAACAAAGAACACAAAGGTTTTGGCATTGGCCTTTCCATGGCTCAAAGTATGGTCAAATTATTTAAGGGGCGTATCTTTGCCTCTTATAAAAATGACACCATCACCTTTACAGTTATCTTGTAAGGATATTTTTTAAATATTTGACTAGGTGAAAACCCTAATTTATGATAAAATAGTAAGGATGAAGATTTAGTGTTTTCTTTGCAAAAAAAGAGAACATTTTCCTATCCTAATCATAAAAAGGAGTTGCTTGAATAAGCCCCTTAACCACCTTAAAAGGATGGTAATTGACGACTTAGGAAAGATGAATCTCAGCTAAGAATTAAATCATAAAACAAAATAGTTAATAGGGAGAAATCATGGCAGAACCAAAATACAAACGTGTCCTCATTAAGCTTTCAGGTGAAGCTCTAGCTGGTGAACGAGGTGTTGGGATTGATCTTCCAACTGTCCAAGCTATGGCTAAAGAAATTGCTGAGGTAGCGGATTCAGGTATTCAAATTGCTCTAGTTATCGGTGGTGGTAACCTTTGGCGTGGGGAACCTGCAGCTGAAGCAGGAATGGATCGTGTTCAAGCAGACTATACTGGTATGCTTGGAACAACTATGAATGCCCTTGTTATGGCAGATAGTTTGAAACAACTCGGTGTTGATACACGTGTTCAGACAGCGATTGATATGAAATCTGTGGCAGAGCCTTATATTCGTGGTCGTGCCCTTCGTCACCTTGAAAAAGGTCGTATTGTTATCTTTGCAGCAGGTATTGGTTCGCCATACTTCTCAACAGATACAACAGCGGCTCTTCGTGCAGCTGAAATTGAAGCTGATGCTATTCTTATGGCTAAAAACGGCGTTGATGGTGTCTACAATGACGACCCTCGTAAAAACGCTGATGCTGTCAAATTTGATGAATTGACACACGTGGAAGTTATCAAACGTGGTTTGAAAATTATGGATGCCACAGCTTCTACCCTTTCAATGGATAATGACATTGACCTTGTTGTCTTCAACATGAACGAACCAGGAAACATCAAACGTGTTATCTTTGGTGAGCAAATTGGAACAACCGTATCTAACAAAGCAGAATCACACAAGTAAGAAAGAGAGAATTTATGACAAACGCAATTATTGAAAAAGCAAAAGAACGTTTCGCCCACTCACACGAGTCATTGGCCCGTGAATTTGGCTCTATCCGTGCAGGTCGTGCCAATGCCTCACTTCTTGACCGTATCACTGTAGAATACTATGGTGCTCCAACACCACTTAACCAATTGGCTTCAATCACGGTTCCTGAAGCACGTGTCCTTTTGATTTCACCATTTGATAAAGGTTCAATTGCTGATATCGAACGTGCGATCAATGAATCTGACCTTGGAATCAACCCAGCTAATGATGGTTCTGTTGTGCGCTTGGTTATCCCAGCACTTACAGAAGAAACACGTAAAGAGTTGGCTAAAGAAGTGAAAAAAGTCGGCGAAAATGCTAAAATCGCTATCCGTAACATCCGCCGTGACGCTATGGATGAAGCTAAGAAGCAAGAAAAAGACAAAGAAATCACAGAAGATCAATTAAAAGCTTTGGAAAAAGATATCCAAAAAGCAACTGATGACGCTGTTAAGAAGATTGACAGCATGACAGCAGAAAAGGAAAAAGAACTCCTTACTGTTTAATCAATAGAAAAATAAGGAGAGTGGGACAGAAGCAAAAGAGCATGGACTATGTTAGCTTCCTTGTCCGACTCTCTTTTTAGAGGAAAAAGATGAATACATTACTTGGAACGATCATTACTGCCCTAGTAACTGATGAAAATGATAAATTTTACTTTGTACAAAAGGACGGTGTGACTTTTGCTTTATCTAAAGAAGAAGGAGAACACGCTATTGGTGACATGGTGACAGGCTTCGCCTATACAGATAGCAAGCAAAAATCACGTCTAACACAAAAGGAAATCAAGGCAACTCGTGATTCTTATGATTGGGGAGAGGTCACTGAAGTCCGTAAGGATTTGGGTGTCTTTGTAGACGTAGGAATTCCAGATAAGGAGATTGTTGTCTCTCTCGATGTTTTGCCAGAACTCAAAGAGCTTTGGCCTAAGAAGGGGGATAAACTCTTCATCAAACTCGATGTTGACAAAAAAGACCGTATTTGGGGACTTCCTGCCGAACCTGAGGTCTTTCAACGTATGGCTGGACCTGCTTATGATAATATGCAAAACCAAAAATGGCCAGCTATTGCCTACCGTCTCAAATTGTCAGGA
Source organism: Streptococcus sp. SS4 (assembly GCF_030440125.1). Lineage (NCBI taxonomy): Bacteria > Bacillati > Bacillota > Bacilli > Lactobacillales > Streptococcaceae > Streptococcus > Streptococcus sp. SS4. The sequence goes on along the minus strand of NZ_JAQFJM010000010.1, from coordinate 29,385 downwards.
ACTTTTGTTTATTTGCCAGAGAATAACATGCTTGGTTTCATCCATCCATCAGAACGTTATGCAGAGCCACGTTTAGGTCAGGTCCTTGAAGCGCGTGTGATTGGGTTCAGAGAAGTTGACCGAACCCTCAATCTTTCTCTTAAGCCACGTTCTTTTGAAATGCTTGAAAATGATGCTCAGATGATTTTGACCTATTTAGAGAGCAATGGTGGCTTTATGACACTTAATGACAAGTCATCACCAGCAGATATCAAGGCAACCTTCGGTATTTCTAAGGGTCAATTTAAGAAGGCTCTAGGTGGTCTAATGAAGGCAAAAAAAATCAAACAAGATCAGTTTGGAACAGAATTAATCGGTTAGGAGAAGGCATGAGAAAATCCTTTTATACTTGGCTGATGGCCCAGCGTAATCCCAAATCCAATGAACCAGTAGCAATCTTGGCTGATTTGGCTTTTGAAGATTCAACCTTCCCGAAGCATACTGATGACTTTGAAGAAGTCAGTCGTTACTTGGAAGATCAAGCTAGCTTTTCCTTTAATCTAGGGCAGTTTGACCAGATTTGGGAAGATTATCTAGCCCATTAATAGTGACTAAGTTTACGATAAGCATAATGACTTTTAGCATTTTCTTTAAAAAGTAATTACCATTTGAAATGGGATGAATTGTTACATTTTTTTACAAATATATCAGATGTTTTTCAATAAATTAGGCTTGTTACAACTAGTTAGTAATTGCTTTAAAGAGCAGTAAATCATAACTTTTTTGATGGAAAGTGTGGTATTATTGTAGATGTTAAAATTGTTAAAAAGGAATGAATTATACATGTTATCAAAATCTAAAACAACAAAGGCTCTTCTATACTCGACCGCAGCACTTTCACTTTTTGCTGCAAGTCACGTACATGCCGATGAAACTTCAAACTGGGCAGCACGTTCAGTAGATCAAATCAAAGCAGATATCGCTGTAAGTGATAACCAACAAACTTATACAGTTCAATACGGTGATACTTTGGGAAGTATCGCTGAAGCAATGGGTATCAATGTGAACGTTTTGGCTAACATCAATCAAATTACAAACATTGATTTGATTTACCCTGGAACAGTCTTGACAGCAACTTACAATTCTGATAATCAAGCAGTCTCTGTTAAAGTTGAAACTCCAGCTTCAGAAACATCAACCACACCTGTAGTTGCAGAAGCTAATTTGACAACTAACGAAGTGACTGTAAACGGTCAATCTGTAGTTGCGGCGGACTTGACGGCTCCAGTTGAAACAGTAAGCACAACAGCTACTCAAGCACCTGCTACAGAAGAATCAACTCAAGCTGTTTCAGAAGTAACAGAAGCTATCGCATCAGCATCAGAAGCACCAGCATACGCAGAAACTGAACAACCAGTTGCTGATGCTATTGATCATGTAACTGCGTCAGCAGAAGCTACACCTGATGCAGAAACTACTCCAGCTGCTGCAACACCAGAACAACCTGAAGTAAAAGAAGAAGCACCAGCAGCAACATCAGAAGCGTCTTCAGAAGCACCAGCAACTTCAGAGGCACCAGCAGCAACATCAGAAGCGTCTTCAGAAGCACCAGCAACTTCAGAGGCACCAGCAGAACAACCAGCTGCAGAGCCAGCAGCAACATCAGAAGCTGCTTCAGAGGCACCAGCGGCTTCAGAGGCGCCAGCAGAACAGCCAGCGGTAGAACCAGCAGCAACATCAGAAGTAGCATCAGAAGCACCAGCGGCACAACCTGCATCAACAAATACACTTCCAACGGATCCACACCTTCAACCACAAGCTGAAGCTTTCCGTCAAGATGTAGCAGCACAATTCGGTCTTACTGATATCGGTGGTTACCGTGAAGGTGACCCACAAGACCATGGTCAAGGACTTGCCGTTGACGTTATGGTACCAGTTGGTTCAGAAGTTGGTAATCAAGTCGCACAATATGCTGTAGACAATATCTCAAATGCAGGTATTTCATACATCATCTACAGACAACAATTCTACGCACCAGTAGATAATATCTACGGACCAGCCAACACTTGGAACCAAATGCCTGACCGTGGTAGCGTTACTGAAAACCACTATGACCACGTTCACGTATCATTCAACGCATAATTAAGAATTACAAAAAGTCACGCCTGGCGTGATTTTTTTGATATAATGGAGAAAAAGACGAAAGAAAGAGGAACTCTATTTGCAAGAGTATTCTGTTGAAATTACCCTAAATCACCCAGATGATGTCTTGTCACTTTTTGGGACCAATGAGCGCCATCTAAAACTTATCGAAGAAAACCTAAATGTTATCATTCATGCTCGAACAGAGCGTGTGCAAATCCTTGGAGATGACGAAGAAAGTGTCAAATTGGCCCGCTTGACCATTCAAGCCCTCCTTGTTTTAGTGGAGCGAGGGATGTTAGTTAACACTTCAGATGTTGTCGCAGCCTTGACCATGGCTCAAGATGGTTCGATTGATAAGTTTGTTGCTTTATATGAAGAAGAGATTATCAAGGACAATAGTGGTAAGCCTATCCGAGTGAAGACTTTAGGACAAAAGGTCTATGTTGATAGCATTAAAAATCATGATGTGGTCTTTGGGATTGGTCCAGCCGGTACAGGGAAGACCTTTTTAGCGGTTACCCTTGCAGTTACAGCTCTTAAACGTGGTCAAGTTAAACGTATTGTTCTAACACGTCCGGCGGTTGAGGCAGGTGAAAGTCTTGGCTTTTTGCCTGGCGATCTCAAGGAAAAGGTAGATCCTTACCTTCGTCCAGTTTATGATGCCCTCTATCAAATTCTTGGCAAAGAGCAAACGACTCGCCTAATGGAACGTGAAATTATTGAGATTGCCCCTCTTGCTTATATGCGTGGTCGTACCCTCGAAGATGCCTTTGTTATCCTTGATGAAGCGCAAAATACAACCATCATGCAGATGAAGATGTTCTTGACTCGTCTTGGGTTTAATTCTAAGATGATTGTCAATGGAGATATGAGCCAGATTGACCTTCCACGTCGTGTTAAATCTGGTCTTGTCGATGCCATGGAGAAATTGAAGGGAATCAAGGCTATTGATTTTGTTCATTTCTCTGCCAGTGATGTCGTACGTCACCCAGTTGTTGCCGATATCATTAATGCTTATGAAAAAGATGCACCTAAGTTTGATCTTGAGAAAAAATCAGAAGAATCAGACCAGGCTAAAGAAGTAGTATCAGGATTGACCGAATACCCAGTCATTGGTGCTGAGGATGTTAAAAGTAAATAGATGAAAAGAGGTTTGAGAGTAAGTGTTCTCCCCCTCTTTTTCTTTGATAGTCAAGTCACAGATTTCCTCTCTATTTTTGGTAAAATAGTATTGAAGAATAGGCCAAAATGGGGGGGAGAAGTATGACTAAGGCAAAAAAATGGAAGATTGCTCTTATTTCGGTTCTTGGCCTTGTGGCAGTAGTCTTAATAGCCATTATAGAGGGAAGGTTTTGGAAGTATCAAGAGAACTATATTCCAGATGGTACCTATCAGATGGTAAAATATGAGGCTAAATCAGCATATTCCAATGAATTGATAAATTGGACTAAGCGGGGAGAGAATAATGATAGTTTATATGAGGATTTTATAGTTGTTGAGAATATGAAATCTCAATTTTATTATGTTTTTGTGGGGGATGGGGAACCTTTTGTCTCACCATTTGAGCACGATGAAAAGCTTCCACAGACTTTTGACCCACATACTGGGACTTTGAAACAGGATCTAACAGTCTCTGAATATAAAGCTCTAGTGATTTCTCATATTGATAAGATTTCTAAAAAGGGAGAGGAGTACTCAAACGTAAAGGAAGTATCTGTCCAAAGGTGTGTAGACGATTATAAAAAAATGTTGAAGCAAAAAAGAACTTATGAAAAGCGACCTAATGGTCTCGTTCTGACTGTTTATGCTGATGATGGACATATTGAGTCGCGTAGAACTTTTAAACGATTGAGCTCAGAGGAAGCCAAAGAGGTCAAAAGTGGTTATGATTGGGATTATGAGTATTCCTTGAAGTATTATAATTATTCAAGGCATGATGGGGATTATCTCATCTGGCGTTGAACTACTTACCGACCAAGTACCTCTTTACTATCGAGAATCATAGCCAAATGTTTTATTAAAAAAACTTACAGTCTTTATGATAATTGTCAAATACTATTTCACCATTTATTTTGGTACAATAGAACAGTAGACCAATAAAAAAGGAGATTATTATGAACCAGCAAGAGTGGATTGAGTACTTTGAATTAGTCAACGGTCGTAAACCAACTCCCGAAGAGTTATCTCAAGCTCAAGCAGCAGGCGAGTTTATCCTTGAACGACCTAATATTTTTAGCTCAAATGGACAAGTGACGGAGCAAAGACCGATTAAACCAGCTGAACCTGTAATTGCTATGACGCAACAGCCTCAGTTTGCCCAAGCAACAGCAACCTTCCAACAAGTAGTACCCCCTAAAAAAGGTATGTCTAAGAAAACTAAGATTATTTTGGCATCAGTCTTAGGTTCCTTGGCAGCGATTTTACTTATCGTTGGAGGCTATTCACTATGGCGCTACCAATCAGGTAAGATTGCGGATGGAACATATGAGGTAGTGGCCTATTCTTATCGTGATGAAGATAAAGATAAGATGGTAAATGCTTTCGATGAATTTGATGATGTCTACTCCTTTGTAGAAGTAAAAAATAATAGATCTAGATACTATTCTTATCTCGAGGACAATAAATCACCTTATGTTAGCTTGTTAGAGTATGAACATGAAATCCCTCAGCAGTTCGATCCATGGAATAAAACTCAGACAGAAGTTTTAACAGTTGAAGAGCTTGAATCTACAGTCAAAGACTTCATGAAAGATATGTCTAAGGATTATTCTTTTTACACTAAAGACGCTACAAAAGAAGCCGTTAAAGAATCTGTAAAATCTTACAAGAAATCTCTCAAAGAAAAACGAACTTACGTCAAAAAAGGTAACGAGTATACGCTATCTACTTATGACAAGGATGGAGAGCTTCAATCCCGTGTTACTTTTAAGCGTATGAGTAAGGGGGATGCTGAAGAGCGTTGGGATGATTATAAGGATGCAATTAAAGATTATAAGAAAGAATTGAAGACTTATAGTGATCAGTACGACGAGTATAAGGATTACTTTAATTATGGTTATGGAGGTGACTACGGTTATGGTTACAGCGATGACTATGGTAGTGGTTCTAAATCAGGCTCTGACGATAGTAAAAGCAGCAAAAGAGGCATTGATAAAATTTAATCAGCCAATGATGTAAATGAGCAAAGTGGTACAAGAAGGAGAGCTAAAACTCCATCTTGGTACCGCTTTTCTTTTTATGAAAATAGTCAAATAGCTTTGGAGTCTTTTTTCTGGTAGAATGGAAATATCAATGAAAAAGGGGACTTTTATGAACGAAAAAGAGTGGTTAGATTATTTCGAAACAATCAATAATCGTAAGCCGACAGAGGAAGAAATCCAACAAGCAAAAGCTAATGGGGAATTTATTTCTCAAGAGTCTAAGGACGAGGGTGTTAATCCTCAACAATCTCAGTTGAGTGATCAAGTGACACAAGCCGTTTCACAAGTTGCTCCTGCTAAGACAGGCTTGTCTAAGAAAGCTAAAATTATTATTGCTTCTGTGGTGGGAGCGATTGTCCTAGTGGCACTTTCATTTGGTGGCTATGCGTTTATGCACCTGCAAGGTGGTAAAATACCTGAAGGAACCTATCTACTTGAAACTTATCGCTTTTACCATAAAGATAAGAAGAAAATGGTTGATGGTATGGAATCTTTCAAGGAAAGTGGCCTAGAGGCTCATGATTTTGTTAAAGTCAAAGGGAACAATGTTAAATTTTATTTTTATACCTTAGCTGGCGGGAACAATCTGGTTGACTTTACAGACTATGATACTGACGAAGCATACCGTCCAGATGCTTGGTCTAGAACGCTTAAACCAAACATGTCACTATCTGAATATACGAAAGTCATTGACCAGGCAGTAGATAATCAATACAAAATAAGTGAATATCGAACTAAGGCTGATAACGATGAAAGTAAAAAGATTTACGTTAAATCCTACAAAGAATCTCTCGAAGAAACCGTTCGATACAAGGTTAAGGGTGATAAATTAATCGTCACAACTTATAATAAGAAAGGTAAACTTACAGAAGAAAGAAGCTTCAAACGCCTATCAGAGGATGACGTGAAGAAATTAGATTATGACTATGAACGTGATGTTAGAGCTGATAAAAAGCGCTTTCAAAACTAGTAATGTTTAAAACCAGCCTAGCTGGTTTTTTCTTTTATGAAAAGCGTTTAAGAAGGTATTTTTCTGGTAAAATGAAAGTAGAAATGGGAAGGGGGTACTATCATGAATGAAAAAGAGTGGTTAGACTATTTCGAAATAATCAATAATCGACAACCGACAGTGGAAGAAATCCAACAGGCTAAATCTAGTGGCGATTTTATTTCTCAAGGGCCTAAGGTAGAGAAAGTCAAGCCACAAGTTCAACTCAGAGAACAGGTGACACAACCAGTTTCACAAGTTAGGACTCCTAAAACAGGATTGTCTAAGAAGGCAAAAATCATAATAGTTTCTCTAGTTGGGACAATCCTTCTAGTGGCACTTTCCTTAGGTTCTTACGCCTTTATACACCTGCAAAGAGGTAAAATTCCTGAGGGAACCTATCTAATTGAATCTCACTATTATTATGACAAAGATGAGAAAGAGATGGTTGATGTTTTAGAGTATAATGAATCCATCGATATATATGTTCGAGACTTTGTTAAAGTAAGAGGCAATCATTTAAAAACATGTGATTATTTTTTAAGTAATGGCGAAGGCTATGTTTATAAGATAGATTATATGACTGGTTATAATTTCGACTGTGACGCTTGGTCAAGGAGTCTTAAGCATACTTGGACACTTTCAGAATATGAAGATATGGTTGGTAAGCTTCTAAGAAAATACTATAAGGGTGCTCCTCTTAAAACTGAGTCTGGAATTGAGAGAGACATAAAAGAGTATAGAAAAAGGTATAAATCAGAGTTGAAAAGGACTTATCGTTATAAGTTAATAGGAGACAGACTAACAATTATTAGCTATGATGGAGATGGGGAAATTCATTCTGTGCGGACCTTCAAACGCTTGTCCAAAGCAAAAGAGGAAAAATTACAATCTGACTATGATAAATTCTCTAAGAAGGATAGGGAGTTGAAAAGGTTAATATTAAGCTTTTAAGTTGCGAATGTCATTCAAAGTGAATCTTATGTTCCTCGCAAATTAATATTATTTAAAACCAGCTAGTCTGGTTTTTTTAGTGTCCAAAACGTGCTATAATAAGATGTTATATCATCAGTGTTAGCCCATTTGTTAACACATGAAAGGAAATTAAAATGACAAAAACATTCTACATCACAACACCTATTTACTACCCATCTGGTAAATTGCATATTGGTTCTGCCTATACAACCATTGCTTGTGACGTCTTGGCACGTTACAAACGTATGATGAACTATGATGTCTTCTATCTTACTGGGCTTGATGAACATGGCCAAAAGATTCAACAAAAAGCTGAAGAAGCAGGCATCACACCACAAGAGTATGTGGATGGTATGGCTGTTGGTGTTAAGGACCTCTGGCAACTTTTGGATATCTCATACGATAAATTCATCCGTACGACTGATGATTACCATGAAAAAGTTATTGCTCAAGTTTTCGAGCGTCTCTTGGAACAAGGAGATATCTATCTTGGTGAATACTCTGGTTGGTACTCAGTTTCAGACGAAGAATTCTTCACTGAAAGCCAGTTGGTAGAAGTTTACCGTGATGATCAAGGTAATGTCATTGGTGGGGTAGCTCCATCAGGACATGAGGTAGAGCTTGTTTCTGAAGAATCCTATTTCTTTAAACTCAGCAACTACGCAGACCGTTTGACTGCCTTCTTTAAAGAACACCCAGAATTTATCCAACCTGATGGTCGTATGAATGAAATGCTTAAAAACTTCATCGAGCCAGGCTTGGAAGATTTGGCTGTGTCACGTACAACCTTCACTTGGGGAGTAAAAGTACCGTCAGATCCAAAACACGTGGTTTATGTGTGGATTGATGCTCTTATCAACTATATTACTGCCCTTGGTTATGGTCAGGATGAGCATGGTAACTTTGATTTGTTCTGGCAAAATGATGAAAACCACGAAATTATCCACATGATTGGTAAGGATATTCTTCGTTTCCACTCAATCTACTGGCCAATCATCCTTATGGCTCTTGATTTGCCATTGCCTACACGTCTTGTTGCCCACGGTTGGTTCGTCATGAAAGACGGTAAGATGTCTAAGTCTAAAGGAAACGTGATCTATCCAGAAATGTTGGTAGAGCGTTTTGGTCTTGATCCACTCCGTTACTACCTCATGCGTAGTTTGCCAGTCGGTTCAGATGGTACCTTCACACCAGAAGACTATGTGGCCCGTATCAACTACGAGTTGGCTAATGACCTGGGGAACCTCCTCAACCGTACAGTTGCCATGATTAACAAGTATTTCGGTGGTCAAGTGCCTGCCTATGTTGAGAACGTTACAGACTTTGATGCTGATTTGGCTAAGGTTGTGGCTGAAAATATTGAAGAATTCCACAAACAAATGAATGCTGTAGATTTCCCACGTGCCTTGGACGCCGTTTGGAACATCATTTCACGTACCAATAAGTATATCGATGAAACAGCTCCTTGGGTACTTGCCAAAGAAGATAGTAACAAGGAACAATTGGCAGCTGTTATGGCTCACTTGGCTGCTAGTCTTCGTGTGGTAGCCCACCTCATCCAACCATTCATGATGACAACTTCAAATGCCATTATGGAACAACTTGGTTTGCCAGTAGCATTTGACCTTGAAAATCTTGAACTTTCAGGCTTCCCAGAAAATGTGACAGTCGTTTCAAAAGGAACTCCAATCTTCCCACGTCTTGACATGGACGAAGAAATTGCCTACATCCAATCTCAAATGAACGCAGGCAAACCTCAAGAGAAAGAATGGAACCCAGAAGAGGTCGAACTTAAGTCTGAAAAAGACCAAATCAAATTTGACGACTTTGACAAGGTTGAAATCCGTGTTGCTGAAGTTAAAGAAGTGGAAAAAGTCGAAGGTTCAGACAAATTGCTTCGCTTCCGTCTTGACGCTGGCGACGGAGAAGACCGCCAAATCCTCTCAGGTATCGCTAAATTCTATCCAAACGAACAAGAATTGGTCGGCAAAAAACTTCAAGTCGTGGCTAACCTCAAACCACGTAAGATGATGAAAAAATATGTCAGCCAAGGTATGATTCTTTCCGCAGAACATGACGGCAAACTCACTGTCTTGACAGTAGATCCATCTGTTCCAAACGGAAGTGTGATTGGGTAAAATATTATATAAAAACAGTTTTTCAATTCGTAGAATTGCTAAACTGTTTTTTACTAAACTTCGGTTGTGAGTAAAGCGCTTGAAAGACATCTAAGTCTAGCACTTAGGAGTTCTGATTCCTTAAAACTGAAAATTATTTACTGGAGAATATCACCTAAGCTCCGTCACTACTTAAAGAAAGCCACAAGAGGAGCTAGAGTATAAGAAAAACGAGTTCAGTCGAACTCGTTTTCTTATACACTATATTTCAATAAATGCTTAATGCGTTCCACACTTTCATCAGGACCATAAGCATTTGGGTATCGGTCCAGTCTACTAATAGCATCAAGATCTGCTTGGTCTAAGTGGAAGTCAAAACTATTAAAGTTTTCCTTCATCCGTTCGATATGGGTACTTTTAGGAATGGTCAGAATGCCTTGTTGGGTTTGCCATCTGAGGATGACCTGAGCAACTGTCTTGCCATGTTTGTCAGCGATAGCAGTCAGAGTTGAGTCCTGAAAAATACCATCCTCTCCTCTGTGAAAAGGGGCCCAGGCTTGTGTTAGGGTACCGAATTCCTTATCAGCTTTCTGAATCAGTTTGTGTTGTTTATAGGGATGCAACTCGATTTGATTGACTGCTGGAATAACAGGTGTTTGCAAGGCAAAATCTGCCAAACGTCCTGTTGAGAAGTTAGAAACCCCAATGACTCTAATAAGTCCTTCATGCTGAAGCTCAATCATAGCACGCCAGGCACCATGTAAGTCGCCAAAAGGTTGATGAATCAAATATAAATCAAGATAGTCAGTATCTAGTTTGCGAAGTGTTTCTTTTAGGGCTAATTTGGTATCTTCGTAGCCGAGCTGGCTAATCCAGGCTTTACTAGTCAAGAAAATATCCTCTCGAGGGATACCAGATGACTTAATGGCACGTCCAACAGCCTCCTCATTTCGATAAAGACTAGCAGTATCAATTAATCGATAGCCTACAGAAAGAGCGTCTTCAACGGCTTTTTGACATTCCTTTTGATCGAAAATTTGCCAGACACCAAAACCAAGCACGGGTATTTTGATGCCATTGTTAAGTGTTTGAAATTCCATTTTCTTCTCCTTAGTGGTGGGGTAGTAAGCTATCCTGAATTTCCTCGATAAATGCTTGAATAATTGCGGATTGTTTCTGTTTATTATTTGTCACAAACCCCAAGGTGTGCTTGGGACTGTTCTTCAGTGGAAGTAAAACAATTTGGTCCTTAATGAAACTATTAACAATACCGAGGCCAGAAGCGTAACTATCTGAGGCACAGAGCAAATTCATGACACTGCCTCGGTCATTACTGTAAATCACTTGTTGGTCAGGCAGAACCTCGAGAGGATCTTCGTCAAAATGAATTCCAGAGCTTTCTTGACGAAAGCGGACCTGTGGGTATCCCTCTAAATCTTTGAGGTTGAGGGATTTTTTGTGAGCTAGGGGATGTTGGCGACCTAAGAAAATCTTGGTTTCAAACTCTCCAAGTGGGGTAAAAGTTAAATCCATGTGTTGGAAACTGCGTTCTAGGATATGGTCGTTATCTTCATCTAGATAAATAATCCCCAGATCACTTTCGAAGCTTTCAACGCTTTTGAGAATCTTCCTAGTTGTTGTTTCAATCAGTTGAAATTCTTGATAATCACTACGAAAACGTTGGGCAATGTGAGCCATGGGAAGTGACAAGAAATCGTAGTGGTGACTGGCAACAGTGAATGATTTCTTAAAGGATTTGCGATAGCGTCCTTCTAGTAGATCTAGCTCTCCAAGAATACGTTTGGCGTATTTGAGAAAATCATGACCGTCATCAGTTAGTTTAGCTCCTGTATTGGAACGTTCAAAGAGTTGGACTCCAAGTTCTTCCTCTAAATCACGGATGGATGCTGAGAGATTAGGTTGAGTCAAAAAGAGTTTTTTAGCAGCCTTACTAAAAGACCCTGTTTCAGCGATAGTCTGAACATAGCGACATTGTTGAAAATTCATAAGCATCCCCTTTAAAAAATATGATTGTAGGTCATATTATAACAAAATGAGAAGTCTAAAATCAGCAAAATTCTGATAGGAATAGATGAAGACTTGATATGAAATTTCTATGATTAAATCGTTTTAGGAGTAATAATGGAAATTGAGATAAGTTGTAAGAATGTGGTGCTGATAAATGAAAAACTGCATCCCCAGGTTAGACACCAAAAATCTAACTTGTGGGATGCAGTTTGAAATATTAGTCATTAAGATATCTAATGGCTTTCAATTTTTTAGGACGAATAAGGAAGAGTCCTAGGGCAATTAAAGGTAGCCAGAAAATGAAATGCCAGATACTTGTAGCTGGTGCAGCCTGTGTTGATTGCGAGAGAAGGACACTGGCAAAATCAACCAAACAGTGCAGAATAATAGTCCACCAGAGACTACCAGTACGTAGGTAAATAGCAGCAAAGAATATTCCTATAGCTGTCGCATAATAAACCTGGAACAAGGTAGCGTTCAAGGGCTGGTGAGTGAGGTTTCCAAGATGGGCTAGTCCAAAAAAATATGGCAGATAAGAAAACGACTCCTAAAACCTGTTTTGAAGATCTAATACCATCTTGGAAGGCGAGTTTAAGGAAAAGTCCACGAAAAAAATATTCCTCAAAAAACCCGGCTCCTAAGGCAATAACCAAGGCAGTTCCTATCATGTGAGGTGCTTTACTGATCCCAAAAGCAACCGCAGAAAGATAGAAGAAATCTGCCAAAAGAAGAAACCAACAAACCCCTAAGGTTTCAGACCAACTTATCTTTTTAGTCGATTTGATCTTTAATCCAAGGCGTCTCTGTACGAGGAAATAGTATAGACACATAAGGCCAAGCGTTTTAATGAGATAACCTATATTCTCAGGCAGAGGCTTAAGAATCAAACGCAGTACAAGGTTCGCTAAAATAATACTAACCCCAAGAAGGATCAGCAATCTCATTTCTTTTTTTGTCATTGAAAAGTCCCCCAACTTTCTTAACATTTTTTTTAAGCATACGACGAAAAACGCTTAAAGTCAAGGTCTTGAAGGTGTTTTTTATGTGTTTTTAGTAATGAAGAGGTCACTTCATGTTAACCCGAATATAGTAGAAAACATATGTTATCTTAGAAACAGTCCTTTATGAGAAAAAAATGAACGGCTGTAAGAAAGTAATAAGTGAAAACTCTATGAACCCCTTACGAATTACAATTAATTGTAAAGAGATGGTTGAATTATAACAAAAGTGTGTCAAATTTTAAAAACATGTAGCAAATATATAATATTTTTTTCAGAAAACTATTGCCAAATTTTGAAAATCACGGTAGTATATTAAACGGTGAAGAAAATAGGTTAATAAAATGTTAACCAAGAAGGAGAAAGTGTAAATGAAAGTCAATCCATTTAAAACAACATTGTATTCAAGCGTATTGCTTGCAGGACTCGCGGCTACAAGCGTAGCAGCTGCGGATGAAGCTAAAGATGTAACAGCAACTACTGATACTGATGCAACCGTATCAAATACGACTGCAGAATCAAGTGCTAATCTTGTTAAAACAACAGGTGATGCAGCGGTTGTCACTACAGTACCTGGAACAGAAGAAAAAACTACTACTGAAACAGATACTACTGTAAAAACAACAACTAAAGCTATTGCGGAAGTTTCAAATCCTGACTTCGATAACGCTGTTGAAGCTGCAACAACGACTGCAGCAGCATCAAAAGATTCTGCTGATGTTAAAGCTGTTCAAGATCAAGCAGCTAAAGATGCTCAAGAAGCTTCAAATACAGTTGTTTCTGAAAATAAATTGACTCGTGAAGAAGCTGATGCAGCTCTTACATCTGCTAAAGCAAATGTTGTTGCAACAGGAGGATTCACAGCTACAGAAGAAGCAGGTGTTAAACACACTAGCGTCGAAGCTGCTAACAATGACAACAAAGTTCAAACAACAGCTTTGACAACTGCGGTTTCAGAATATAAACAAAAACTTGCAGATTACAAAACACAATTGGACAAATACTACCAAGACGTTCTTGCTTATGCTGCTTGGGAAAAATCATACAAGGAATATACTGGTGGAACAACAGCTCGTCTTTTGACAAAGGGCTTGGCTGAAAATGCCACTGGCTTGATTTATAAAACAGAATCTAATGCTACTATGACTGTTGAAAACTCAGCAGGTTCAGTTGACTACTTGGATAAAACAATCCAATCAGGTCACTCAGTAGATGAAATCCTTGAACAATTCAACACATCTCGTTACATTCCAAGTGACTTCAGTGCAGCTAACGGTACACAGTACACTATCAATGCTGATGGTGAATATACTGAAGATGTATGGTTGAAGATGGCTACAGGTCAAACGTTGACTGTAACATACAACAATCTAAACGGAACATCATTCAATGGTACTCCAGTTAAGAAAATCGTTGCAACTTACACTTTGGTAGAAACACCAAGTACAGATGGTTCAGCCATTGTTAAGTTGTACCACGATCCAACGAAGACACTTTTCATTGGTTCACAAACTGACGACACTAACAAAAAACTTCATGTTAAGATGAACTTGAACTTCTTTGATTCTGAGTCATCAGTGAAACCACTTGATTTGTCTAAGAATGGATCAGTTTTGAGTATCTCATCACTTAACCACTGGAACACTGAACTTGGAAACCACATTGAAAAAGTTGGTTTGAATGGTAATGAATACGTTCAAATCCCTGGTTCATCAATCACTTTGCATGAGGATGGTTATGCTTATGCAACAAACGATAACGAATTTGTGGCTAACGGTTCACGCTTTAACAGTGACCCAACAGTTGATCCAACAACTGGTGAAGTCACAGATGAAGGTTGGGATGCGATTAACCCAGATGGAACACCTCGTACGAAGAATGCCTACTATGGTGCTGCTGCAACAATCTTCAAAGGCCAACCAATGGACTTTATCGTAAGCGGAAATAACCTTAACGTTCCAACTGCTTACTGGTTCGCAACTAACTCAACAGTAGTTGTTCCTGAATTGCCAGAAGAACCAAATAAACCAGTTCTTCCAAATACTGTTTCAGCATCAGTTACTTACCACAAAAACTTTGTGTCTGTTGAAGAAACAACTGAGAAACCAAAACCTCAAGTACCAACAACTCCAACAGAACCTACACCAGGTAAACCTGTAACACCAACATCAGTACCTGTAAAAGAAGAAGCTCCAGCTCTCCCAGCTACTGGTGAAAAATCAACAGCAGCTTCTGCAGCAGCAGGTGCAGCTATGGTGACATCAGCTTTGGCCTTGTTCGGTATCTCAACTTACAAACGTAAACACTAAGATAATACCAAAAAAGCTAGGAAATTTTCCTAGCTTTTTTGGTTTGGAAGAATCAAGATAGCTAGAAATAAGAAAGATGAAATTTTCTGACATTTAGTAAAACTACTTGATTTAGACTCAAAAAAGAAAAATTGATATACATTTTCTAATTTTTTCAAAACTGTAAAAAGGCCTATATTATAGGCTTTTCTCTATAGCTAACCATGTAAAAAACAAGGGTCTAAATATTATTTTCAAAAAATATGAAATAAATTAATTGACAAAAAATTATAATACAGTATAATAGATTGTGTTAGGAAGAGTTTGTTTTTTTGGCAGGGTGACTCCCTAGTCCAAAAAAGACTAGCTTAGAATCTGGAATTCTAAGTTATCAAATTCCAATGTTTCATTGTGATGATTTAAAAAAGAGAAGATTTAAACAGCAAAAAAATTAGATTAATCGATTTTAAACATCAGCATCATCGTAGCGGGAGCTAGCGGTATTTTTAATCCGTGTAGAGCAAACGACAGATTCAAAAACAGCAGAATCGGTAGAGACTAATCTTCAAAAGCGAAGAGGGAAAGAAAATAAAGCAGTAACTGCTAATATACCTATCAGAAGGTGGATTAAACCTAATGACTGATAGGTGATATGTTTTGAGAGTGGCGTTTTTAGCCATTACTCTTCTAGGAAATAGTATCTTGTAAGCAGTAAGATGTTCTGCGTCAAAAAGCTAGAGGGAAAGCTTTTCAGATTGACTGACTATCAATCATAAGATACTCTTGACTAGAAACCATTTTGGACCAACACGGTTTTGCGTTTGTTGGTATTGAACTGCACCTAGGGAAATGGTGGTTCAATGTTAGTAAATAAAGACTTTACATTTCAAAAAGTCAAAAAATTGTTTTATCACAACGTGAACTCGAGGGATTAAGTTCAAGTTGAGATTCAGGAACAAAAAGGTAAGAAGCATATTGGGATGATGTTTTAGCGACGGAATTTGACTAGATGTTTGTGAGAGCATCTGTCTATGCTACATTGACTATTTTTAAAGGTCGTGTGGAATAGAAACTGTTTTCAAGATCCTGATTCCTAGGAAAGTTGGGGGATTTTCCTTTAGGTATCGAGATTATTGAAAAGAGATCAAATGGACTGAGCGGCACTTGTATCCCAAGGTAAGCAATACACCTATAAACCTAAGTTTCCATACAGCAGGGAGCAAGTTTCAGTTTGAATGGGGGACGCATCTAGAGTCATCTAGATGTTTTTTATTTTGTGAATTCTTTTGCGAATAAGTAAGAGAGTGCATGAAGGAGGGTGTCGTGTTAATTGCAAAAAATCCGGAAGGGAAATTGGTTTCAGCACTTGAAACTGAGTTAAATCGCGAGGAAACTTATTATTGTCCAGGTTGTCAAGGTAGAGTCCTATTGAGGCAGGGGCAGGTAATGTGTCCACATTTTGCTCATATATCTTTGCAAGATTGTCAGTTCTTCTCGGAGAATGAATCGGCCCAACATTTATCCCTTAAGGCAGCCTTATATAAATCTTTGGTTAATCATGGTGAAAAAGTAAGTATTGAAAAGGTTTTGTCTGAGATGGGGCAAATTGCAGATTTATTTGTTGGCGATTCCCTGGCTCTAGAAGTTCAGTGTTCTCGTTTATCCCAGCAACGTTTGAGAGAGAGGACACGCGCCTATCAGCAAGCAGGTTATGAAGTGCGTTGGCTTTTGGGGGAAGACCTATGGTTGGGACGGCGTTTAACAGACTTACAGCGGGACTTTCTCTATTTTACGGCTAATATAGGATTTCATCTATGGGAGCTTGATTGGAAGAAAGAGGAAATTAGACTTAAGTATCTTATCTATGAGGATATTTTTGGGAAAGTCTATTACTTAACTAAGATCTGGCCTTTAACCGAAAATCTGATGGCAGTTCTACGTTATCCTTATCAATCAGAAAAGGCTGAGACCTATCAAGTGACTCAGCGAAAGAAAGTCTCACATGTAATTCAACGAGAATTAATGGGGAAAAATCCAAGGTGGATGAGAAGGCAGGAAGAAGCCTATCTTAGGGGAATGAATTTGTTAAGTCTGTCTGATCAGGATTTTTTCCCACAAGTGAGATTTCCTGAATCTAAGCAAGGATTTGTCCAAATTAGACAGTCACTTGAAGGTTTTGAAAAGCTTTTTAAGAAATATTATCGAAAAAGGCATTTTTCTTATCGACAAACTCTCTACCCTCCCACCTTTTATGCTAAAATAGAAAAGAATAGACACAATTAAGGAGAATATTATGTCAGACAATCGTACTCATTTAGAAGAAAAATACACATGGGATTTGACGACCATTTTTGCGACAGATGCAGATTGGGAAACCGAATATGAAAGCACTGTTCAGGATTTGAAGAAGGCTAGTGCTTATGCAGGTCATCTCTTGGATTCTGCTAAGAACTTGCTTGAGGCAACAGAACTTTATATGAGCCTTATGCGTCGCTTGGAGAAAATCTATGTCTATGCGTCAATGAAAAATGACCAAGACACAACAGTAGGTCTGTATCAAGAGTACCAAGCAAAGGCCTCAAACCTTTATTCACAGTTGAGTGAAGCCTTTGCTTACTTTGAGCCTGAGTTTATGGCCTTGGATGCTGAAAAGTTAACAGCCTTCAAAACAGAGGAACCAGGGCTTGGACTTTATGACCACTATTTCGAACGCCTCTTGGCAAACAAGGATCACGTTCTTTCTCAAGAAGCTGAAGAACTCTTGGCAGCAGCCGGTGATATTTTCAACGGTCCAACGGATACCTTTAATGTCTTGGATAATGCTGATATCCTCTTCCCATGGGTATCAGATGGCCAAGGGGATGTGGTTGAGTTGACACATGGTAACTTTATCACCCTCATGGAATCTAAGGACCGTGACATTCGTAAGGGTGCTTATGAAGCGATGTACGGTACTTACGAGCAGTTCCAACATACCTATGCACAAACACTTCAAGGCGTTGTTAAGGTTCACAATTACCAAGCCAAAGTTCGTCACTATAATTCGGCACGTCATGCAGCACTTGCGGCTAATTTTATTCCAGAGAGTGTTTATGACTCACTCTTGGAATCAGTGAATAAGCATTTGCCACTTTTGCACCGTTACCTTGATTTGCGTAAGAAGGTCTTGGGGCTTGATGAGCTTAAGATGTATGACGTCTACACACCACTTTCTGAGACTGAAACTGCTCTTACTTATGAAGAATCCCTCAGGAAAGCAGAAGAAGTCTTGGCAATCTTTGGTGAAGAGTATAGTAAAGGGGTTCATGCAGCCTTTACGGAACGTTGGATTGACGTTCACCCTAACAAAGGAAAACGCTCAGGTGCCTACTCAGGTGGTGCCTATGATACAAATGCTTTCATGCTTTTGAACTGGCAAGACACTCTGGACAATCTCTTTACCTTGGTTCACGAGACTGGCCACAGCTTGCATTCAACGTTCACACGTCAGACACAACCATATGTTTATGGAGATTACCCAATCTTCTTGGCGGAAATTGCGTCTACAACTAATGAAAATATCTTGACAGAAACACTTCTTAAAGAAGTTAAAGACGACAAGACACGTTTTGCTATTCTTAACCACTATTTGGATGGTTTCAAGGGAACTGTCTTCCGTCAAACCCAATTTGCTGAGTTTGAACATGCTATCCATGAAGCAGATGCCTCTGGTCAAATCTTGACAGCTGACTTCATGAATAAACTTTACGCAGACCTCAATGAGAAATACTATAACCTTAAAGCTGAAGATAACTACGAAATTCAGTTTGAGTGGGAACGTATTCCGCATTTCTACATGAATTACTATGTCTACCAATACGCTACAGGGTTTGCAGCAGCAAGCTACTTAGCTGAAAAAATTGTTCACGGTACTGAGGAGGATAAAGAAGCTTACCTTACTTACCTTAAGGCGGGAAGCTCAGATTATCCTTTGGAAGTTATCAAGAAAGCTGGCGTTGATATGACCAATACCGACTACTTGGATGCTGCCTTCAAAGTTTTTGAAGACCGTCTCGTTGAATTGGAAGCCTTGGTTGAAAAAGGTGTTCACCTTTCTTAAAAAAGTCATTATACTATATGAGAGAATCATTCTAGATAAGAGTGGTTCTTTTTACATCTAAAAAACGAACGTTTACAGCATACAAGTCCTGATTGCTACGGAAAATTACTAATGAGCATATTTATAGCTCCTTGTTTATATTCATGATAGACTAAAAACCTAACGTTTTATAATTGATAAGTGAACAGTGTTCAGAAATAGAAAGTAGGTTTTTGTGAAAACAACCAATCGTTATCTTGTAGCAACGTGTGGTGTCTTACTCCATCTTATGTTGGGGTCTACCTATGCTTGGAGTATCTATCGTAATCCTATTATGGCCCAGACTGGCTGGGATCAATCTTCAGTTTCTTTTGCCTTTTCATTGGCCATCTTTTGTCTTGGTCTTTCTGCAGCCTTCATGGGACGTTTGGTTGAAAAATTTGGTCCTAGAGTGACTGGAAGTATGTCGGCTGTTCTCTATGCCGGAGGTAACATTCTAACAGGAGTTGCCATTGCTCAGGGAGAGCTGTGGATACTTTATCTTGGTTACGGTATTCTTGGTGGTCTAGGACTGGGTGTGGGGTATATTACGCCTGTTTCAACCATCATTAAGTGGTTTCCTGACAAGCGTGGGCTTGCGACTGGTCTTGCCATTATGGGCTTTGGCTTTGCATCGCTCTTGACCAGCCCTATTGCCCAATATCTGATTCAGGCACGTGGTGTTGAGCAGACCTTTTATATCTTGGGAGTTGTTTATTTTATTGTGATGCTTTTTGTCTCACAATTCATTAAACGACCAAGCTTAGAGGAAGCACAACTGTTGGCTGACAAGAGTCCAAACTGTCAGGCTGCTGATTTGAGCAAAGGGGTTACGGCTAATGAAGCTCTGAAATCGTCAACTTTCTACTGGTTATGGCTTATCTTGTTTATCAATATTTCATGTGGCTTAGCCCTTGTCTCTGCTATTTCTCCAATGGCTCAAGATATGGTTGGGATGTCAGCGGAATCAGCAGCAGTTGTTGTCGGTGTTATGGGAATCTTTAATGGTTTTGGTCGCCTTCTGTGGGCAGGCTTGTCGGATTATATTGGGCGTCCGAAGACCTTTATCCTCCTCTTTGCGGTTAATATCGTTATGGCTATCCTCCTAATTGTCCTGCAAGTTCCACTTGTCTTTGTGGTTGCGATGGCTGTTCTGATGACTTGCTACGGGGCAGGATTCTCCTTGATTCCTCCCTACCTTAGCGATATCTTTGGGGCAAAGGAATTGGCTACCCTTCATGGTTATATTCTGACTGCCTGGGCTATGGCAGCCTTGGTGGGACCAATGCTCCTGTCGGTAACCTATGAATTGACAAAATCTTACCAGATGACCTTGCTTGTTTTCATTGCTCTTTACGTGGTAGCTTTAGTTATTGCTTACCTCTTGAAAAAGAAGGTTATTCGTCAAGTAGTCTAATGATGAGGATTTGAGTTATAGATAAGAAAAATCTCTAGCACTCGCTAGGGATTTTTTATATAATAAAACACATGGTTAAATCATATAGTAAAAACGCAAATCACAACATGCGTCGCCCAGTAGTAAACAAGGATATCGTGGATTACATGCGAACGCATCTTCAGGAAAATAAAGGGCATTTGGCTGAGCTGGAGGCCTTTGCTCGTAAGGAAAATATTCCAATTATCCAGCACGAAGTTGTTGCTTATTTCCGATTTTTGTTACAGACCTTGCAGCCTAAGAAAATCCTTGAGGTAGGAACTGCTATTGGTTTTTCAGCTCTTCTTATGGCTGAGTACGCCCCTGATGCTCAGATTACGACGGTTGATCGTAATGAAGAAATGATTGGCTTTGCCAAGGAAAATCTAGCCAAGTATGACAGCCGCAAACAAATTACCTTGGTCGAAGGTGATGCAGCAGAAGTTTTGCAAGATTTGGACACTGATTATGATTTTGTTTTTATGGACTCAGCCAAGTCTAAATATATCGTCTTTCTGCCTGAAATCCTAAAACGTCTCAAGGTAGGTGGTGTCATTGTCTTTGATGATATCTTCCAAGGGGGGGATATTGCCAAAGACATTATGGAGGTTCGTCGTGGTCAACGTACGATTTACCGTGGTTTGCATCGTCTTTTTGATGCGACCTTAGATAACCCTGGTTTGACTGCTAGTTTGGTACCTATGAGTGACGGGCTTCTTATGCTTCGGAAAAATTCTGAAAATATTATCTTGCCAGATTAAGCATTATTTAAGTAAGTGTGGTATAATAACAAAGATATTGACAATTTAAGGAGTAGATAGAATGGCTAAAGAAAATGAAAACCTTGAGTCGACAGAAGAAACTGTTGAAGAGGTTGTAGCAGACAAAGACGCAGAACAAGAGCATCTTGATCGCCAAAAAGAAGAAGAGGAAAGCATCGCCCTCGCTAGTGAAAAAGCGAAAGAAAAAGCTAAACGTGCTAAAACGAAAAAGACACGTGATGCTGGTAAACCAAGCTCAGGTGGCCGCTTCCTTGGAGGTCTTGCCCTTGTAGCTGTTTCAGCTCTCGTTGGTGCAGGTGCTATGTATGTTTCTCTAGGGAACAAAACGACTGAAGAAACAACTTTGGTATCTATGAAAGGTGATACTGTTACTGTCGGTGATGTCTTTGATTCACTTAAAGGTAGCAGCCAAACACAACAAAGTGTTTTGAGTGCAACGTTGCAAAAGGCTCTTGAAAAAGAATATGGTAGCAAAGTCAGCAAAGAAGACGTAGACAAAGCTTATAAGCAAGCTTCAGAACAATACGGAGATCAATTCTCACAAGTACTTGCAGCCTATGGTCAAACAGAAGAGTCATACCGTACTCAAATCCGTACACAAAAATTGGTTGAGTATGCTGTTAACCAAGCCGCACAAAAAGATTTGACAGAAGCCAATTACAAGGCTGCCTATGATAACTACACACCAAATACTGAGGTGCAAGTGGTTTCAACTACTGATAAAGCAGTGGCAGATAAGGTGGACTCTGAAGCTAAGGCAGAAGGAGCAGACTTCTCACAAGTTGCTAAAGATAACAGCTTGGAAGTAACTTCTAAGACAGTTAACTCAGCTTCTCAAGACTTCCCAGCAGATGTTTTGACAGCAGCCTTCAAACAAGATGCTAATGCTGTTTCTGACGTAGTGACTGTTTCAAACAGCTCAACTGGTGCTGCAACTTACTACATCGTTAAAACTGTTTCAAAATCTGAGAAAAATGCAGATTGGAAAAACTATAAGGATGATTTGACTAAGGTTATCATCAATGGTAAGAAATCTGATACTAACTTCACTAATTCAGTGATTGCTAAGGTCCTTAAGAAATATAATGTTAAAGTTGTAGACAAGGCCTTTAGCGCAATTCTTGACCAGTATGTGACTGGTTCTGGAGCTTCATCAAGTTCATCATCAAGCTCTAGCAAATAAATCACAAGATAGAGTTGATAATGCTATTATCAGCTTGACCTAAGACCTAAAACACGTTAAAATGGAGAGTGGCTGAAAGTTCTAATATCATGACATTTTTGGCCATCCCTTTGAGATTGGTAATCATTGCTTCTGATACAGAAAAATGGCGGTCGCTGCGAGCCACGGACGAATCTGGTTACTTGCTACTCAAAGTTCACAATTAAAGACAAATAAGAATGACAAGTTCATTGAATGAAGGTGGTACCGCGGTTCACGTCGCCCTTCGTTTAGTGGCCTTGTCTTTTATTCTTTTAGTATTTTTTGAATGAATGTATGACATTATTGGAGGTAGCTTATGAAAACCTATTTTGTCAAACAGAAGTTTCGATTGGGTGGTGAACGCTTTGATATCAAGGATGATCAAGGTAGAGTTGCCTATCAGGTTGAAGGATCCTTTTTTAAGATTCCAAAGACCTTTACGATTTTTGGCGAGGATGGTCGTGAGATCAGTCATATCACCAAGGAGCCTATTAGTCTCTTACCCAAATTTACGGTGGATTTACAGGATGGTTCGAGTTTTTACATTCGTAAAAAATTAACCTTTCTTCGTGATAAGTATGATGTCGATAATCTTGGTTTGCGAATAGAGGGGAATATTTGGGACCTGGATTTTCAACTGCATAATAGTCAAGATCAGGTAGTTGCTAGGATTCAAAAGGAACTCTTCCATCTAACATCGACCTATACTGTTACCGTTTATGAAAATACTTATGCCGATTTAGCCATTTCCCTATGTGTCGCTATTGACTATGTGGAAATGCTCGAGAATAGCTCAAAATAAGAAACAATTGATTAAGGAGAAACAATGAAACAACTTACTTCAGCACAAATTCGTCAAATGTGGCTTGATTTCTGGAAATCAAAAGGTCACGCTGTTGAACCATCAGCTAACTTGGTTCCAGTTAACGATCCAACCCTTCTTTGGATTAACTCAGGGGTTGCCACTTTGAAAAAATACTTTGATGGCTCAGTAATTCCTGAAAATCCACGTATCACTAACTCACAAAAAGCTATCCGTACCAACGATATCGAAAACGTTGGTAAGACAGCTCGTCACCACACTATGTTTGAAATGCTTGGTAACTTCTCAGTTGGTGATTACTTCCGTGATGAAGCTATCGAATGGGGTTATGAGCTTTTGACAAGCCCAGAGTGGTTTGATTTTCCAAAAGACAAGCTTTACATGACTTACTATCCAGATGATAAAGATTCATACAACCGTTGGATTGCCTGCGGTGTTGAACCAAGTCATTTGATTCCAATTGAAGATAACTTCTGGGAAATCGGTGCTGGACCTTCAGGACCAGATACTGAAATCTTCTTTGACCGTGGCGAAGACTTTGACCCTGATAATATTGGTATCCGTTTGCTTGAAGAAGATATTGAAAACGATCGTTACATTGAAATTTGGAACATCGTTTTGTCACAATTCAACGCAGACCCAGCAGTTCCCCGTTCAGAATACAAGGAACTTCCTAATAAAAACATTGATACGGGCGCGGGTCTTGAACGTCTTGTAGCCGTAATGCAAGGGGCTAAAACAAACTTTGAAACAGACCTCTTCATGCCTATCATTCGTGAAATCGAAAAAATGTCTGGTAAAACTTACAATCCAGATGGTGACACAATGAGCTTCAAGGTTATTGCTGACCACATTCGTTCATTGGCATTTGCCATCGGTGATGGTGCTCTTCCAGGTAATGAAGGTCGTGGTTATGTCCTTCGTCGTCTTCTCCGTCGTGCTGTAATGCATGGTCGTCGTCTCGGCATTTCTGACGCTTTCTTGTACAAACTTGTTCCAACTGTTGGTCAAATTATGGAAAGCTATTACCCAGAAGTTCTTGAGAAGAAAGACTTTATCGAGAAGATTGTTAAACGTGAAGAAGAAACCTTTGCGCGTACCATCGATGCAGGTTCAAGCATGCTTGACGAGCTTCTTGCTAACCTTAAGAAATCTGGTAAAGATACGCTTGAAGGTAAAGACATCTTTAAACTTTACGATACTTATGGATTCCCAGTGGAATTGACAGAAGAGTTGGCTGAAGATGAAGGCTTCAAGATTGACCATGAAGGTTTCAAAGCTGCCATGAAAGAACAACAAGACCGTGCGCGTGCTAGCGTCGTCAAAGGTGGTTCTATGGGTATGCAAAATGAAACTCTCGCTAACATTACTGAACCATCTGAGTTCTTGTATGAAGCGGAAACTGCTGAAAGCCGTTTGAGCGTCATCGTTGCTGATGATACTCGTCATGATAGTGTTAGCTCTGGTCAAGCCCTCCTTGTCTTTGAACAAACACCATTCTACGCTGAAATGGGTGGACAAGTAGCAGACCACGGTACGATCTCAGATTCAGCTGGTACAGTCGTTGCACGTGTGGTTGATGTTCAACGTGCACCAAATGGACAAGCCCTTCACACTGTTGAAGTTGAAGGTGAACTTGTTGTAGGAGCTAACTACAAACTTGAAATTGACCACACACGTCGTCACCGTGTCATGAAGAACCACACAGCGACTCACCTCTTGCACGCTGCCCTTCATAACATCGTCGGTGATCATGCTGTTCAAGCTGGTTCTCTTAACGAACAAGAATTCTTGCGTTTCGACTTCACTCACTTTGAGGCTGTAACTCCAGAAGAATTGCGTGCTATCGAAGAACAAGTCAACGAAGAAATCTGGAAAGCTACTCCAGTAACAACTATTGAAACAGACATTGACACCGCTAAATCAATGGGAGCTATGGCCCTCTTTGGTGAAAAATATGGTAAGAATGTTCGTGTCGTTTCAATCGGTGATTACTCTGTTGAGCTTTGTGGTGGTACGCACGTTGCCAACACTGCTGAAATCGGTATGTTCAAGATTGTCAAAGAAGAAGGTATCGGTTCAGGAACACGTCGTATCTTGGCAGTGACATCACGTGAAGCTTACCTTGCTTATCGTGAAGAAGAAGATGCCCTCAAAGCAATCGCAGCAACACTTAAGGCACCACAATTGAAAGAAGTGCCTAACAAGGTTGCTAGCCTTCAAGAGCAATTGCATGCCCTTCAAAAAGAAAATGCTGCGCTTAAAGAAAAGGCAGCTGCGGCTGCAGCTGGTGACGTCTTCAAAGATGTTAAAGAAGCTAACGGTGTTCGTTACATTGCTAGCCAAGTAGAAGTTTCTGATGCAGGTGCCCTTCGTACCTTCGCGGACCAATGGAAACAAGCAGACTACTCTGATGTCCTTGTCCTTGCAGCTCACATTGGCGAAAAAGTTAATGTTCTTGTAGCAAGCAAGTCTAAAGATGTTCACGCAGGTAATGTTATCAAGGTTCTCGCACCAATCGTATCAGGTCGTGGTGGTGGTAAACCAGATATGGCCATGGCCGGTGGTAACGATGCCAATGGTATCCAAGATCTTCTTTCAGCAGTAGCAGAACAGCTCTAAGATGTGATACAATAAAAGAAACTTGAAAAGGTAGGATGAAAATCCTATCTTTTTTCTTTAAAAACTTTAGTAATAATATTGAAATAATTGTAAAAAATATTCCAAAGGGGTATAATAGAAATATGAAAACGGTTCCAATGTTTATCAAACAGCCTAGAAAGTGAGAGTGATCAAAATGAGAAAGGCATATGTTGTTAAGGAACGTCAACGTTACTCAATTCGTAAATATTCTTTTGGAGCTGCATCAGTCTTGATTGGTGCGAGCTTGATGCTTGGTGGACATGCTTTGGCTCAGGAACAAGCCAACAGCACAAGTACTAGCAAGGATTATGAAGTTTTTGTAAATAATTCTGAACCACTTCAAATCGACCAGGCAACTTCAGAAGCTGTTACCGATGTCCTCAATCAACCAGCTTCAAGATCTGAAGCGCCAAGACCTAAGCTTGCTAGCAGTGAGGTTGCCTCTTCTGAAGCTAATAGTGTAGTGGCTAGCGAGGCTGCTTCTTTGGAAGTACCGGCAGAGGTTGCTCATTCTGCATCTGCTGTTGCTACTGTTTCTAGATCAGAAGTGGCTAGCCCACGTTCTGAAGTGTCATCAGTAGCTAGCTCTGAAGTAGCAAGTGAGACTAACCGTTCAGCAACTTCAGAAGTAGCAGAAGCTAGAGTTACTGACCGTGAAGCTGTGGATACTCCTCAACCTGGTGTGGATGGTCCAGTGACTGCTGATGGTTCTCTTGATATTCCATCAAACGGTACCTATTATTTCCGTCGCACAACAGAAATTCGTACTGCGCCAATCATGGATATCAAACCTACCTTCGTCTTTAGTGCAGGCGACCATGTTATCTACGACAAGGTCTTGAAGAGAGACAATCACCAATGGATTTCTTACATTGGTTACGACTATGAACGCTACTATGCTGATATCGCAGCTTTGAAGGCCGAAAATACTAGTAGCACTACTGAAGCGACTAGAGATGAAACTATCCCTGAACGTGGTACTTATTATTTCACTAAACCTGCAGATGTGAAGAACCAACCTAGCTTGACTGCTAAGACTGAGTTCAATTTTGATCCTGGTATGTCAGTCAACTACGATAGATCTTTGCTTGCGGACAACCACCGTTGGATTTCTTACACTTCGTACAGTGGTACTCGTCGTTACGTCGACCTAGGTGCTGTTGCAGAGGCTGTAGCTAAACCAAGAGGCGATATCGCTATTGAAAGTCATAACAATGGTGACTTTAGTGTGGTTATCAGTAATGTTTCAGATCAAAACGGTGTCCTTGGAGTATCTGTTCCAATCTGGTCTGAAAAGAATGGTCAAGATGACATCATCTGGTACAATGCGACTCGTCTTAACAATGGTAACTACAAGGTTAACGTCAGTCTAACTGACCACAAGAATGAACGTGGCCTCTACAATGTTCATCTTTACTATGTTGAAACTAATGGTAAATTAGTTGGTGTGGGTGGCACAACTTACACAGTTCCTGCCAAAGTTGAAGAAACTCATACAACTACTAGCTATAGCCTTCCTGATGCAGGAACTTACACCTTCAGAGAACGTTCTAGCATCAAGGCAGAACCTCGTGTGGCAAGTCCAGAGTTGGCCTACTACGATGCTGGCATGTCAGTCAACTACGACAAGATTGTCAGTGGTGATGGTTACCAATGGCTTTCTTACCTCAGCTACAATGGCAACCGCCGTTATGTAGCCGTGTCTAAACTTGCTCAACAAGAAAGCAAACCAAGTGGTACTATCAATATTGAAAATCTCTCTAACCTCGGTTTCGATGTTCATATCACTAATGTTTCTGGTGGAGATAAAGCTATCCAAGGCGTAAGTGTTCCAGTATGGACAGCTAAGGACGGCCAAGATGATCTTGTATGGCACCAAGCTGACAGACAAAGTGATGGTAGCTACAAGGTTCGCATCAATGTTAGTGATCATAAGGCTGAAGCAGGCGAATACATTGTCCATCTCTACTATGTTCAAGATGGTAAGATGGTAGGTATTGGAGGCACTAGCACAACTGTTCCAGTTCAAAATGCAACTCGCCACAATCTTCCAGCCTCAGGTTCATACACCTTTACTGCTCGTTCTGGCATTAAGACTCAACCTTTGGTAGCCAACCCAGATGTTAGCTACTACGATGTTGGTATGTCAGTCAACTATGACAAGGTTGTCAATAATGATGGCTATACATGGCTTTCTTACCTTAGCTATTCAGGACATCGTTTCTATGTGGCTATCGCACCAACGAGTGTAACTAAACCTGTAGAACAACCAGTCCAACCAAGTACACCTTCATCTGGCACCTATACTTTCAAGGAACGCTCTAGCATTAAAGCAGAACCAAGTGTGGCAAGTCCAGAGTTGGCCTACTATGATGCTGGTATGTCCGTTAACTATGACAGATTGGTGACTGCAGATGGTCATACCTGGCTCTCTTATGTCAGCCATGGAGGCAACCGCCGATACGTTGCTATTGATGCTAAGGCAACAGCAGTTGCTCAACCAGCAAGCCCAAGCTTAGCGGCAACTGGCACCTATACCTTTACCAAACCGAGCTCTATCAAGGCTCAACCAAGCGTTGCAAGCCCAGAGTTAGCCTACTATGATAAAGGCATGTCCGTTCGCTATGACAAGGTCCTTACAGCAGATGACCATACCTGGTTGTCTTATGTAACCTATAGCGGTGCAAGACGCTATGTGGATATTTCTTAAGATTCGTAACATCACTCTCTTTTGAGGGTGGTGTTTTTTTGGTGAATGAAGCAAAAAAATGTTACAAACTATTGTTTTTTGTAATAAAAATGTAAAATAGGTAAAGAGAACAAAAAATCTCATTTTAAATAAATAAGAGAGGTTCATTTATTAAAGAAATGCTCTAACTTAGAATTTCTCTTAAGATTATGCTAAAGGAAGTTATGCCATGCTTAACATCTATGTTTTAGAGGATCATTTTATCCAACAAAATCGTATTGAAGAGGTTATTCATACGATTCTTAAGAAAAATAATATTAAAGTGGGGGACTTTGAGGTTTTTGACAAACCCAATCAACTGTTAGAGTCTATTACCGAGCGAGGGTCTCATCAGCTCTTTTTCTTGGACATTCAAATTAAAGACGATACTAAAAAAGGTTTGGAAGTGGCTAAGCAGATTCGCAGGAATGATCCCTATGCCAATATTGTTTTCTTCACGACCCATTCAGAGTATCTTCCCTTGACTTTTCAATACCAACTGGCAGCTCTAGACTTTATTGATAAGTCTTTGGAGGGTGAGGACTTTCAAAAGCGTGTGGAAAGTGTTATCTTATTAACCTGCAAAAAGACACAGAGTCAGAATCCAGAAGATGCTTTTCGGATTGAGAATGCTAAGACCGTTATTCAGGTTCCCTTTCATGATATCTTATACTTTGAGACATCAGACATTGTTCACAAGGTTATCCTTTATACCAAAGAGGAGCAGATTGAGTTTTATGGCAGTCTCTCACAAATCGAAAAGAGTGACCCTAGACTGTTTAAATGCCACAAATCTTTCCTTATCAACCCAGAAAATATCATCAAATTAGATAAAAGTACGGGGACAGTCTATTTTGAAAATGGTGGCGTTTGCTATGTTTCAAAGTTGAAACTAAAGAAATTGCTTGAGAGAATCAGCCTATGACAGCAATCAA